>CAZPKI010000001.1:0-47628 GCA_964587015.1 uncultured Limnohabitans sp.
AAGAATACCTGGAGGCTACGCTGAAAAATGGATTTTCATCCAAAACTAGTGGCAAAGCACCTGTCTTGAAGATTCGATTGGAGCAGGTAGCCTCCCTACCTAAGGAAGGTTATACGCTAAAAACCACAAGTGGACAGGTACTGATTCAGGCCTCAAGCACGACTGGAGCCTTGTATGGGGTCAATTCCTTTTTGGCGCTATTGCCTCCCGCATTTTGGAAGGATGGGGTGCAAGAACTTATGCTTCCTCAGGTAGAAATTGAAGATGCTCCGGCATTTGGTTATCGAGGCCTGTTTTTGGATGTCGCTCGCAACTTCCAATCCAAGGAACAAGTGTTCAAACTCTTGGACCTCATGTCTTTCTACAAGTTGAATGTATTCCACTTCAACTTGGCCAATGACGAGGGATGGAGAATCGAAATTCCAGGGTTGCCAGAATTGACCGAATTCGGAGGCCGTAGAGGCTTTTCTGTGGATGAGTCCGAATTTCTATGGCCTTACTATGCTTCTGGAGCAGATCCTAACCAAAGTACTTCGGGCACTGGCTTCTATACAGCAGCAGATTTTCAGGAAATCTTAACCTACGCCAAGGAAAGAAACATCGAAGTGATCCCTGAACTCGGTGTACCTGCACATTCTAGAGCTGCAATCTTGGCAATGGAAAAGCGATACCGAACCTTCATGAAGGCCGGAAAGGAGAAAGAAGCACTTGCCTACAGACTGGCGGATCCAGAAGATGAATCCAAGTACCTATCTGCACAAAATTTCAAAGGCAATACAGTGTGCGTATGCCAAGAATCTACTTATGCTTTCTACGAAAAGCTAGTCGTTGAAATTGGTAAAATGTATGCTTCCGCAGGCGTGGAGGCTAAAAATTGGCACAGTGGAGGAGATGAGGTGCCCAAGGGTGTCTGGACCGCATCTCCTATTTGTGCAGACTTTTTGGCTAAAAACCCCCAACTCCAAACAGGTGATCTGATCGATTATTTCCGTGAGCGAACTGCGACCATTCTTCAAAAGTACGGCTGGAAGATGGGTGGATGGGAAGAAATTGGTCAGACCCACGGTACTGCTTCAGTTAGTCCCAATCTAAAATTCGCCAACCAAGATTGGAAACTCTATGCCTGGAATGCAGTAGCAGGCTGGGGTGGAGAAGACATGGCCTACAAACTTGCGAATGCAGGCTACCCGGTTATTATTTGTTCTAGCGCCAATTTCTACTTTGATCTGGCTTACTCCTGGGATCCTGATGAGCGAGGGCATAGTTGGAGTGGGGTAGTCGATTTGTATCAATCCTGGAAAGCCGTGCCCGGGAAATTATACCTGTCTCATGATCAAACCATCGATGGCAAGCCCTGGAACTGGTCGGAGCAAGCACAAAAATTCACTAAACTAACTGACCAAGGTCGCCAGAATATCATCGGTGTTTCTGGACAAATATGGACAGAAACGATTAAAGGTGGCGAAATGCTGGAATATTACCTTTTCCCCAAAATGTTGGGCTACGTAGAACGCGCGTGGAATGGAGATCCTGACTGGTCGAATCAAGCGACAGAAGTCGAAATGAAGGTAGGAAGAGCGAAAGAATGGAACCAGTTTGTGAATCTCGTGAGTCAGCGCGAACTCCCACGACTTGAGCACATCTTTGGTGGAGTTGAATTTAGACTTCCCAAACCAGGTGTTTCAATTATCAATGAACAAGTGATGGTAAATTCAGGATTTCCAGGAATGTTGATTCGCTACACGGACTCTGGGCAAGAACCAACGGAAACCTCCCCAATTTACAGAGAACCAATTTACGTAAGACCTGGATATACGCCTCGATTTAAGCTGTTTATGCCCTCCGGAAAAAGCGGCTTGAGTTCCGGTGTTAATTAAAGCATCTTGACTAAGGGCTTGTAGGCTTCGAGCAAGGCTTCATTGTGGGTTGCTCCTTGATCAGAGTTGGAACTCGCAAAAACTTCTGGTACAATCCCTTGAGCGAGAAGTTGTGCGGTAGCCTCAACGCAAACCGCTTGCAAGATTGCAGTACCGATTACGGTAGAGGTAGGTCCAACCGGCGTTATTAAGCCTTCTAGGTAAAGTGCGGAGTCTCCAATGTCCCCGAAATTATCCAAGACCACATCTCCCAGTTGGTACAGTTTGAGTCCAGAGGAGTGCCTAGATGATACGGATTTGCTATGCGCCAAATTGGTGATGACCATTACTTTTGCTCCCTTCTTCCGCGCAAAACTAGCCAATTCAATAGGGACTGAATTCCTTCCTGAATTCGAAGAAATTAGTAATACATCTTTTTCCGTGATTTCATACTCTTGAAAAAGGAGAGGGGCATAGCCCTCTTTTCGTTCCTCTTCGGTGCTTCCTGTGGCACTTTCATGTAGCATTAGCTTCGGAAGTAGAAGTGGACGAACTCGAGCAAAGCCGCCAGCTCTATAAAAAACTTCCTCAGCCAGCATGTGGGAATGACCCGTACCACAGGCGTAAATCCAGCCGTTATTTTTTAAGGCAGCTGAAATGTAGGAAGCGGCTTCCCTAATTTCTTTTTCCTGCTGGAAAGCCTTCTCCATTTTTTCAGTAAGGAGCAGCTGATAGTTGTGGTAGGCGGTAGCAGCCATGGCAAGGGGAAGTAAAGATTTAGTGCAGTAAAATTTCATCTACAAATACCCAACCTTTGGCACCAGCACCAGGATGCCAGCTGGGTAATTTGGAAATGGGCTGTGCTTTCAAGCGAATTTGATCCATTGGGCCAGCAGGTAAGGGAATCGATACTAAACCAAATCGAGGTTCTTCCACCTTGGTGGAACTAGCTTGTGCTGGGTTAGTTACTTTTTTCCATACTCCTTTATTCCCAATCCACACTTCAAGAGTTTGTGGAGGAAAGATGTAGGCTCCTTCATGCAGGAGAAAACTTACTTCCAGAAGTTTTGGTTGTGCTGATCCAATAGCTACGGTGATGTCTAAAGGCTTTTCTGAAAATCCTAACCAATCTCCAGTGGTATGATTGGCTTTTGCCTTTATGCCATCAAACAAGCTGGCAGCTCCTTTCGCAGCATATTTTGGGTTGGGGGGATTGACTAAATTGTAGGTAGTTGGGGTGATCCCTTTTTTAATCAAAAGTTCTTTAGTAGCTGTACTTCCTATCCAACCTGCAGCAAAGGCCCTCGCTCGGATGGGTGTAGATGCGTTGAGCACGATGGGTTCTTTGTAAATGGGACTGCTTACACTATCTGGGAGGCTTCCATCTAGCGTGTAGCGTATCTCAGTAGATCGAATGGGATGTGTTAAGCTTACCTCAGTTTCCCCCTCAAATAGGGTGCTTTCAAACTTTATTTTTGGTGGATTTAGGGCGTAAATCACTCCATTCCCCTCATAGCCAAAGTCAAGTTGAGTAGTGGATAGCGCCTTAGTCAATTGATTTTTTTGCTGCTCTTTGAGTCCGGTTTGCCAGAGGTAAAGGTGCCGTAGCTTTCGCATGCTTACCAAGGCTTTGATTCCTTCCTCATCCAGTGTATTTCCTGAAATGGCTAGAACTTCAAGTTTGGGTAAGGTTACCAGCTCCTTGAGTTGATTTCCTGTTAGGGAAGTAAAGTTGAGGTAAAGCGACTCAAGATTTTGAAAACCAGCTAGTAAACTTAAGTCTGCTTCTTCAAGAGGCATGCGGCTCAAATTGAGTTTGACCACCTGATCTTGGACTACCTTGAGCTCTGCCAAGGACTTGGCATCAAAAGCGGAGGATCCATAATATGCAACCTCTAGCGCGGGCGATCCTGGGTAAATGGGTCTTACCTTTCTGAAAAAGGTGGTTAGCTCCGCAACATCATCTTGGTCAGCAGCTGAAAAGTCATAAGATTTTTGAGCTGAAAATCGAGAAGCCACCAGTTGGAAAAGGGGTTCTTCCTGGGGGAGATCCATCACTTTTTGATCAAAGGCTGCACCTGAGCTCACCCAAAGGCTAAGAATTTCCAGCTCCTCTTCGGTAAGCTGAAGCTTATTTTTTGGAGGCATGTGCTCTTCCTCCTCTAGCGGGAGGTGGATGCGTTGGATAAGCAAGGAAAGTTCAGGTTTACCTGCCACAAAGAGCGCTCCAGACTTCCCGCCTTTTTCGATGCCAGCAAGAAGATCCAAACGTAGGTCGCCTTTGATTTTTCCTTCCTGGTGACAAGCAATGCATTTTGATTCAAAAATTGGCTGAACAAGATCTCTAAAAACCTCTGCATCGGCTAGGGAAAGAGGTTCTTCGCTCGTTAGCTGCAAAGGAGCAAGCAAGAAATCTTCTCCATGGGTAAGTGCAGCGCCGTAATGACCTGCAAGCACCAGAAGTAAGGCGAGGCTAAGGGATAGGGAGCGTAGGATAGTGATGGCACGATCACGCAAGAAGTAAAGCGCCACTGCAACTCCTTGGCTGCTGATTGCAGTCCATTTATGCCAGGAAATGGCGTCACCGGAATAGTCCTCTGTGGCGAGGAAAAGTCCCGCCACCACTGTTGCTCCTGCTAGATTGGCTCCAATCAATAGGAGCCAAGTGAAGTAGCGCATTCGATTTTCATCTCGAATCCACAGCAGCGAAGCGCCCAAAAGCAGGAGGACAATTGGGAAGTGCAGGAGCAAGGGGTGCAACCTTCCCACTACCTGTAGCCAAGTTGGAAGTTGTAAATTTTCTCCTCCAACAAGTAGAATAGCCGTTAATCCACACCAAAAAATGAGGAGATTTTCAAGTAAAATTTTAGGCTTCAAGAGATTCAACTGGAGTAGAGGTTAGGCAATTAAATCAGATACTACTTTGCCATGAACATCGGTCAGTCGGTACCTTCTTCCCAAGTGTTTGTAGATCAGTTTCTCATGGTCTATGCCCATCAGATGCATGACTGTAGCTTGGAAATCGTGGACATGAACCGGGTTTTCTTGGATGTTGTATCCAAAATCATCCGTTTCACCATAGACCATCCCAGATTTCACACCTCCACCGGCCATGAATATGGAAAATGCGCGTGGGTGGTGGTCGCGTCCATAGTTTTCGGGAGCGATTTTTCCTTGGCAGTAGTTCGTTCTTCCAAATTCCCCACCCCAAATCACCAAGGTTTCATCTAGAAGCCCTCGTTGCTTGAGATCAGTGATTAATGCAGCAGAAGCTTGATCTACATCTTTGGCTTGGCCAATCATCTGATTGGGGAGATTGTCATGCGTATCCCAGCCTTGGTGGTACAGCTGCACAAACCGAACTCCATTTTCAGAAAGTTTCCGTGCCAAAAGGCAATTGGCGGCATAGGTTCCTGGTACTAGACAATCTGGTCCATACAGCTTCACTACTGCATCTGGTTCTTTGCTGACATCGGTGATTTCCGGAACGGCAGTTTGCATACGGAAAGCCATCTCGTATTGCTGAACCTTGGTGGTGATCTGAGGGTCATTAAACTCCTGGTAGCTAAGTTCATTCATGGCTGCCAGCTGATCCAGCATCCTTCTTCGTTGATTCTTGCTCATGCCTTCTGCATCGGAGAGGTAGAGGACAGGATCTTCTGAACTCGAGAACTGTACCCCCTGGTGCCTTGCATCCAAGAAGCCACTTGACCACAATTTTGAGTAGACCCCTTGTCCATTTCCCTTGCCCCGGCTGAGAAGCACACAGAAGGCAGGAAGGTTTTCATTTTCGCTTCCCAACCCATAGCTCAGCCAGGAGCCCATGCTAGGGCGATTGCCTACCTGGGCTCCTGTTTGGAAAAAGGTAAGTGCCGGATCATGGTTGATCGCTTCGGTATGCATGGATTTGATGATACAAAGGTCGTCAACCACAGAAGAGATGTGTGGGAAAAGAGAAGAGATCCAAGCCCTACTTTGTCCGTATTGGTTGAAATCAAAGTAGGAGCCCACCAATGGAAAGGAGCTTTGTCCGGCAGTCATTCCTGTGAGACGCTGTCCCGCGCGGATGGATTCGGGAAGTTCCTGTCCAAAACTTTTTATCAGTTGTGGTTTGTAATCAAAAGTTTCCAACTGGGAAGGGGCACCATTTTGAAAGAGGTAAATAATGCGCTTCGCCTTAGGTGCAAAATGGGGCAATGCCCGCATTAAAGATTCTTCGGCTTCCTTTTTTCCTGAGAATAGGTCTGGAATCAATAAAGACCCCAAGGCAACACTTCCTAAGCCAAGGCTCACGCGGGAAAGAAATTTCCTTCGATTGTGATTGAGTCCTTGTTCTAAAAATTCTTTGTCCATATCAACTTTTAGTAATGGTTTCTTCCAAATTGTAGAGGCTGATAATCACCTGCATGAGTGCTGCATTTTGTGGGGTGATGGCTCGAGGTAGGATGGGGTACTCCCCAACATCCAAGATCGCCGCTGCGTCTTTTGGATTCGTTTGGAAATGTTTAAGCTCGGTGTTGTAGTAATTTTGGAGCAATTCTTTTTCTTCGGTCTTCAATTCTCGACACACAATTCGTTTGAATGCTTCGCCTATGGCTTGATCCGATTGGGTGAATTTTTCGGAAAGTCGGGTAGACAATACACGAGCAGCTTCCAAAATCATGGGATCATTCATCATGGCGAGTGCTTGCAGCGGGGTATTGGTTCGATTTCGAGTGATCTCACATCGGTCTCGATTGCTCGAGTCGAAGATGATCGCTTTTGGTGGGGGAACTGTTAATTTGATGAAGTTGTAAATTCCTCTGCGATACAATTTGTTGCCGGTATCCTGTTGGTAGTTGGCGAGTACCCCACGACCAGAAGTAGCCGCTTCCCAAAGCCCCGAGGGCTGGTAGGGCTTAACACTTGGTCCTCCAATCTCTCCTACCAATAACCCGCTTGAAGCAAGTACGAGGTCTTGAATATTTTCAGCAGGAAGCCGAATTCGTGGAGCTCGGGCTAAATAAAAGTTGTCAGGGTCAATCTCCATATGCTTGGAAGAAATACTTGCTGACTGTCTGTAAGTGGCTGAAAGTAAGATCTTTTTGAGTAGTCCTTTCATGTTCCAGCCTTGCTCCATAAAATCTGCTGCTAGCCAATTGAGGAGTTCAGGATGGGTAGGGAGGTCGCCTTGCATCCCAAAATCACCTGCAGATTTGACAATCCCTCTTCCAAAGATTTCTTGCCAGATTAGGTTGACAAATACACGTGCTGTAAGTGGATTATCCCGACTAGTGGTCCACTTGGCAAGTCCTAGTCGATTTTTTTCAAAGGAGGGCGAGAAGGATAAGATGGAAGTGGGGGTAGATGCTTCTACAGGTAGGGTAGGAGCATCGTATGCCCCTCTATTGAGGATGTAGGTAGTTCTTTTCTCTTCCAATTCACCCATCACAGAAATACTCAGTTTGCTTGTGTCTTGATGATTGATGAAGCTTAGGATGCCATCCAAATCGTCTCGTTCTACCCAAAGAATTGGCGTTTTTGCTGGTTTGGACACACTCACATCCCCCTCAAAGCCTTTTTCTTGGGAGTTGTTAAAAAAAGCATAGAGCTGGTAATATTCCTTTTGAGATACAGGATCATACTTGTGGTCATGGCACTGGGCACATTCCATCGTGATGCCGAGGATACCTTTACTGAAGGTGTTGGTTTTGTCCAACACATACTCGACACGGTACTCTTCTTCAATGATACCACCTTCTTCAGTGTATTTGTGATTTCGATTGAAGGCAGTTGCCAAGATTTGCTCTTTGGTAGGATTGGGTAGCAGGTCACCTGCTAGCTGCCAAGTCAAGAATTTATCGTAGGGTAAATTTTTATTGAAGGCATGAATCACCCAATCGCGGTAGGGCCATTGGCTTCGGATGTTATCGTCTTGGTAGCCATAGCTGTCGGAGTAGCGAGATATATCCAGCCAGAGAATTGCCATTTTCTCTCCATAAGCTGAGCTATTGAGCAATTGGTCTAGTAATTTATCGTAGGTGTTTCCCCCTTTGAAACCTGCATATTTTTCCAAGATCTCTAGGGATGGAGGGAGTCCTGTGAGGTCTAAGCTTGCACGCTTGATCAGTTCGAAGGAGCTTGCTTCAGGATTTGGTTCCAGCCCTTTAGATTTCAATTTCACTCCTACAAACTGGTCGATTTCGTTGTTGCCCCAATCGGCGTAGGGAACTTTTGGTTTTTCTACTCGTGTAAAAGCCCAATGTGGTTCATAGGCAGCACCTTGTTCGATCCAGCGGGTGATCAACTGAATCTCGGTATCGGTAAGGCTGAGGTTTGATTCCGGTGGAGGCATGATCAAGCTCGCGTCAGTGCTTGTGATGCGGTGGTAAACTTCCGAGTTGAGCGGTTTTCCTGCTACGAGTGCAAATTTGCCAGGACTTTCTTTTAAGGCTGCAAAAGCACCTTCCTCCGTATCTAGTCGGAGGTTCGCTTCTCGCTTATTGGCATCGGGACCATGGCAAGAAAAGCACTTGTCTGAAAGGATTGGGCGAATATGGAAGTTATAACTCAGCTGTTCTCCTTCCAGTAATTCAGGAGGGGTGGCGGATTTTTCTGAGCAACTCCAAAAGGAAACGATGCTCAAGGTCCAAATAAGCCCTCGAATAAGGCTTGAGTAGGTCATGGGTTCAGGTGTTAATCCCAAAAAGTTAAAAATAAATTGGGGATTTTAGGCAATAATTTTAAACTGGAATTTTGGTGAACAAGGAAACAATTGGATTAATGCTGCTTTTTTTGATTTTTATACCTACAAATTGTTGCCATTGCTACTAAAAAACTGCAATTCCTTCCGTTATTTGTAGAACTAATTCTTAGATGGGCAGTTTTTTGTGCTGCTCAATTTTTTTTGTTGACTCGAGTAAAGCAAATAATGAAAAAAATAAATACGATTTGTTGCATCGGAGCAGGCTATGTGGGAGGACCTACAATGGCTGTCTTGGCACTCAAATGTCCAGCTATTCGTGTCGTGGTAGTAGATGCCAATGCTGCTCGAATTGATGCTTGGAATCACGATAATTTAAGTTTTTTACCAGTTTACGAACCTGGTTTGGCCGAGGTAGTTGCCGAAGCTAGAGGGAGAAACTTGTTTTTCTCCAAAGAGGTTGAGCAGGGAATTGAGGAGGCAGACATGATTTTTATTTCAGTCAATACACCTACCAAAACCTATGGGGAAGGGAAGGGGATGGCTGCTGATTTGAAGTGGGTTGAGCTCTGTGCACGGCAGATTGCAGCAGTTGCTACCTCCTCCAAAATTGTGGTTGAAAAATCCACCTTGCCTGTGCGGACTGCTCAGGCAATTAAAGATATTTTGCTTAATTCTCAGTCTGGAGTTTCTTTCCAAGTACTTTCCAATCCTGAATTTTTAGCTGAGGGGACAGCGGTACAAGACCTATTAAATCCGGACCGGGTATTGATTGGGGGTGATCAAAGTGCAGAAGGGAAAGAAGCAATTCAGGCTTTGGCATCGATCTATGCTGCTTGGGTTCCTGAGGAAAGGATTTTGACGACAAACCTTTGGTCTTCTGAACTAAGCAAGCTTACTGCAAATGCGTTTTTAGCGCAGCGTGTATCTTCAATCAACTCCATTTCAGAACTCTGTGAGGCTACAGGAGCAGATGTGGATGATGTAGCCAAAGCCATTGGGATGGATTCTCGAATTGGCCCAAAGTTCTTAAAGGCTTCTGTAGGTTTTGGTGGATCTTGTTTCAAGAAAGACATCCTCAATTTAGTTTACATCTGTAGGAGTTATCAGTTGCATGCCGTGGCAAATTACTGGGAGCAGGTAATTAAGATTAACGACCATCAAAAGGCAAGATTTGCGAAGCAAATCATCAAAAGCCTGTACAATACGGTTAATGGAAAGAAAATTGCATTTTTAGGTTGGGCCTTCAAAAAGGATACCAACGACACCCGAGAATCTGCAGCCATCTATGTAGCGGATCATCTTTTGGATGAGTGTGCTTCCGTGGTGGTTTACGATCCCAAGGTATCCAAAGAAAAGATTTATGCGGACTTGGACTTCCTAGAAACTCGTTCAAGTGAAGAAAATAGAAGCCTGGTTCAGGTTGTTGGTTCGGCTTATGAAGCATGCAAAGATGCTGCAGCTGTTGCCGTTTTAACCGAGTGGGATGAGTTTGTCGTTCTTGACTGGGAGCAGATACATGCGGAGATGAAGCAGCCAGCCACGGTATTTGATGGGAGAAATATCTTGGATGCTGCTCGAATGGAAAAGATAGGATTTAGATTTCAGGGAATAGGAAAACCTGCCATTTAGTTTGTTAGCGTAAATTATCTTTTCGGGATTGAACTCTGAAAATAAATCTCTTTTGATATCAAAAACTAGACGTGCCAAGTATCAATTTGACTAATAGAAATAGCTTGTGAAGCCAATTAATGAAGTAAAGATTGCTGTAATAGGCTTAGGCTATGTTGGCCTTCCCTTGGCGGTAGAATTTTCAAAGAAGTACCCTGTCGTAGGATTTGATATCAATCAAAAGCGAGTAGGAGAACTGGTCTCAGGCCGCGATGCGACCCTAGAGGTTGAGGATGCATCCCTTTCATCTGTGTTGCTCTTGTCCAATCCTCAAGTAGGTCAAAAAGGCTTATTTCCAAGTTTTGATTCCAAGGACTTGAGCGATTGTACGGTATTCATTGTTACGGTTCCTACGCCAACTGATAAGCATAATCGCCCAATTCTTGTCCCAATGTTGAGAGCTTCAGAAAACATTGGAAATTATTTAAAGAAAGGGGATGTGGTCATCTATGAATCTACTGTATATCCAGGAGTAACTGAGGATGATTGTGTGCCAGTATTGGAAAAGGTTTCTGGATTAAAGTTTAATATTGATTTTTATGCAGGGTATTCTCCAGAGCGAATTAATCCAGGAGATAAGGTTCATACCGTAGCACAGATTGTAAAAGTTACTTCTGGCAGTACTCCAGAAATTGCAGACTTTGTAGATACTTTGTATCGCAGCATCATTACTGCAGGAACTTACAAAGCTTCTTCGATCAAGGTTGCGGAAGCCTCCAAAGTAATTGAAAACTCACAGCGTGACATCAATATTGCCTTTGTAAATGAGCTGGCAAAGATTTTCAATTTGTTGGGTATTGATACCCAAGAGGTTTTGGAAGCTGCCGGCACGAAGTGGAATTTTCTAAAATTTAAACCGGGATTAGTCGGCGGACATTGCATCGGAGTAGATCCATTTTATTTGGCTCAAAAAGCGCAAGAGGTAGGCTATCATCCCGAAATAATTCTTGCAGGAAGGAGGGTTAATGATAGCATGGGGAAGTTTGTCGCTACCGAAATCATCAAGTTGATGATGCGTAAGGATATCAAAGTCTTGGATGCTAAAGTGTTGATTTTAGGGTTTACCTTCAAAGAAAACTGTCCTGATGTAAGGAATACGCGCGTAATTGATATTTACCATGAATTGCGAACCTTCGACATGGGAGTAGACGTATACGATCCTTGGGCCAATGCTCAAGAAGTGGAGGAGGAATATGGAATTAAAATTCAAGTCGGTACTGTCCTTCCTGATATTTCAAAGTATTCGGCAATCGTTCTAGCTGTATCGCACGATGCTTTTGCTACCATGCCGTTACGAAAAAATGAGAATCAGGTCATCTATGATGTCAAAGGAGTGTTGGATCGATCTTTAGTAGATGCTCGCTTGTAAGTAGAATTTGCCTATTAATTGCTTGTATTTAAAGTAGTTAGTATTTAACTAGTGGGCATGAGATTGTTTTTGATTGAAGCCGCTTCGTTCATTAAAGAGTAGACCAATGAAAAAAAAGTTGACCACTGAAGTAAGTAGCTCAAATCTTTGCAATGTTTTATTTAATTTGCAGTATCTAAGAATCCGAAATGGATTACCTAACCGAAATCAATAACCAATAATTACGATGAAACATCCAATGTTCGCTATTTCCTTGAGGAAAACCATGTTGATGGCAGTACTAGTCCTTTTGGCTATGGGTGCCTGTAAAAGCAAAAAGAAGGCTGTTGAGCCAGCTCCAGCTCAAGAAGTTGTAGCAGAGGTCGTTAAACCTGCTCCTGCTCCTGCTCCAGTGGTTCGTTCTGCAGATGAAGTTGCAGTTGAAAAGCTTGAAAGTCAATTTGCTTCCATCGCATCAGCTAGCAATGTGACTACGGCGAACCAGTCTATCCAGGAAGTATTGGCCATGTTTTCCAACCCGGAGACCCCAATTTTGATTGTCATTCATGAGGAAGGTGGAGTTAAAGATTACGATGAGCCAACGACCATCAAGAAGTATTTGGAATACTTGAAAGACACCAAGAAAAACTTGAATTACATCTCTGATATTCGATTGGCAGGGGGTAAAGTGACTGAATTGGAACTTAAAAGAAAATAATCTATCCCCGAAACTATAGTTCATATGAAAAATACAGGAATTCTGATCCTAGGGCTATTTCTTGCTACAATGACGGTAGCATTTGCTCAGGACAATATTAGCCCAAGAAGAAAGCAAGCAATTGACTCACTTGCTTTGGAAAAGGTAAAAGACCTTTCCAAATACATTTCCATCATTGGAAATAAAGAAACTCAATTTTCTGAGGCAAACCGCGTAATGGATAGAGCTGAAGAGCTTTTTGCAGCAGGTGCAGAAATGGGAGTTTCTTCCATAAACACGCAAGAGATCGCCTACTACAAAGTAAGAAGATACTTTGAGCGATTGATGGCCTTGAATTACGACAAGGTAAATATCACTTGGTACGACATCCAGTATGTCTCTGATTTGGAGAGACAGCCAGATGGTCGATATGTAGGTGTGATTACTGTTTACCAGCGCTTTGAGGGTACCTCCATTGAAACTGGCATGAACTACAAGGATACGACCAAAAAGGATATTACCATTTATGTAGAGAAGAAGCAAACTCAAATTGCTGGCCGTACCATTGAATTTTGGGACGTAATGCTTGGCGATATTCGAGTGACTGAAACTTCCGCATGAGAAAAAGCGTACTGATTTTTGTAATTTTTATTTCCTACATCTCTATTGTCTCGGGGCAAGGCTTAGGCAGCCCCGGGACAATAAAAGATGATGGTAGATTTGCAGCCTCTACCAAACAAATGAACCAATTTTTCAGAAGGTTCAACGGAGAGGAATCCATAGATGGAACCAAGCGTTTTTATCCTGGTGATTCCCTTTATCAAAATGAAAAGTTAAGAAAGGGATTTGTCTCCATACTTTTTGACAACCAATCTTCTGGCATCAGTCCCGAGTTGAAATCTGAATTTATCATCAATATTCTTTCTCCAAACTATCCTCAATATTTGGTTTTCCATAAACCAGGCTGGATTGCTGAAGTGGATGCAGTATTTTGGTACAAGGGTAAAAAAGAGAAGCTGACCTTTATTATGAAAATCCAGCCTGAGGGCTTGGGTTACGAATGGGTCATTGATCAAGTGATCTTTGATCCCTTCAAAAACTTATTTAATAAGCCCGTTGGCTCAGCGAAAGATTTTCTCCACCCTCTAAGTCATGAGCTCGGATTCATGAATATGAGGAGGGCTTTTCAAGACTCAGAAAATCCAGAATCATTTACCCCAACTTCATACAAGCCAGATTATTTAGCAATTTTCCTTTTTGAGATGAAACAGGATAATTTGCGATTTGAAACGGTTAATGGAGTGAAATTCCATTTTTTCCAGATTGGTGGATGGTATTTTGAAGTAAATCAATTCAATCGACCAGGATTCAATACGGGGTGGTTAGTTTCCAATTTAATGCGATTAGGCCCAGGAGATAAGGAGACTTTATTGAAGTATATCTATGATCAGGATTAGTAGGTATACTTTTCTTTTTTTTCTTTTTTGGTTGTCTTTTGTTGCTCAAGGACAGACCATAAAGGGATATTCTACGGAACAATTAACTGAACTATCCACCAAAGTGGAAGATCAGATTCGTTTCTTAGAATTCCTGCTCAATACAGTTGGTAATTCTCAAACTTCTGCTCGTGATAAGGATGTGATCATCCGTGAGAGCTACCTGAAGATTTTCCAAAACGGAAAGGTTCAAGTAGAAGATGATTTAGTCTTCGATCGAAAAGTAGTTACCAATAAAGATGTTACGGCTTACTTTAGAGACCTTGAATTTTTTTACAAAAACATTGAGTTTAAGTTCAAAATTCGTGAGATCAAGCCAGGCCAGAAGGAAAATGGCCAAGTGTTTTTTTTAGCCTCTTTAGACCGTACCCTTACCGCTACTGGTTTGAAAGGAGAGAAAATCTCAAATATCAAACCCAGGTTTATTGAAGTAAACCTGGATGAAAAATCACAAGAGCTTAAGATTGCAAGCATTTATACTACCAAAATCAGTCGTGATGACGAGTTGAAAGCTTGGTGGACTTCACTTGATCCAGAATGGAAACTCTACTTTAAATCTCGTTTTCAGCTTTCCAAAAGTGACTCAGTAGATCTTGGCAAGCTCTATAAATTTGTATCAGTAGATTCCCTTAATTTGTCTGGGAAATCGCAGATTAAGCACCTTAAACCTCTCTCTGAATTAAGGGATCTTAAGTTTTTGGATATTAGCCATACCGCAATTGAAGATCTTTCCCCGATCTCAAACATTACTTTTTTAGAAACCTTGAATCTATCCAGTACCCCGACAGCAGCGATAAAATTCATTAAATATTCAGACAAGCTTAGGGATTTAGACATTTCCAATACCCAAGTTGAAGATATAAGTGAGCTTGTTAATTTGACTAATTTACGGGTATTTAAAGCATCCAATACCGCTATTCAAAGTTTTGCTGTTCTAAATCAGTTTAAGAATTTGAAGTTCCTTGACTTAACAGAAAGTGGATTCAACTCCATAGAGAATATCAAGGATTTAGCGGTTTTGGAAGTATTGTCATTGAGCAAGAACTACATTTTAAATTATTCACTTCTTTCAAAACTCAGTTCCTTGGTCACTTTGGACCTTTCACATACCAATTTTGAAGATCTTTCTCCATTGTCAAGTATGAGCAAACTTGTGCATTTGGATATCAGTGCTTGCAATATCTCTGACTTATCTCCTGTTGCTTCTCTAAAAAGCTTAGCGAAAATAGCGGCAGATGAAACAAAGGTGAGTCAAGAAGATGCAACCTTATTTGTTCGAAACCATCCAGATATCCTATTAATTCACCATGTTAAAGACTTGCAATCTTGGTGGGAGGGTTTGTCCTTGGCTTGGAAAAATGTGCTAATTAAAATCAATCCTGAACTTCAAATTGAAAAGCCCAGAATTGAAATCTTAACGCAGACTTTGAATTTGTCCGAACTCAACTTGGATGATTCAGGAATTGAAACCTTGATGCCCCTTGTTAGGTTCGTTGCGCTTACGTCAATAAGTGTTTCTAACAATCCAAAGATAGACAATTTACTACCGCTACAGGAGGTAAAGACGCTACGTCAGTTTACTGCAAAAAATACCAGTATTCAGGATGGTTCTGGATTAAAAGAAAATATGCTGCTCGAACGAATTGACCTTGAGGGTAGCCCTATTTTGTCAATAGCGGCAATCTCCAGTCTTCCCGAACTTCGCTATCTGAATGTAAATTCTTCGCAAGTGAAGGAAATCGAATTCCCGGAATTTCTTTTAAGTAGACCAGATGTTTTGGTTATTTATAGATCTGATATTTTGGCAAGCTGGTGGGAAGCGCTCGATGAAGATTGGAAGCAAGTGTTTATTGAAAAGTATAAACTTTCAGCTTCTCCAACCACAGAGGAACTGCATCACCTCACTTCTGAGTCTTCTTTAGTGTTAGAAAGAGTTTCATTTACGAGTTTAGAACCTTTAATAATCTTTTCAAACTTGAGAAAGTTGACTGTTTTTGACGCTCCTGTCATGGTCTTGAATCCATTACGACAGTTGACAAAGCTCACTTCCTTAAAGCTTTCCCAGTTACCAGCGATCGATTATTTACCTATTGCAAGCTTGTTGGATTTGGTAGAGCTCGACTTATCCAATACAGGCATTGAAGAACTTATCGCTTTAACTAAGCTGACCAACTTAAAGAAGTTGAATCTTTCAGGAACAAATATCAAATCGCTTAAGGGAATTGAGACCTTGAAGAAGTTGGAGGAGTTGGATGTAGCTAGTACAGATTTAAGATCATTGAAAGCCTTGGAGGATCTAGTAGGACTCAAAAAACTGACCTGTTTCAATACGCGTTTGACCCCTCGAAATGTTGATTCCTTTAAAGAAACTTTTCCAAAATGTGAGGTGCGCTACTATTAAGTACATTATTTGATAGTAGACTAGGGTAGGGGGATGATTTGAATCTTTTAATCTTGTTTTATTAAATCACTATTTGTAAAACCTGTGAAAATCGCTGCACTTATTCCTGCCCGCTATGCTTCCACTCGTCTGCCTGCCAAACTGGTTCAAGATCTTTGTGAACTTTCTGTAATCCAGCGTACCTATCAAAGCACGGTAGCAACGGGAGTATTTGATGAAGTGTGGGTAGTTACTGACCATACCCAAATTCAAGGTCAAATTTTGGCGATTGGAGGAAATGTAATTCTGAGCAAAAAAGAGCATGAAAGCGGATCCGATCGAATTGCAGAGGCATTGGATCAAGTGGATGCGGACTTGATTGTAAATGTGCAAGGAGATGAGCCATTTCAAGATGCGGAGACCCTAAGGAATTTGGTGGCAGTTTTTAGCAACTCAGAAGTCAAGGTAGCAAGCCTAATGTGTGTTTTGGATGCTGGTCAAGTTCAAAACCCCAATTTCGTCAAGGTGGTAGTGGATAAAAATCACCGAGCAATTTATTTTTCAAGGTCAGCTATTCCATACAATAGGGAAGGGGTTGAACTTACTTATTGGAGGCATATTGGTGTGTATGCCTACCGTCGGGAGATTTTGCAAACTTTTACCAAATGGCCCAAGGGTCACCTGGAGCAGATCGAACTTTTGGAACAACTTCGCTTGGTCGAAAGAGGAATACCTATTCAGATGGTAGAAACGACTCATCTATCTATTGCCATAGATACGCAAGAAGATTTGGATACTGCTAGATTATTTATAACTAGAAATTCAAGTAATTTTTAATTTATAGATACTTAATCAAATCATAATTGTTTTTTTTCTATAAAAAATTATAATATAGCAATTCGTTTTATCCTGTAATTAAACTGTATTTACAGAATCTTTGACACTATCCATGGGTTTCAATTGCCTAATTAGAAAGCAACTTAGCCACAACCTCAACCTCAATTGCAGTTTAAGGTTTCTGGTTTTTTAAGTTGATTATTCGCAAGTATGCTAGTGGCTCGATTGGGTGTTGCCCGCTACAGATAATCATTTACATGTCATAGCCATGATCCATTATGCTCTTAATTTGAGCTTCAAGCCTTATTTCTTTGGTGGCTGGTGAAAAAATGGAGAATGATTTAATCAAAAAATAACATGCCAGATAGTTGTAATTACTTGATAATGTAATTTCTTTATGATTAACTTAATGGAATCGTTTATATAACTCCTCTTTAAAGTTTAATTCTACATTTTTGAGGAGAAAAATAAATAAAAAAAAAACAGTCAAAAATTTTAAAAATTATTTTCTTTTGCTTTTCTTTCTGAACTGATAGAATAAATAGCTTACACGCATTCCCCCAAATTAGAAATCATTTTAAACTTTAAAACAAATTTATGGCAACTGTATTAGCAACACCAGGCGTTTACATTGAAGAAAATAGCGCCTTTGCCTCCTCTGTTGTCCCAGTAGGGACGGCTATTCCCATTTTCCTGGGATATACGCAGAAGGCGGCTCGTGGAACAAAGTCTTTATCAAACGTTCCAACTCGAATTTCCTCATTTGCGGAATTTGAGCAATTCTTTGGAGGTTCTCCAAAAGTAAAATTCGAAATCAGTGCTGACGCGTCTAGTGTCAATGGCTACAAGTTGTCCGTTGATGCTTCTACACGTTTCTTGCTGCATTCTGCCGTAAAATTCTTCTATTCAAATGGTGGAGCAGATTGCTACATATTGTCAGTAGGTGACTACAATTCTGGCATTAGCGCAAAAGATTTCAATGACGAAGCTACTGGTAAAGGATTACCTCAAGTATTGAAGTACAGCGAACCTACTCTTCTAGTAATTCCTGAGGCGATTCTACTTGAGAAAGCAGAGTGTTTTGCTTTGCAGCAAGCTATGTTAATGCACTGCGGATATGCTACAAAGAGCCGTTTCGCTATTCTTGACGTTTATGACGGAGCTAAGGAAAGAACTTATGCTGACGATGACGTTATCAATCAGTTCAGAGAAGGTGTAGGCGCAAATTTCCTTCAGTGGGGTGCTGCTTATTATCCTTTCGTTCAGACCACAATCGTTTCTTCTGGTGATGTTAATTTCACAAACATCAGCAACACTGCTGACCTAATTGAAATTTTGTCTCAAGAAGTTGATGAAGATTTGGCTGCTGATCGTATCAACCAAGCTAGAGCTAACGCAATCAAGTCAGAATTGGCTAAAATTGAGTCAGCTACCACTAAAGAAGAAGTAAATTCTTTGCAAGCTACCTTAAAGGTGGTAAGTGGAAAATTAAATTCCATCTTAACTGCAATCTCCGAAAGTTTGAATTTGCTTCCTGCAAGTTCTGCTATGGCAGGTGTTTACACAATGGTTGATAGTTCAATTAACGTTGCAAAAGCTCCAGCTAACCTTTCTTTAGGTTCTGTAGTAAGCCCAAGTGTTCAAATCACAAGCGATACTCAAGAGGAGTTGAACCTTCCTTTGAACGGTAAGGCAATCAATGCTATCCGTTCTTTCCAAGGCAAAGGTGTACTAGTTTGGGGAGCGCGTACTTTGGACGGCAATAGCCAAGACTGGAGATACATCTCTGTACGTAGAACAATGACTTTCTTGGAGCAAAGTATTAAGGCAGCTGCAGAAGGTTTTGTATTTGAGCCAAACAACACGACTACTTGGTCAACGTTAAAGGCAACGGTAACTAACTTCTTGAGAAATCAATGGCAAGCTGGTATCTTGGCTGGTCAAAGCCCTGATGATGCTTTCTCTGTGGAGATTGGCTTAGGTGTTACAATGACGCCAAATGATATTCTAGATGGATTGATGAAAATGACCATTAAAGTTGCAATCGTAAGACCAGCTGAATTCATTGTCATCACATTTGAGCAGCAACAACAAAAATCATAATCAACTACTTTACTAAAATATACTAATTATGGCAACACCAACCGCAGGAACAGGTGGAGTACAAGACCAATTTTGGCCCTTACCAAAGTTCTACTTCTCCGTTGATATCGGAGATCAGACCGATTTACCTTTTCAGGAAGTTTCAGGACTAGATATTGATGCAGACGTTATTGAATACAGACATGGAAATAGTCCAATACACTCTGTAATCAAAATGCCTGGATTAAAGAAATATGGCGATATCACTTTGAAGAAAGGTGTATTCACAACTGACAACAAGTTCTATGAGTGGATTTCTAAAATCAGCTTGAACACTTACGAAAGATTAACTGTTGTTATTCGATTGTTGGACGAAGCTGGAGCGCCAAAAATGACTTGGACTTTGACCCATGCATTTGCTAAGCAAATCACTCCAACTGATATGAACTCACAAAGCAGTGAGGCGGCTATCGAAACCATTGTGTTCACACACGAAGGATTGAGCATAGAAGCAGCTTAATTGCTAGGTATTTCTATCTATACCCGGTACAAATCTCAATAAACCTATTGAGATGCGTACTGGGTATTTTTTTGATTTGACTTTCCTTTCACCTTGAAAAGAAGAATCTTTACAAGAAAAATTTAAAAAAGTTTAAATCGTGTGTTCAAAGGATTTTATCCCTAGTTTTAATCCTTAGTTCTTGATTCTAACGCATTTATTTCTATTTTTGATTATGGGAAAGTCGATATTGCAAGAATTATTGGTGGTTGTCTCTATCCTCCTTCTTTCGGTAGTTTGCCTGCCTATCTTTTTTATGTTCCTTTGGTTTGCCGATACCAGTAAGTCTATTTCTGATTTATTGTTTTTACCAACAATTTTAAGTGGAGTTGGTGTCCTTTTTTTTAGTTTGTATTTGGGTAGAATGGTATTTGTTTTTTTGAAATCAATTAAGCCTTAATTAAATAATTCACATGATTCATGTTGTCCTATCTTCTGTAGTTTCCACCTTGAATGAATACATTAGGAATGAATTGAATTTGCAGGAGGATGTGGTTATTTTAACGAATGCTGTTGACTTATCTGGAAATTTGAATTCTCAAATTGACAACAAATTGTGTCTTTTTTTACACAATTTAGATGAGGAGCGTGTGATACGAAATGGGGGCTACCAAACTTTTGCAGGGACCAATCCTCCTAAGCATTTCAATTTGCATGTGATGTTTGTGGCTAATTTTCCTGATCCAAATTACCTTGAAGCCCTACGTTATATTTCATTAGTATTGGAGTTCTTTCAAGGTACGCAAGTCTTTGATAAATTTAATTTACCGACTCTTTCCACAAATGTGGAACGATTGAGTTTTGAGTTCGTAAACTTCTCGTTTGATGAATTGAATAGTGTTTGGAGTTCTTTGGGGTTAAAATACATGCCCTCAGCTTCCTATAAAATCAAACTTTTGAGTTTCACGAATAATTTGATTCGTGAAGAAGTTACTTCTGTCGGAATTTCAAATAATAAAAGGGGGTCTGGGCCAGTTGGCAACAATGGCTCTGATACTTCACAAGGAAATAATGGCACTTCAGGAAATCAGCCTCCGCCCATAATTCCTCGAGAAATGAATCCACTGGGTACTGTGGGGCTAATTAAAGATATTCAGGATGATATGGCCGAAGATCCTATTGAGGACCAAATATCTTACTATCCATCAGGAGAGGATGAAGGTTCCTTTAGAGCGCCTAAACCAAAAGTCCCATTAGACTCAGTTGGAAATGTGGATGATGCTCAGGATGCAATAATGGATAACCCTGGAGATACACAATATTCATCAGGTCCTTCAATACCTCCAATTAGAGAAAGAAGGCCAATAGATGATAACCAAATAATAAAGGATGTTGATGATCCTTTCTTGGATAATAATAGAAATAATAGTAGTATTGAGTAATTGGGTTTTTTCAAATCATACGGGTTTAGTGAAATACGTTCCAATTTTCAATTAAATATTTCCTAGTGTAAAGGATGGATAATTACCAAAGTTCATATCGATTTGTTACCAAATTCACTGAAGTTTTTTCATGTGTTTTTCTGCATGGGTATTACGATAGTGAGATTTGTACCGATTTGAGTTTTCAACCCTCATCCCGTACAAAATTCTTAATCAAAAATTACAACCTGATCTTCAAGCCTAGGCCTGGGGGATTTGTACTGGCAGTCAATTCTGACAAAGATTTTAGCAATCTTATTTACAAAGATCCTTTTGAATTGGATTTTGAGTTTAGATTCACTAATCCGCATTTTTTCTCTTTTACGGTTCTTTTAACAAATCCTGAAATTCGATATTTAATCGATGATAATTTAGAATCTTCTGTTCAATTGAGTGCATTGGAGGGAGTAGCAGATCCAGAATTGGATAAACCAGGATTGTCTGGGATAATTAAAGTTAAACACGATCCTAACTTTCCTATTTTACCTATTGTCAATCGATTAACAGACCGTTTTATTCCAAGACGTAAGCAGGTTTTTCTAACAAATCGGATGATTAAGCCAGTTTATATATGTTATTGTCCTGAAGAAACAATTGGACTTTTTGCGGGGATGACGATTGAAAATGAAGGTGAATTTAAGAATAGAGTTGAATTTGAACCACCACAGCTTATTACCACAGATTCTGGCTTAACTGCATATAAATTTGTGGCAAAGCAGGAGCTGCCTATGAAATCAACTTGGAAAGGGTTCTTTAGACTATTACGTACCAATCAATTGGGTGTTTATAAAAAAACACTCCCAAATCCAAGTCCACAGAGTATCAAATTTGATCCATTTGTAAACAGTTATATTTCTGAAAATTTCGTAAAACTTTAAACTCATTTAGAAGTGGAGAGTAAATCAATCTAACCTCTGATTTTAACTTTTGAAGTTTAGAATGTAGCCTGCTATAAAAATGAGTAATATTTTCATGAGAAACTTTAGTACTAATTTAGTTCAAGGATTCAAGTAATAGAGAATGTTTTAAGCCATGGTAAAAATGTTGCGTCCAAAAGATCCCCCGGTATCCTATAATTTCATGGTTGCTCTTGCTCCATCAACTACCCCAAGTTCAATGCTAGGGGCAGTTGCTTTAGCGAGTTTAGTTTTCGACGCTGCTTTCACCCAAATTTCTGGATTAGGGGTACAGTTGAATTATACTCCAGTAAGAAGTGGAGGATACAACAACGAAGTATACCATCTGCCAGGTGGAGTAAATCGTGGTGCTTTGACCCTAAAAAGAGGATTAGCTTCCTTTGCATCCCCTTTGATGCAATGGTGTTTGGGAACAGCCTCAGGCTCAAATTTTATCGAACCGAAAACCATTGTTGTGATGCTTCAGGACAAAAATCCTAATTATCCACCAGTTATGACTTGGATGTTATACAATGCAATTCCAGTTAAATGGGAAATTGATGAATTAGATGCAAAAAAATCGGATATTGTGATTGAATCTATAGAAATTGTATTTTCAAATATGGATGTTGTTGGAACAAGTTGATTCTCTACAAATAGCTCATATTTAATGTATTAGAAGTATATGCCTGTAGAAATTAAACAGTTGATGGTTAAAGGGATTATGGAAGATGCCAATCAACCTTCCAGTGAATCTGCTACTCCTCGAATGGCGAAGGAAGAAGGGGGGAACTTGACCTATTCTGCCAAAAAACAACTGATTGATGAGTGTGTTCATGAGGTTATGGAGCGAATTAAAAAAATGAATGAATTGTAATGTTTAGTTCAAACGGAAATCTTAAGCTCACAGCTTATGAAAATTTTGAAAGTGGGCAGCCTAAGTCAGCATTAAGCGGGGGCACCTACACTTTGCAAATCAATCCCGAAAACTTGTCTATAAGTTACGATCAGCTCCCGGAACAAAATGATGAGCCAGCGTCTGCAGCTGGAATGCCAGTCAGTGATAAAAATCCAGCATACAACAAGCAAACAGTCTCAGTTAATTTTACCATAGATAATTCAGGAGCAGTACCTAATAAGCCTGAAAAAATTACGAGTTCTGGTGGATCAATAAAAGACTCTGTAGATCAATTTTTGAAAGTGGCAGTAAAGCCAACCAAAGCGACTCACCGCCCACCATTTGTTCAATTGCAATGGGGTAAATTTATTCTCGTCGGGAAAGTCTTTGGCTTAAAGATTAGCTATACCTATTTTGATGTAGATGGTGAGCCTATCCGAGCAGACATAGGTTTTTCGTTGGTAGAGGAGGTAGACGAAACGGTAATTAGTAGAGAATTTCAAAGCCCAGATATTACTCGAATAGTCACAGTAAAGGATGGGGATACTTTGATTGGTCTCTGTGAATCTTTTTATGAGGATCCGAAGTATTATTTGCAAGTAGCCATCTACAATAATCTTCCCTCATTTAGGGGTTTGAAAATAGGTAGTCAAATCGAATTTCCACCTCTAGAGAAATAATCCATGGCTGCGGCAAAATCCCCTGATGATTCATTACAAACCGTCATTTCCTTTGAGGTAAAGGTAGGTGGAAGTGCCCTGCCCACAGGAATGGTAGTTTTGAAATTGCACGTTAAGTTGGAGGTAAATAAAATCGCCAGAGCATATATTTCAATTTTAGGAGGAAAATCCTATGAAAATCTGTTTCCAGAAAGTGAAGAAGCTATTTTCGCACCGGGTAAAGAGGTTGAAATATCTATTGGTTATGCGCAAAAAAATGTAAAAGTATTTTCTGGAATTATTACCAAGCATAGCCTTGACATTGGAACGAATTACCTAAGTTATTCTTCCCGAAATGTTCTTTTACTAGAAGCATCAGACAAGTCAATAAAAATGACTGTAGGTAAAAAATCTGAGATTTATGAGACGAAAAAGGATAGTGAAATCATCACGACCTTACTTTCTACTGCAGGATTGACAAAAACTGTTACAGCAACAACTCTTACACACGATTTAATTTCAAGACACAATTGCAGTGATTGGGAATTTATGCTCAACCGAGCCAAAGCCAATGGCATGGTTGTATTAAATGCAATGGGTGCGGTGACTGTAGAAGCGCCTAAGTCTTCGGGGACAGAAGTGTTAACAGTCACCTACGGAAAAGATATTAAGTCTTTTAAAGGTGATCTTAATGCAGGTACCCAGTTGCAGGGAGTCGAAGCCATTAATTACGATATCTACAATGAAACGGAAGTTAAACAAACAGGTGCAGACTCAAAGTTTGATATTCCTGGAAGTATTACGGGTTCAGAATTGGGAAAAGTAGCAGCCGCAACAACAGTTAGTTTAAACGTTCCAGTGCCTGTATTAACTCAAGAGCTTAAAGGGCATGCAGATGCATTATTGGCATCTAGTAGGTTGCGAAGAATGACAGGGGAAGTAAGTTTTCGGGGCAGCACTGATGTGACTCTAGGAGGCTATATAAAATTAGCTGGTTTCGGAAAGTTATTTAATGGATTGGTGTATATCACAGGTGTGGAACATCTGGTTGAAAATGGGCAATATGTAACCAAAGTTTCTTTTGGATTAAAGCCTGAGTTTTTTTCAACTAATCCGCACGAAGAATTGAATTTACTTCCACCGATTGCAGGTCTACATGTTGGAATCGTTAAAAAATTGGATGCGGACCCTGATAAAAAGAATAGAATTCAAGTAATGATTCCCTCTTTAAAAAGTACTGGAAGCGGGATTTGGGCAATGTTAGGACATTTTCATGCGGGTAAAAATTCAGGTAGTTTTTTTGTTCCAGAGCTCAATTCAGAAGTGATTGTAGGATTTATCAATGATGATCCAAGATTCCCGGTAGTTTTAGGTTCTTTGTATAGTAAAAATAACACTACAGAAGAAAAATTCACAGCTGACAACTTCATTAAATCTATTGTTACTAAAGGAGGGACACGCTTGGAATTTGAAGATAAAGACAAGACCTTTAAAGTAATTACTCCTGGAAAAAACATGATTTTTATCTCGGATAAAGACAAGGGAGTGAAAATTGAAGATCAAAATGGAAACACAATTGTAACTTCCGCTGATGGGATAAGTATGGATTCCGATAAGGATATAAAAATCACAGCTGCTGGTAATTTAGAATTGAATGGAACCAAAGGGGTTAAAGTAACTTCATCTTCGGGCGATGTTACTGTAAGCGGAAAAAATGCAACCTTAAAAGGAAGTGCAAAAGTTGAAGTCAATGGGAGTGCTGGTGCAGATATCAAATCATCTTCAGCTATAAATATTAAAGGTTCAATGGTAAATGTTAATTGATTTACCTCAGATAATCTGAATAAAAGAAAAGGTTATATGGCAGAAGAAAAGAGTTTCTTAGGTAGGGGTTGGTCATTTCCTGTGACTTTTAATAAGTCTCTAGGCAAAGTAAATATGGTTAGTGACGAAGTAGATATTCGACAAAGTTTGGAAATCTACCTTGCCACTAAGCGTGGGGAGCGGCTTCTTCGTCTTGCTTATGGATCATTAATGCACGAGTACATGTTTGAGAGAGCCACATACGGAAATTTGAATTTTCTTTGTGAGAGTTTGAAAAATGATTTGCGTGTTTATGAACCTAGGATTATCGTCCATGGAGTGGACGTCGATTCCAAAAACATTAACGATGGCGTAGCACATTTTACGATTGATTACGAGATACAATCGACTAACGTGAGAGATAATATCGTTTATCCATTTTATATATTGGAAGGCACAAATATACCTGAATAAGCATTTTGGAAAATCTAAGTGATTTCAATACTGATCCTTCAAGGGCGCGTCAAAAAGACCCGCTAGATCCCCGATATTTTTTACCGGAGGAACGTACTTTGAGTGATTTCCTCAAATTTATCAATCGTTTATCAAAGCATGTAAACTTTTACGACGAGCGACTCGAGTTAAATGGAGATTGGTTTGATTTTTTTATTTCCAATGAACTTTTCTTGCTAGCTGAAATTGAGAATTTTGATTTAAAAGCTGCGGAAAAAGAAAAAACTGCAATTCTCCTTCAATTTGAGCGAACTGATGTTCTTGAGGAGAAAACCCTGCTGATCCAAAAACTTTTTGATCAAATAAAAATTATGCTTCGTACGGTAGACCACTGGTATGGCCTGTCCTCCAAGTATAATAAAAAAAGAGAAAGTACTGGCCTCGAGAATGAGCTTGTTGGTGCAATTAGCTACCGTTGTAAAGCAGTTTATGACCAACTGCTGTTTCTTTCATCTGAATTAAAAGAATTAGGAAGTCCGATAGAACTAGTTATTGATGATCTATCATTTAATCCGCTTTGGAATGCTCCTGAATCAAAAGCACCAAGTATTGGATGGGGTGCTGAACTTTTGGATGCCAATTACCTTTTAAAGCAATTGCTTTTACTTCATAGACCGATCTTCAAGACGATCGTTAACCTTACAGAGCGTTCGAAGCAGCTTTTTCGTGAAAATCTTTCCAATAAGCAAGATCATGAGCCGCAAATTGGCTTGATGATTGCTTTTTTTCATTTGTTTAGAGAGCTTCAGGAAGAAATAAATACCGTTCCAGATCGACTTCTCACGTATTATTTTGAACGTATTCTAGGTCAATCCAGAGAAAATCAGGAAGCGGACATTGTAAATTGTTATGCGGATATAGATCCTGAAGTGGATCAAGTGAATATTCCAACTAATGCTCGTCTAATTGCGGGGCAAAATGAGTTTGGTCAAGATATTATTTACGAAGTTCAAAATAGTGTTTCACTTTCCTCTTTAAAATTGAAAAGTCTGTATACGATGTTTGTTTCACGAAATAAGCTCATCGATCCAGGCACTCCGTTTCAAACAGTAAACGGGATATATTACAAGAATATTTCCTTGGATAATGGATTTAAAGCCTTTCAAGCATTAGGAGAGGAACAACGTTTTTTGGATAAGGAAGCCAAAACCATGGAGGAGGTTGATATAGGATTTTCTATTTCGTCTCCTACCTTACGACTTGGTGGAGGTTACAGACATTTAGAGCTAGACTTTATATTCTTGACTGAAAGTTATCAATACTTTTTGGCAATGCTCTTGTCTATTTCTAGGACAAAAAATCAACTGCCTGAAGAAGTATTTCACCAGATTTTTACGGGCTCTTTAAGTTTACAACACACTACTGAAAAAGGCTGGTGTGAGGTACCCTCTTACGAGGTGGTTCCTCCAATGAGTTGGAATGAAAATAGTTTTAAACTTATAATTGATTTTGGTCCAGGACATCCTGCCATTACTCCATATAAAGAGGAGGTGCATGGGGAAGGATTAAACTTGGTACAGCCTGTTTTGAAGGTTCTCCTAAAAAATCAACATGTTTTTCACCCCTATTCTTTCTTGCAGTTTTTAGAATTGGAGCAGGTGAAGATCAGAGTTGATGTGAAGCAACTTAAAAACCTAAGCTTACAGAATAATTTTGGTTCTGTTGATTCCAACATCCCATTTGAATTATTTGGTGCAACTCCAAAAGTTGGAAGCTATGTTTTAATTAGCAACGAAGAGATCTTTTCAAAAGATTTAGAGAGTCTAAATGTAGGTTGGACCTATCATGGTCTACCCTTAGGTGAGGATATGAAATCCTACTTTTCAGGCTACCCATTTGGGATAGAAAATGATAGTTTTAAATTCAAAGTTCAAGCACTTTCTGACTATAGGTTTATGCCGAAGGATGAGAATCAATCGGTAATTATTTCTTTGTTTGACGAAAAGGATGGAAAAATTGCCACAGATCGGTACATCGATACTATAGACTTAGATGCTTTAGAAATACTACCGGATTACAATTTGAATACGGTAGAAACTAGGGAGCTCTTTTTTAATCAGGAAACTGGATTTTTAAAAATTGAGCTAGTTTCTCCAGCCATTGGATTTGGATTCGATGTCTACCCTACAGTTTATGCTAACGAAGTCACTAAGGCTACAAAGGCACAATTAGAAAATCCTAAATCGGTATTTTCAATGGAAGTGCCAAACCAGCCTTTTTCACCCATGGTGAAAGATGTTTTCATTGACTATTCCTCTTCTTCTGAGATAAACTTTTTGGGAACCAGATCTTTTTCTAATCAAACCAAAAAACAAGAAAACTTCATTCAAATTCATCCTTTTGGCAAGAAATTTTTGCTAAAAGATGGGATAGTAAATGAAAGCTCTTTTCTTCCATTCCTCGAACTTCAAGGTGCCTTGTACCTAGGATTGGAAACGAAGGAATTTGCGGAAGAATTTAGTATGCTTTTTCAAGTAGTTAAAAACAAGGGTGATTTTCAAGGTGATCCACCAAAGCTAGATTGGTTCTATTTGGCAAATGACAATTGGAAAGCATTTAAGAAAGAGGATATTTTATTTGATAGTAGCTTTGGCTTAACTCGTTCAGGGATTATTTCTTTCAAAAGTCCAAAAGATATCAGCCTGAATAACTTGGTGATGCCGAACGGTTTGTATTGGATTTGTTGCCGTACCAAAGATCAGCAACCCATGGCAAGTAGTATTTCAGGGATTTATTTAAATGCATTTTCGGCAAAAGCCGTATTGCAAGAGGGCGTGCATCATGACGCAGTACTACCTGCGTTTAAGATAGAATCTTTTCAGCAAGCCATACCTGGGATACTTGGTGTCACCCAGCCTATTCCATCATCTGGAGGAAGGGAAAGAGAAGACAAAAATCATTTTTATAAGAGGGTTAGTGAAAGTCTAAAACATAAGTTTAGAGCAGCTACTTGTTGGGATATAGAAAAAATGCTACTTCAAAAATTCAATTGGCTTGGGTTTGTAAAGGTTTTTGGAAACTTTGGTCAGGAGAATTTTGTAGATGCAGGTTCAGTCGTTGTTGTCGGAATGCCTAAAATTGAAGATAGGGATAACTTCTACCTGCCTAAACTAAACCCAGGACAACTCAAGGAGATGGAAATTTACCTCAAGGAGGTACTGAATTCTTTTGTGGATTTTAGAGTTATTAATCCTCAGTATGAATATTTGATGATTAAAGGGAAAATTAAATTTAATTCTTCAGATACAGGACTTATTTTCAAGCAACTATACCATGAATTACTGGTAGAAACATGTCCGTGGTTCTTTGATGATATTTCTACTGCATTCAATAAACGAGAGACGAAAAGAGCTGAGATATTGAATTTGATTACAAGTAGGCCTTATATTAAATTTTTTACAGGTTTCTCCTTGGCTCAGATGTATGAAAATGAACAAGGAGATTATCAATTTGTCGATGGGGCGCTGTTGGATGATGGAATGGAAACTGTTTCAGTAGGAAAACCTTGGTCTATTCTTATCCCTTATCCATTAAAAAAATTGAAGCTTGTAGAAGAAGAGAACTATCTTCCAGCCGAAGCATTTGATTTGGAGGACATGGTCATTGGAGAGAATCTCATCATTACTTCTGATTATACGGAACCCGTAAAAGAAATTAAAGAAGAAGTAAAAATAGAAGAGGATGAGACGTTTTATCACTTTAATTTTAAATTTTAGGTATGGCATTATTAAATAGACAATCCCTAATCAACTACTTTAAAAAAGGTAGTGCGCCTTCTGAAAGGCACTTTGCAGATTTGATTGAGTCTACTGTAAATATTGTGGACGATGGAATTTCGAGAGAAGGAGAGAATGGTTTTAGAATCACACCAATCGGTAGATCAAAGCGGTTGATTTCTTTCTATAAAAACTTCAAGCAAATTAATCCAGAGTGGAGTATCAACCTGGATAAGGAGCAAAATGGTGGATTGGCTTTTCAAGAGGAAGAAAAAAAGCCTTTGTTAGTACTTAAAAATGGAGGAAACGTAGGCATTGATGAGGAAAATCCAAAATCAAAACTTGACGTAAATGGTGTGATTACCTCCAAAGGTCGAGTGGGTTCCATGCTGGTTGGAGAAGTACCGGGTGATGGAAAATGGCACACGATGATTGATCAGCTTAATGAGCCCTGTGCTTTAGAATTGATAGTTAAGATTGATGGAGAGAAGGGTAGTGGGCGTTATGCACTAGCCCACCTAATTGCCTTGAATACCTATGGTGGTTCTTCATCTAAGGGCAGGATAAATCAGACTAACTCCTATTATGGTAGTTACTTCAATCGATTAAAATTCCGATGGTCTGGCAGTTTGTACAACTACTCCTTGGAAGTAAAAACTGCTAGGCATTATGGATTGAATCCTACTTCAGGAGAGCCTTACCCAATTAAGTTTTCAATTGGTAGTTTGCTTCCACTTTAATTGAAATTTTGTAAATTTCCCCACTGTGTCTAATTCTATCCCAAGCGAGCATTTCGAAAAACCTATTCTTAGGTACGATCTTCTATTTGAAGAGGGCTTATCGTATGTTCAAAAATATTCAGGGAAAATCTGGACGGATTACAATTACCACGATCCTGGGGTTACCTTTTTAGAATACCTTAGTTATGCTTTAACGGATTTAGGGTATCGAACAAACTTTCCCATAGAAGATCTTTTTCTCTTCGGATCGGATTCATTTGATTCAATTAAGGAGAACTTACTTTTTGGCCCAGCTGCTGCGTTCAGCAGTAGCCCGTTTACAGTGAATGATTACCGTAAGTTGATCATTGATCGAATAAAGCTTGTAGCGAATGCCTGGGTTGTCCCTATCAAGGGAAATAAAATGGGATTGAGAGGGCTTTTTGAAATATTTATTGAGTGTTCTGAAGAGTTGAGTGATATTGAAGTGCATTACCTCAAAAAGGAGGTGTCAGATCTCTTTTATAAATACAGGCTTGTAGGCCATGATTTGGAAGAGGTGTATATCCTCAAAAAGGTTTACCTAAGTGTTGAAGGTGCAATTGTTATTGAATCAGATGCTTTGGGTGAATTGGTTATGGCTAAATTGTATGCGGTTTTAGATAGCTACATCAATCCCCAAGTGAAGTTTCATGATCCGATGAGGCTTTGGAATGAGCAAGGTATTTCTCCAGAAAACATTTTTACAGGACCACTTCCGAAGTATGGATTTGTTTTTGATGAAGATTTGACCTCTAAAATTGATGCTATTTATATTTCCCGAATAAAAGAACTTATTCTCTCAGTTGAAGGGGTAAAAGAAATTCGGAACCTTCAACTTTTCAGAAATGGGCTTCCTGTATTTGATAACTTTGTTCAATTACAAAAAACAGAATTTCCTAGAATCGATTATTTGGACGAACTCACAGATACTTTTGAAAGTAATCTGAAGCTTTTAAAGAATAATGTAACCTACGAGGTTGACCCAATTATTACCAAACAGTTGCTTTCTACAGAGATCTCCTCAAGTAATAATTTTTATTACCAGGAGCTTCAATATGAAGAAAAATTGCCATCTAGCCGTTTTTCTTTAGAACAGCTTCGAACACATTTTCCGATTCACAACGAACTCCCTGCATTTTTCGGGGTAGGTGTTACTGGTGTTTCCAAAAATGCTCCTAAAGAAATCCAAGCTTCTGCTTTACAGCTATCTGGCTATTTGTATTTTTTCGAACAGATTATGGCATCCTATTTAACTCAGTTATCAGGATTAAGACAATTGTTTTCGATAAGAGATACTTCCTCTACGTATTTTCATCAGTTGCCAACTGCCATCCCTAACCTTGATAAGCTCCTTTCCTCACAAGAGGAAGTAACCAATGCATTGCATGAGTCTGTCGAAAGAATTGAAGAATACTTAGATAGAAAGAATAGGTTATTAGACCACTTGCTAGCTAGATTCGGGGAGAAACTGGATGAAACCAAACTAAAGAAAATTTGCCGTTCTTCAGACTTGGATTCTTCTGAGAATTGGGCAAAATCTATACTTCAAACTAAGATTAATTTATTGACCCAACTTATTGAATTGGGACAAAATAAATCAAAAGGCTTTGACGTAAAGGCGATGGAAATTTGGGATTGCTCAAATTTGTCCAGCATAGAAAAAAGAATTGGATTGACTTTAGGTATCCAAAACATAATTCGGAGAAATATTTCTGCTCCGTTGATGGACCATTTCCAAGTGGATAAGTCAAAAGAACAGGTGGGCAATTGGGAATTGGTAGATCTAAAGCTAGACGGACAGGATGGTAAGGTATTTGCTTTGCCTGCAGCTAATTACGAGGAAGGTTCGATACACTTTTACGGGCAAGGAATATCCTTCGTTAAGGAGATTTTTGAGTTATTGACTTATGAAAAAGGAATTTCCATTGCTCATTCAAGTGTTACTAAAAAGCACTTTTTGTTGATGAAGCAAAGGAAATCGGAATTTTCCTCCTTGTTGTTTCAATCTGAAAATCTAGAAGATTGTGTACTTAAAAAAGACCAACTTTTAGCTAAAATCTCAGAACTAGACGTTCAGTCTGAGGGATTTCATATGATTGAAAATATCCTGCTTCGTCCGCTTGAGTCAGTTTCATATTTGTTTTCTTTTGTGGATGCAGATGGTGAAGAATATATTGAAGGATTGTATCCAAGTGACATGGAAAGTCAACGTTCCTTAGGAGAAGATCTCTTGGGTTTTGGCCTTCAAATTGATAATTACAGTATAGTAGAAGATGAATCTTCACTTACCTATTATATCCAGATCTATAATTTTAGCCATGAACCTGTTGCGAGATTGAGAAATAATTACAGCTCAAAGCCAGGTGCAAAAAAAGCTATAGATCAAGCGATTCAATTTTTTCAAGATATCCGTAATCGCACTTTGGCTTCTGAATCAGTTATGGGAGTTAATGTCGTGGGGGGTACAGGAAATAGTTTTCCAGTGGACTTCCAGTTTTCAGATACCTTGAGTTTCATTTTTCCTGAATGGCCAGTTCGATTTCAAAAATCTGATTTTGTGAATTATTTACATGATCTTATTTCTGAAAACATCTTGGCGCACCAGTCAGCCAAAGTATATTTTGTCAATGTGGTTGACCTTTACAATTTTGAATCTTTATACTATGAATGGTTGTTTTTGAAAAACCAGGATCAGCTTGATTTGAAGAAAATCGATGTGTTGTCATTGCAGCTCATACAGCTCCTGAGAAGTTTCAAAGAAATTTATTCTACTATCAACCATGGCTAACCATGTAGTCAACTCTCTCAATTTTGAGATAAAGGTGGCTACCAAATCTAGTTTCAAAGTTGTCTCAGAGGAGATATCCGCTTTGGTTAATCAAAACTTGGGAGAACTTATCGATGAGATTTTTTCAGAGATATACCCAGAGCAACACCTTTTGGTAATTGATAAACTTGAAATTGACCTAGGTCAGTTGAGAATTGACCAATTGCGAGGTGACCTCACACAAAGATTTAGAAACCAATTTACCCTAGCTTTTAAGGAGCATTTAAAATCCCTTTCAGTTCAAATTTCTTCATCGGATGAAATCCCTTTTCTTATTTTGGATGGATACATTCGTTCTGGAGTTCGTCCGCAGTGGTTGCAAGCTAGAGAAGCAAATTTTCAGCAACATCTTGCCAGAGCTTTTGAAAAGAATCCCAGAAGATTTTCAACAAAGATTAGAGGGTATCTGAGAAATCAGACCTATAAAAAAAGGGTATTGGAAAACTTCTCTGAAGGGATGCTGATGCAGAGTGTACTTGTAGAACACCCTCTGAATAGCGAAATTCTTTCAGAGGAAATTACCAGATTGAGTGATTTTTTTAGACAACAGTATCGACATCTAGCTCCAAGTTCCAGTTCCATGTTGTTTAAAAACTTGCTGGCTGGAATCCTGATGTATCCACAAAAAATTAATAAGCTGAGTAGCTTCAGAGCTGCAGTAGCTTCGGAAATGGAGCGGCAGTTTGGTGTAAATGTTGCTGCATCGTATCAGGAATCAGGCTTTGCAATTGGGTACTCTGAAAACTCCCTAAGTCGGACCTCTAAACTGACACCTGAAATAAAGGAGAAATTAGCACTTGACCAGCGGAACGTAGAGGACGAAGCTTTGATCCAAAAGTTTCAATTTTTTATGTTCCACGGATATACGCTCACGGACAATAGGAGTACTTCTTATCGGTATAGGAATATTAACACCTTGTTTTTAACTCTCTTAAACCAAAATTTTGAAGACCTAGTTGAGTTTTTACTTGCTTATGGTAAATCTGCTGCTATCAAAAGAAGGTTTTTAGATAGTCTATCTCAAGATGCTATTCTAGAATTTTTTGCAAAGGTGGCGCCTCAGAAAAGAAAACTTTTGGAATGGGTAGTAGATGTATTTGAACAAGTTCAAGAGGATTACCAGCCAATTAACCAAACGCTTATTCAAGTAAAGAAGTCAATCAATGAAATTACCTATGATTTATTCTTAACAAAGAATTTACAGTCAATTTCAGATGAAAATTACTTACGGTTTTTATTCAAAAAGACCGCTCAGAAGTATGGAATCAGCTATAAAAACCTACTTTTTCTAACCCTTAAATCAATCTCCTCAAAAGAAAAAAAATACCGAGTTTTCAATTTCAGTCAAACCTTAGAAGGGCTGTACGCCACAGATATCCTTAGAAAAAAAGGATTCAGAGTTGGGGATTTGATTTTTTCTTCAAAGAGATTGGATGAAAAAGAATTCCGGGACGACTTAAGTACTAAGGAAAAATACATTTCCATTTTTTCAAAGTTTTATGTTGCCAATTATGGATCCTTACCTGAAGAGGTAATTAACTGGCTGCGCACTAGAATAGATGCTATCTCATTTAATAGCCCTAAACAACTTCTTGAGCTATGGAAAGAGTTTGGAAAAAAATACAAGTTTAAGGATGAACCCCTCTCTTTTTATGCTCTTTTGAAGGAAAAAGGAGTTGAGGTGAATGATTTGATTCGGCCTTCAAAAAAAGAGGATAAGCAAGAGTGGAAGGCAAACTTTAAATCTAAAGAAGAGTTAATTTCTTTATTATCAAGTTTTTATAAAGAAAATAACAAAGACGTACCAGTCGCTGTGACTGACTGGCTGGGCATCAAGGTCAAATCCATTTCCTTGACTAATCCTACTCAACTTTTAGAGCTGTGGAAGGAATTTGTAAAAAAATACAAGCTAAAGGATCATACCCTCTCTTTTTCTACTCTTTTGAAGGAAAAAGGAGTTGAGGTCAGTGATTTGATCCGGACTTCGAAAAAAGGTGAGGAGCAAGAGTGGAAGGCAAACTTTAAAAATAAAGAGGAGTTAATTTCTATATTATCAAGTTTCTATAAAGAAAATCATACAACACCCCCAGTCGGTGTAGTGGATTGGCTACGGATCAAGGTACAGTCCATCTCTTTGACTAGTTCCACGCAAATGCTCGAGCTGTGGAAGGAATTTGTAAAAAAATATAAGCTTAAGGTGGACAGCTTATCCTTTTCTGCTCTTTTGAAGGAGAATGGATTTAAAATTGGTGATTCGATTCGGCCATCAAAGAATGTCGATGAGCGTGAGTGGAAGTCAAATTTTCAAAATAAAGAGGAGTTAATTTCTTTGTTTTCAAGTTTGTACCGGGAACAATTCGGAGCACTGCCCACAGAAGTATCTTCTTGGCTTCGAACTAGGCTAAAAGACCTAGCATTGGATCAATCTTCATCCCTTTTTGAGCTTTGGGAGGACTTTGCCCAAACTTATTCGCTTCCTGTGGGAGATCTATTGATTCCTATTTTATTGGAAAGAAATGTGAATCCTAGCATCAAATTGACTGTTGCTGAGTTCAATTATTGGGTTAAAAAGTACAGTATACAGGGGATTTATCCTTCCAAACCTACTGATGCAGTTCAACTACTTTCCTATTTGCTTACCCATAAAAAAGTGGTTTCGATCGATTCGGCTAAAAAAATTGCTGCTGGACTTTTGATTTCACTCGCGAGTAGTAAGGCAGCGTTTATAAAGGTGGCCGAGCTCATTCGCCCAAGACTAGCGCCCTCCATTCCTGGATTTATAGTTTGGATTGACCAACTTCTTAAAGAAAATAATGCGGAAGCATTGGAAGGAAGGGTTTACATCTGGCTCTACCATCAATTTATTTTGTTGCCTTCAAATCAACTCACTGTGGCTTCATTGCAAGATAAGGTCAGTCATTTTTTGCAATTGAATAAAGATGGGGCGAGTTGGTCCGATGCCAATGGATTTATAGCGACATCGATGCGGATGTCCTCACAAAAAAGAAGGCAGCGAAGTCTTTCTTCAAAAATGATTGCTCGAATTTTTTCTATTTTAGGAACTCGGGAGGTGTATGCAATTTTTTCAGAGGCCAAAAGGTATGATGAAGAAATCCTACTTAAACTGCTGATAAATAAATACTCCAAGTCTTTTTACCAGCTGCTTGACACGCATCGATTCAACTCTGAATTTCAAGATGCAATTCTTGTGCAGGCACCCAAATGGCTTAAAAAGCAAATTATAGATTATTTACTCCAAAGATCATCTTTCGATTGGAACAGCAGCCTCTCGGCTATAAAGTTCTATTTTGAAGAAAATAAGTGGATTAAGTTGGATGGGGCTTCATTTGAAAGCCTTATCGAAATCACGCTATGGAGGCAAATTTTTGACCCAAATCCTGTATTGTTAGAGGAGCTAATCCTAGAGCTTCTAAATAAAGCGATGGATTCACGCCTGCTTACTCCGAAGTTTTGGAAAGATTTAAAAGTATATGTCCAGGTAGGTAGGCAAGTAAAGGAAAATAATTCCATTGTTTCCCTGTCAAAGTTGGAAGGTTTGGATGGTTTTGAAATCCTTGTTTCCCGAACTGGTTTTCAAAAGGAGGAGGCCTCAATTTTACCAATTTTAGAAGGGTTGGTCTATGATGCAGTATTTCCTGTTGGCCACACCTTTGAAGGAAGTCCTGCAGAGGAATATGGCGATTACATCAGTAAGCTAGTTTTAGACAATAGAAATGAATTTTTGAATCTATTCTCCAAAGTAAAGTCTCCTATTTTAAGTAGGAGATTCATAAACCTTTTGGAATATAAGGGATTACTGCTGCTAATTAAAGAGAAACACAAGCGAGATGGTTTGGCGATTTCAATGACCCAGCTTGAAAGAATTGTGAAGGCTTTCGGGGTTCGAGAGCAAGGAAAAGTTGAGGTTTTTTTACGAGCCTGGCTTGTTTATCTTTTTCATACTGGCACGACCCAATTGCCTGCCGTCAAACTTGTGGGAGCAGTGGCTACACTTTTGTTGGAAGAGGGTGTTTTAGATAAAGTGAATCTCGACCTCAGCAAAAGTTTCGATTCTTTAGCTAGTCAGTTTAAATGGACTGAGGCAGAAAAAAAGTATTTCTTTGAATTGGGCCAAAATTGGGCAGATGAATCTCTTATTTCTCCGCTATCTTCTGAATTAGTAGGAGAGGATACCCTAGTAGCCTATTTGAAGCAAGGTCAGGATCCTTTTTTTAAGCAGATGAAGGGGAGTGGATTTTTCACTATTTGGTTGAATTTGTTTTTTGAAATAGCCTCAGCCGCTTCCATAAAATCATTTGTAGCGCTTTTCAAGAATAGCTTCTATGTGAATAGTTACGAAACGAATAAAAAGTATGAACTATTTTTTCAACGTTTCTTTCAACTAAAAGAGGGGTATGATTCTTTTCGACAGGCACTTGCCTCGAACCCCAAACTTTGGTTAGAGTTTCGGAAGAACAATCCCAATCTTTTTAAGGAAATAGATCTAGGGGTTGAGGCAAAGAAAAAGCCGATGGAACTTCTAGAGCTTCTTCAATTTTACATTACCTATGGAGCGCTACCCAAAGAGGAGGGTAGTTTGCAAGCCTTTTCCAAACGCTTGATTGGCCTTAAAGGTGGTGATTTAGATAAAGTTCGAAACCTGTTTCTTACCAGCTTGGTAGCCACCAATAAAAAGAAAAACTTGTTAAAGCTACTTCGGTATGTGGAAGAGAAGTGGTTTTTTGTGCTTTTGCATCCAAAGCTCTACGGTGAACTTGATCTCTTAGTCGAAGAAGTGAGGAAGAGGACGGGTAGTAATCTTTATGCAGATTTGCGGATTCTCGATAAAGTAGATCGTATTCTGTTTTTTGCGGAAGCTTTTTCCAAATATGGACTTCCTTCAAAGCATGTAATCGAACTTATATTACCCATTTTCGAACAGTGGATGGAGACTAAAAGTGCTTCCGTGATCGCTGCGATCTTTATAGGTACTGAGCCCAAATCTGAATTGTTAGTTTTGATCCAGCATACCAGCCGAAAAGTGAAAAAGATTATCGAGGAAGAATTGGAAAAGAATGAAGAGGAAGTTGAAGAAGAACCTGTTGTCCCAGAGCCTGAAGAGCTTGATTTTGGAATAGGTGTTTCCGTATACAATGCGGGTATGATCTTGTGCTGGCCATTTTTCGGTAGATTCTTTGCCGCACTCGGATTGGTGGAGCAGGGAAAATTTAAAGGGCAGCAAGCTGAAGAACGAGCAGTTCAGTTGCTTCAATACTTGGCAACTGGGCTGACTGAGTTTGAGGAATGGGATCTAAGTTTGAATAAAGTCCTGTGCGGTGTTCCCATGAATACCCCAATAGCGCCTAGTTTTGAAATTACTTTGGAAGAAGAGGAGATGGTGAATAAATTGATTAACGGCACGATATTTAATTGGGAAAAAATGAGAGGTACTCGATTAGAAACCTTTAGAGAGACCTTTTTTATGCGTACGGGAATGTTGTACGAAAAGGACAACCGTTGGGAATTAATTGTAGAGCGAAAAGCTTATGATCTACTTTTGGATACGCTAACTTGGAATATTACCATGATAAATTTAAGTTGGATGAAGAAAAGATTGAATGTGCAATGGAAATGAAAGCGGATACTGAAAAGTTGATTCGACCTATTTTGCAAGATCTTGCTTGGTTAGAATCTATCTTGGATCTACGGATGAATACCTATTTTGAGGATTCAACTACTGAGTTCATTTTCCCAGATCCTCCTACCTGGCTAGGGGAAAAGACACCTTATTCCCAATTTATAAGTGAGCACAAATTGAATTTCACAGAGCGGGTTGTGTTTTTGATGAGTATGGTTCCTATCCTTAGTCCTCAATCCTTTGACTGCTTTTTTATTCAGAACAAGTCCATTGGAAGACCTTTTTCAGAATTTGGTGGAGTAGAGTCCAAGTCTCACAAGGGATTCATTCCTACCGTGGAAACAGCCAATTTTGTCTTAAATGGGAAGGATATATTTAAAAGACTTGATTTGTACAAGGTCTTTTCGGAAGATCATTTTTTCTCTAAGTTTCAAGTGCTCAGTTTGAAGAAAAACTCTGAAACCGAATCGTTTTGGTCCAATAGCTTGCAGATTAATGAAGATTTTTTTTACCACTTGATTTCGGGAGAAAAGTTGGCACCAAAATTTTCCTCAGAATTTCCAGCCAAAGAGATTACCACTCGATTGCAAATCAATGATTTAGTGCTCAACAAGCAGTTGATGGATGAGTTGGATTTAATTTTAAACTGGATTCAAGTTAGGGAAGAGATAAAATCCTCTGAAAAGTTGCGAAAAAGTTTCAGAACAGGCTATAGAGCCTTATTTTATGGTCCCCCAGGTACAGGAAAGTCCCTTACAGCAGCCATACTTGGTAAAAGTTATGATTTACCCGTTTACCGAATTGACTTGTCTCAAGTCGTATCTAAATACATTGGGGAAACCGAAAAAAACCTTTCTAGGCTTTTGGATATAGCAGAGCATAAAAATTGGGTGTTATTTTTTGATGAAGCGGACTCCCTTTTCTCTAAGCGAACAGAAGTAAACGATTCAAAAGATAAATATGCAAATCAGGGCACTTCTTACCTGCTTCAGCGGTTGGAAGAATACGATGGATTAGTCATTTTGGCGACCAATCTTCGGCCGAATATTGATCGCGCATTTATTAGGCGCTTTCAATCCATTCTCTATTTCAACCTACCAACTGTAGATGAACGGATAAAATTATGGGAAAATTCGTTGAAAAATTTCACCATTTCTAAGGATGTTTCCATAAAGAAAATAGCCGAGAAATATGAAGTCTCTGGTGCATCTATAGGTAACGCCATTCAATTCTCTTGGTTGAGCTCTAAGCGGGATCTTAGAAATGAGATTTCTGCCTTAGATATTGAGGCAGGGCTCTTGCGTGAGATGGCTAAAGAAGGTAGGGCGGTAAAATAGCGAGTACCCGAAATCATAATTTAACTAAAGGAGTAATTTCTCTTTAAGAAACCTTAGATTGAGACATATTTGAACCAGTGAATCACCTATCAGTTTAGCCTAAAATGTTTGATTATTGCTATTGGCCAGAAGGATTAGAGGTCGAACTAAAAAAGCAACTTGATAATTTCCATCATCAGGCTCAAATGCTAATTGATGGCCAGATGTTTTTGGAATTGGCCAATAAAATACTCAAAGCCCAGGTCGCTGGTAAATACTTTGAGCTTATCATTTTATTACCCAAGGGGTATAGGACCCTTGAAAATGCAAATTTATTTCACCGAATCACCCAAGCAGGTGCTAAAGTGGGGATAATTGAAATCACCGCTTTTGACGAGGAGGTTGAACAGTTTTCCATTTTTGATAACAGTTTATATTACAGCACAAAGCGATTAAAAGGTGAAGTAGATTTCACAGAATTTTTTTTCAAAAAGCACCAGGATTTTGATAATTTAATGGATGTCAGCCGGCTGGTCAATTCGTATTCACAGGAAATTAAATTGACTTTTACTGCAGAGAAGTATTTTGCAATAAAAGGGGAGGAGATAAGCATCTTTTGGGAATCCACAAATGCAAACTCAAATATCTTGACCCCAGGCAATCTGATGCTCGACACCAAGGGTGAAGAGCGAATTACGATTGGGGAAGATTCTTTGCTAACAATTACTTCCAAAAATGAAAAAAGTAAAACTTCTTTGTCTATTTTTATTAAGTGTATTGAGGTTGATCATTTGAGGTTGTCAATTTCGATTTTCAACAAGGAAATTGACGATTACATTCCAATAGAATCTATTTCAAAAAACAAAGAAATATATGCAGTTTACCTGAGCGATGTAGTAAAAGTTGAATGGGTTTGCAAGCCTGGAACAACTCTTTTCGAATCTCGAATGGGAAAATTGAACAATATAGGAGTCCATAATTTTGTTTGTTTAGAAAAAATAAGTTTAAATTTTGAGATGCATATCTCAAATACCATTACACACAAGGGTATTGAATTTTATCCTGTATCTAGAGATGGTGGTGATATAGAACAAATTTCTTTGGAAGTGAGTGAGGGTAAGTCAATGAAACCCGATAATACGGAGTTGAAATCCTTACAAAAAGAAGCATCCTTTTTAACTAGACTATTATCAATATTTAGCTCAAAAAAGTAAAATGGGATTTGGGGATTTCTTTTTATTTTGCTCAGGTGTAAGTAAACCGGTTTTGGATAAATGTCCTGATTCCGAAAAAATAAAGCATGTCAGTATTGGGGCATCGGTTTTATTTACCGGCATTCTAGCCATGCTATCTTCCTATTTTGCATTTAGTCTTATTTTTGAAGCCTATTTTCTTAATTTTTTTCTGGCGTTTTTTTGGGGCTTGATTATCTTCAATCTTGACCGATACATCGTTGCCACGCTCAGAAAGAAAGGTGATTTTTTTAGAGAAGTACTTCAAATTAGTCCACGTTTATTTCTATCGACACTGATAGCCTTGGTGGTTTCCAAACCGCTAGAATTACAGCTTTTTAAATCTGAAATTGAGCAAAATCTCAATGAAAAAATGGAGACGCGAATTACAGTTGCAGAACAGGAATACGCTACTGCTCTTACAAACATAGATGAGGAAAAGAAAAAGTTAGACGTACAACTTCGCGAGTTTTTTGATTTAAAAGAATTTTACTACCAAGAGTACAAGTGCGAGTGTGATGGCACCTGTGGTACGGGTAGGTATGGCAGTGGAAAAGAATGCGAACGAAAGCAGAAGAAATACGAAGATTTTATTCTAGAGTATGAATCCAAAGAGCTTGACATTCGAGAAAGTAAAATGGCTCTGGAGAAAAGTAAGGGCGATAGATACAACTTATTTCAAGAAGATAAGGAAAACATCAAGGCAAACTTTTCCTTGGGATTACTTGCTAGGCTTCAGGCATTGCATAATTTAGAAAGTTTGGCGCCTTGGTTGATTACCTTGATGATTCTTTTTGTTGAAATTGCGCCAGTTTTGACTAAATTGTTTGCTTCAAAAGGACCGTATGATGATTTTTTAGCCCTAGAAGAAAATAATTTTAAAATGGAATACATCAATAACATGTACCAAACGGGGCATCAAGTTGAGCAAGGATATTCCAGTAAGTTGAGAGAAGTACAAAGTATCAAAAAAGAACTTCTTTCGGATAAACAAAAGAAAGTTCAAGAATTGTATAGGGACCTTGGTAGAGAGATTACCAAACAAATAAATAAGTGATGACGTCTACCAAATTTGCGCTATTAGCCATTTTTTCAACCTTCTACTTCAATTGTAGCAGATTGGTTGCAGGTGGAATCTTTCCTTTGGGAGCTTCATCCCCCTTTGGTATTCAGGATACGCTACTTTCTCAAACTTTCCAATCCGAAAATGATTTTAGCTACTTTATTGCGAATGAATTTGGTGTTACAGAAAATATAGAGCAAGTAAACAAGCAAAGAATAGACAGCTTGTACCAGGTTCTGAATAAAGATAAAAAAATCCTAATCCCTAAAAAGGACCTCATAGATTTTTTAGGATATACACTTGAAGCTCCAGTTGCTAAGGAGGTGGCTTCTCAGACGGTTTCAATAGATTCAAAAAAAAATGAATTCCGATTGGAGCTGGAGGCAATGGAGGGTGATTTTTTTAGACTTAATTATTCTGTCATTAATGGGTTCATTCAAAGTATTGGACCAGCAGCCATGGTAGATGTATTGCTCAATGAGGTAAGTGTAGCCCGATCCTTAACGAAGAAAAGAGGAAAGTTCGTGGAATTAGAATTTGAGGCGCTTACATCAGGGAAGTTAGAAATTGTGATACGAAATGTGGGCCCGTTACCTGAAGAGGGGAATCTGCAAGTATTTGTGACTCCCAGAAAAGAGCGCATCAATTTGAAAGAAATAAGGAATAAGGTTTTAGTTAAGAAGATGGAAGATACCATAGTCCAAGACACTATATTTCAAACCATTATAGATCAACAGGTTGTATTGGCTCAAAGGGCCAACCTAAAAGGGAGCTCTTTTTTTCAGCAAAAAATTGATTTTAGTTCCGATCAAGAAGTTTTAGGATTTTCAGTCTTTTTTTATCCGTTCTCGGAAAAAGAAAACCTCCAAGTTTTCCGAAGAGAAACCTACCGAGAAGATCCTTTAGAAGACTTTTCCTCAAAGGAATTAGTTGGAAGATCCTTTACATATCTTCCTGAATATTCGATTCCTTTCCTGACTTACACCGTTACCGACGACAATTCAAAAGTCTTGTGGTCCAACAATTTGGATTCTTACCTTACTAGTTGGGGAATAAGCCCCAATAGTAAAGGTAATTACGCATTTTTTAAGGCTAAGGAAAATATGGCAAATACCGCTATCTTGGTAAGATTTTTGAATTCTTCCGAATTGTACGATTTGGATTTTGGATTAAAAATTGTCACCCTATCTGTCAAAAGATTTAAAATCATGCAGGAGCTTGATGTTGAGGAATTTGAAGAAACTATACTGTTGTCTTTGCTATGAAAAATGTTGATTTAAAGAACCTCTGCCTTTTTGTTTTTATTGCCTTCGCTGTTGTGGCTTGTAAAGAAGTGGCTACTTTAAAGTCAAGCACTAGACGGGTATCTTCAGAGCTCAAAACCATGCAAAATAGCTCAAAGAAATTGATGGGGTTTTTGGGTGTCAAAGATTCTTCTGCTCAGAATAGTGATAGTTTGGCCAACACTTATGCACCCTTAAACCAAAAGGTTTTTTTTAATAAATACGACTTCCTTTACGATGCACTGAACGGGGATAAGACCAACCAATACCTGCACTCCTTAACGTACGATTCCACTACTGAATTGTATATAAATCAGCGGATGGACAAGCGGTTTCTGAGAGAGGATACGGAGGTTTACACCTGGTATCCTTATTGGATGGGGGATGTTTGGAAGAGTTATGATTTCAATCTGATCTCTAGCATTTCGTTTTTATCCTACAACATCGACCCAAAAACAGGAAGCTATTTGAACCCCGCTCAAATAAAACAGTGGAGAGAAACTGATTTATTGGATTCTGCAAAGATACACAAGACTAAAGTCCTGCTCAGTTTGGCATTGGAGGGTGAAGAAAACCATCTCGAATTTCTCAAAAATGAGAAATCATGGACTACCACGCTTGACTCAATTACAGTTTTGCTGAAAGAAAGAGATGCTGATGGAATAGAGGTCGAGTTTATAGACATTCCCCTAGAACTAGAACCCAAATTCTTAGATTTTGTAGCCCAACTTAAAGAAAATCTGAGTTATCGTTTTATTACCAAAAAGTTGACTTTATCCTTAGTAATCCCAGCAGCCCCTGACAAATTTCCATTTGACTTGAGGAAGTTAGATGAGTCTGTCGATTTATTCATTGTTAAGGGTTTGGATTACCATGAGGAAGATGGCACTGTGGCTGCAGTAGCCCCATTACGAAATGAAACCGCCGGTGGTCCAAGTTTGGAAAATACCCTTCTCACTTACTTGGATAGGGGCTTGAATGCAGAAAAATCGATTTTAGCGTTGCCTCTCTATGGATCTCAATGGTCAGGGACTTTTGATCCAGAGGAAGGATTTTACACCACTAACTTTGAAAGAAAAGTAACGCTTTCTGAGGTGAATCGAGTCTTCCAGTCTAAAGACAGCATTTACAAGATTGAGCCTATCCTGGATGAGACGACCATGACCCAGTATTTTTTCTTGGAGTTTCAAGACAATACCTCCATAGAAGGCTGGTATGACGATTCGTTAACGTTATCAAAGAAAATGGATTATGCCTTGGTCAATAAGTTTAAAGGGGTAGGCTTATGGGCTCTGGGATACGACTTGGGAAAAAATGAGGTATGGGAGGTAGTGGCAAAAAAGTTTACTGGAAATATGGTCCTAATCAAAGATCCAATCAAAGAATTGGATGGATATCCACTACGGATCACTTCTTTTTTCCAAACCTACAAAACAATATTTGTGGCCACTTTCTTATTAATCACCCTTGCGATCATTATTGGATTGGTTATTGCCTTTTCTGATTGGCGATTTAGAGAAACTATTTTGGCAAGCCAACTCTACAGTTCGATTACTTTATCCTTTTTTTGCCTGCTATTAATTTGGATTTCCACCATTTTTGGCTGGTTAAATAGTGGAACTTGGGGTTATGTTCTATCATTTTTTGCAGGTGCAGGAATTTACTATTTGGTGAGGCGATATGGAGGAATGATAAAAATTAACAAGCCCTAATTTAAAGATGAACAAAATCGCAAAAGAGGTTCTCTTTTTCTTTCTGTTTTCCTACCTAGCAATTTGGATTTGTTTCCCTGTCCTTATTGTTATGGATCCCAAGGCTTCTTCCCCTATTTGGAGTCCATTGGAGGAGGTATACCTTATTCAACTTTTCTTTTTTGTGTGGTTGGTAATCCTTCTTGCCTTGTACGCGCTTCGACTGCTTGTATTTTTTGTAATCAAAAAACTCGAATAATCTATTGGGTAAACTTCCTGTTTTCTTCCTAACCTCATTTCAGAATAAATACCTCGATAGACGCGAATCCTCCCTACGGGAGGCAGGCCTGCCTAACGCAGGGTGGCCACAAAGAAATAGGAATCCGCTGCGTTAGGATTCCTACTTCACTGGATATTCTATACTAATGATGCGCCGCTTTTACACCAGTATCCAAGTAAAAAAGGTTTGAAGTTCAATTATTTAGCTGTGGACTTTGGACAATGGTCAGTTCAATCCGTGTGGTTAACAGGGGATTTTGAGCAACTGTCATGAATGCAGATAATCATTTTATATTTTCCGACTCATTATTAGAATTTACCAAGGGTATTCGCTAATTTTATTTTGTAGTGCCGTATTTTTTTTGTCCTACTTTTAATTAGAGGATGTATTTTCTATACTTTTTGTTTAGTGTATTTGTATTGAGTAAAATGGTTTGTATAATTTATCTATTTAATTGTGCTTTTCATTTAGAAAAAAAAGGTTTAGTAATCAAATCTAAGATTTAGTTTATGGAGATTTTAAATTCTCAAAATGATACTTTAATTGGGGATACAGGTTTTTTGGCTGGAAGGCAAAGACAGGTATTCGATTTACTTAGCTTGTTTCAAACCTCTCAATTAATTGGATTTATTGGAGAAAATGGATCGGGAAAAACAACCCTAATCAAAAAGGGATTGTTCCCTGAATTAGAAAAAGGGTTTTTGGGTATTGCAGGAAAAAAATGGAAGACGGTTACGATTCGTCCGGGCATTACTCCATTAGAGAACCTTTCAGCAGGGGTAGCAAAGTTGGGATTAACGAGTGGAAAGCAAAAATTGGAGGAGGAGGTATTTCTTACCGAATCCATGCGCTTGTCTAATGAAGGCTTAAAGAATGCTTGCCTTCCCAATCCAAATCAAAAAAGTGAATTTAACTCACTGGTAGTTATTGATAATTTTGAGGACCTTTTCCAGTACAGAGATGTAGCCGCAAATGCAAGTGACTGGGATGATACAGTAAAGAGCTTTATTCAGAATATAACCAAATGTGCTAGCTATTCTTCCATTCCAGTTTACTTCTTGGTGGTGATCAGGACACAGTACATGTCCAGACTTTTTGAATACCGTCATTTTTATGAAAAAGTATCTTCTTCCCAATTCAACCTGCCTCAGTTCCGAAAATCTGAATTTTTGGAGGTTGTAAAAACTCTTTTGAGCAGTTCCAAAAAGAAAATCAATAAAGATGGGATGGATTTCCTGTACAATCAATTTGGAAAAGATCAAAAAAATCTGACTTTATTAGGCCTTTACCTTCGTGAGGTTCTAGCATCCACGGCTGCTTCTTCCCAGGATGAAATTGGTCTAGAAACCTTGGTTCAGATTCCTAGTGACACACTTTACGCAAGAAAGCTGGATGATTTTTTTGATTCTCTTGAAGAACACCAAAAAATACTAATAGAAAAATTATTTAAGCAAATTACGGTTACGCAGGATGCATCTAGTTTCAATAAACCAACGCTAGTAGACCATTTTTTAAAGGTTTCAGGAGCGCAGCTCAATGAGCTTGGTCCCTTAATTCAATCGGTTCAAACTACATGTTCTTATGTATTTGAGGTAGTAATGCCCCTTCAAGAACGTTTAGAGCTTAAAAATCAGCCTTTAACCTCGGGATTAGCGGTGATTGACATTAAAAATGATCAGTTTATCCCCAATTGGCCGCGTCTGGTAGATTGGATCAAGGAAGAGCGAGATTCGCAAGACTTGTATAAAAAACTCAGCGAAAAATCAACCTTGTTTGACAAGGGATTAACCGATTATTTGAAGACTCCTGATTTGGACATAGCACTTACTTGGTATGAGGAGCAAAATCCTGACGAATTGTGGGGCAATCAGTTCGATTCAAATTACGAGCATACGATTTCCTATTTGCTTACGAGTAAGGCGAAGTTTCAAGAGGAAATCTTGAAAAAAGAATTGGCGAAAAAAGAAAAAGCGAAGCGTTTGAGAAAAACTATTACGGTGGTTAGTATCATCACCGTATTTGT
>CAZPKI010000001.1:47728-61073 GCA_964587015.1 uncultured Limnohabitans sp.
AATCCAAAACAAGGATTATGATCCTAATAACCTCGACTCACTTCTGGATGTCGTGAAGCAATCCTACCTGAATTACAAAAGCGCTACCTTGGCGAATAAAGGGATAAATATTCCAAACAATAACATGTATCAGGTATTGATCGCCATGCGAGATGAATTGATGCAGAGAGGTGATCTAAAACAAATTCCAAAAGACTTAGCATTTTTAGGGAATGGCATTCGGAAAATTACCATTTCCACTGGAGGAAATGTTGCAGCTGGAGGTGATGGTGGTGTTTTGCTTTATTCCAAGCAGCCTTACATTCCCGGCAAGGATTCGCTATACAGATTTTCGGTTGGTGGTAAAGATCGGATACGTTCTTTGGAGTTTGTTTCCAACAACGAGCTGCTTATCGGGACGGTGCAAGGTAAGCTCCTTCAGTTTAATACCAACACAGCCACCAAAAAAGTACTTGAGGTTGGGATTCCCATCGAGCAAATAGTAGAACAAATACTGGTTACCCTCAAAGGAGTGTTTGTACTCGCTGGAGGACAAGTACGAAGGATGCCTCTTAGTGAACTAACTAAAACTGCAGGAACCAAAGAACTACCTAAAGCTTCAGCCATTCCAAAGGAATTACCTAAAGCTCCAGGAATTCCCAAAGAACTACCTAAAACTGCATCAGCTTCCAAGATTCAAACTACAGCTGAAACAGTTCCTAATCTTTCAGCCAAAAGCATATTTAGACTCAATGAGGAAAAAATATTGATCGTAAGAAATGACAATGCTCTTCTGCTACTGGATATTGCTACCCTCCAATGGCAGCCCATCAACTCAGATTTAAATTTAAAAAGAGCTGTTACTTCTCTAAAAAGTTCAAGGGGAAAATTATTTTTAGGACTTGACAATGGAAATGTGGTCTTAGCTGATCTCCAGCAATTAGGAAACACCTTTAGCATCAAGTCTGGAGGAACCATTTTTGCCCATCGGACACGAATTACAAGTTTGGCTTATGATGAATCTTCCAAAAAACTATTCACCGCTAGTTTGGATAAATCTGCCAAAATATTTGACTTAAAGCTTTTAGATCTTGGTGTTAAAGAAATTGAAAGAAGTCCGTATAGTTTAGAAGGCTTTGAAAAGTGGATCTGGGATTTCGGATTGATTCAAACAGGTAAAGAAAAAACGCTATTGACCGTAGACGAAAATGGGAAACTTAAATCCTGGCAAATTGATGTGGAAGCGCTTTACAATGAAATTTCGTTAATTAAAAAGTAGTAGGGAATACCTTTCATAGCTTACTGTTCTTAAAATATTTAGCTGCTATTTTGAGACTTGATTTTACCAAGTGGGCTAAAAAAAATAGTATGACTTCGAAATCACAAAGCGATAACTTACCAGCAATTAACCAAATGAGCTCTCGTTTTGAAATGAATAGATTGCTTATTTTGATTAAAACTGAAGATCATTACTTTGATGATTTCTTTTTTAGGCAATTCGCAGCGAATGACAGAACCATTAAGGTCTAGCTATTAGAAATAAATAAATTGCTTACAAATTAATTTTAGTAATCTATAAGAATATCTGTCTTATGAAAAATAGTAGTACTGTTCTTTCCCTTTTTTTCCTACTGCTAAGCAGTCCAGCTGTTTTTGCTCAAAACAATCCTTGCACAATAACGAAGGTAGACTTAAGTAAAGAAAATTACTTGGTAGGAGATTTTGCGGGTGTTAAAAAAGAGCTAGTTCCATGTGTTAAGGCACAAAGCTTTGAAAATCCAGATATTCTAAACCAAGCAAGAGAATTACTGGCCTTGACAGCGATTGTGGAAGATTCTCTTGAGTTAGCTAAAGCTTATATTTTCGAAATTGCAAGCTCCAATAGTAATTTTTCTTCCTTCGATAGGAATATTGTTTTTGACAATATTTTTGATGAGATCCTGCGCGAAAATGTAGAAGTTAAAGTCAGTTCGGTATCAAAAAAACCCGAAGATTTAAATACTGCTCCGGCTACTGTCAAGCTCGTGACTCATGAAGAAATAATGGATCGTGGGTACAAGGACATTGTAGAATTGTTGAGTGATATGCCAGGATTTGATATCAGTAAAACGTTCTCCACGCTTTATGCCAATATAAACCAACTCGGTTTTCGACAAGAAAATACGGAACGAACACTTTTTATGGTGGATGGAGTCGAAGAAAATGACATATGGTTGAATTGGGCCTACATTTCTAGGCAATTCCCCTTGTCTAATGTGAAGGCGGTAGAAATTTTATATGGTCCATCTTCTACCATGTATGGACCAAGGGCGTTTATTGGAGCTATAAATATCATTACCTATTTACCCAAAGATATCCCTAAAGATTCCATGATGAAGGGGAAAGCACCTTCAGATAAAGCTTCAGATTTCTATGCTTATGGAAATATGGAAGGTGGGGATTTTAGAACTGCTGCTGGTGATTTGACTATGGGTATCCGAGGTAAGTCTGCAGCTTTTCAGGTTACTGGTAGGTATTTTAGATCGGATGAACACGATCTTTCTTCCGAAGAGTTTTACAATTATTCACCGGATGACATCAACCATCTGGTATACAATAAGATGAATATGGCGGGTAGAGCAGGTTCCTACACCTTTGAAGAATACCTTGCCAGATTTAAGCTTCCTCAAACACATCCGTATTATACCCTGACTAAAAACAGCCAAGGTCTGATTACCAACATGAATATTACAGCTGCTGGAATCGATGCAGCAAGAAGACTAGATAGTGCTGCCTATGCTGGTCCTGTAAATGGAGTTCCAATAGGCTATTCAAACCACAGTGAAAATTATTATGTAAGTGCGAAACTTACCCTAGATAATTTTTTAGTAGGAGTACGGCATTGGAAATTAGAAGAGGGATTTGGATTTAACCAAGACATAGATGTCGCTGGTTCACGGAATGGCTCTGTCTGGGCTCCTCAAAACACGACGATCTATGCTGTTTACGATAAAGAGATCAATCAAAAAATAAGTATTTCAAATCTTTCATCTTTTGCGTATCACAATCTAGCTAAGGAAAGCAATAAGGTGAATTTCTTTGCTTTTGGCGATCCTAGAGCGAACCTCCATTTTGCGCATTTACTCAATCCCACGGAATTGCTTCCAAGAAGAATTAATGGTTTGGAAGTGAATCAATATGGAACAGAAACTTTTGCCACGACCAGCAATACGATGATTCGAAATGGCTGGAGAAATCGTTTTTTCTATTACGAAGGACAGCAATTCAGAAATGAAGCAAGATTTTTCTATGAGGGTAAGAAACTAAAGGTTTCTTCTGGTATTGACTTTAGAACTACCTTGACTCAAGGGGATTTCCAGATATACATGGATTTTAATACGAATCATCCCAATTCCCAATCGTACCGTGACATGCAAGATACGGTCTCACTAGCAAGGGAAAAGGGAATTGTATTGAGGCAAGCGGAAGGAAGTAATATGTATTCGATTTTTGATGTTGGATTCTTTAATCAAGCAACACTTAAGTTAGGGGATAAGGTAATTATTAGCGGAGGTAATCGAATTGATTACAATCAAATCAGGGGTAGTGATGGATTTGGATTGGCAATTAGCCCTAGATTTTCTGCTATTTACAATACACAATACACCACTTTCAAGTTTAATTATTCTAGGGGTCTTCAAAATGTATCTAATTATACCAAATATTCCACTGGAGGGGGTAGGATACCTAATCCTAACTTGGAAACCGAAGCGATTAACTTTATTAATTTGGAATACCTAGGGCATATTGCGAATGGCCAGATAGGTTGGGATATCAATATTTTTGTACATCAAATTGAAGGCGCAGTGGCTGTAGGTACGCTCAATAAAATAAAAAGATATTACAATGCAGGTGAGTACAGCACTTTTGGGCTGATGTCTGGCTTCTACTATAAGCCAACAAATAAAACTTGGAATATTCAAATCAATCATTCCTACACTAATCCGGAGCAAACAAAATCCTCTTTTAGGGAATTAGAGAAACCGATTCGGCTTGGAGACATTGCGGCACACCGGGTCAATCTATCCATCACCAAGAAAACAGATTTAGGTTTCCTTACCAATGTGCTCAATGTAAGGGCAAATTACGTGAGTGGACGTCCAATCGGTGTAGGGACTACACAGGAATCAAATAAAGGTTTGGGGGATGGTAGCGGCGAAATTCCCGCGTATCTTTTGGTGAATGGCAATATTGCTTTTAAAGCCAAGCAGTTTCCATTCCTTCGCTTGGATTTAGGGATTGAAAACATCCTGAATAAGAATATTCTTGACAATAATAATCCGGAGTATTATCACCCTGGAGCAAGAGAAGCTGAAGCTAATTTTAATCTTCCAGGTGATGCCCCAGGTACAGCCTATGGGGATCAATATGTCCCTTATTTCACGCAGAGACCTCGATTCATGACGCTTAAATTGAGTTATACTTTCTAGAAAAAATTCACTTTCTAAGTGAATAAATGCCCTTTGGACAAAAAAAATAGAGACCGAAAATTAATGATCGGTCTCTAGCGAATAAAAAAAGCTTTCTCTAACTTCAGGAATTAGTTAGTAGAAAGCTTTTTTTTATGCAGAGAGTGGGGGATTCGAACCCCCGGTACAGTATAACCCGTACGACAGTTTAGCAAACTGTTGGTTTCAGCCACTCACCCAACTCTCTAATCCGTGTTGGTGCCAAGAGAAAATAGAAACCTCAGACCAAGATGTTGCAAATATAAGCCTTTAGAAAAGATTTTCGCAAGGGCAATTGCATAAACAACTGTATGAATTAATAAAAATCGAGTAATCCATTGACTATCAAATCATATACTTTAGGAGTTCCTTGGTAATCCCGAATTCCAGAAAGTAGTAGAAATCCTAGCTTACACTGCTATTCTTTCCCATTTCGAGGGTATTGTGCTAAGGTTTTAAAACCTTCAAACCAACTGCCTCAATTCCTTCCAATTCAGCTTGACGCATGTATTGAAGCATAATTACTTTTGCAGCCTTTGTTGGGAGGGTAATGGGAAGTGTGTCGTAGGTGGTGAAGGTATTTCCAAATCCCTTCCCGATAGGCTTACCTGTTTGCCGGTCAAAAATAGGCACATTCCACAGGCTATCCATCAATACGACACGCCGAGAATCCTGAACAATCAGTTTGATGTAGCAATTGGAAAAGGGATACTCCTCAGTGTAACGTATCCCAACAACTGCCTTTCCTCTTACCGAATCCAAGTCTGTAAGATCAAATGAAATTGAGTCTGTTTCTTGCCAGCTATCTGAATCAAACGAATGGTATTCCTCATACATTCGTTCCTCCCCGCAAGCGAATAGGAGCAGGGTGATGCCTACAATTGCTAACTGGTAGATTTTAGCCATTCCCTTCCGTACCACTTGGTCCTTGATTGATTCTAGGAGGAAACCGTTTAGGGGTTTCAGATGGGTTGTTGGTAGGCTTAGGTGCAGACGATTCTCCTTTGGATACTGGAGCATCCGAAGGACCAGCATTAAGGTTTGGCCGAGGCCTGTTTTTATGCTTTTTACGCTTATCTACTTGCCTAGGTGAATTTCCTTCTGTTGGTTTCGGCTGTTGCGTTGGGGCGGTTTGCTGCTGCTCTACACCTTTTCGAGCTTGACTCTCAAGACGAGGAGCTTGGTTCTGATTCACCCGCATTGCATTTCCCTCAGTAGGTCGCTTCTTTTTCTTTTTCTTTTTTGAAAATTTCTTATCCAACAGCTCCAATTCACGGGTCGATTGTGCTGCTAGATCTTCTGCCTCAGTGGATTGATCTACCTTAAGGTTAAAAACCTTAACTCCCTGCTCATTTAAAGCTTGTATTTCGCGCACTCGATCACAGGTGATGCTGATCCAGTCGTTGTCATGGTTGTAACTGAACCACATCAACTTCCTGAAAATATCAGTCTTTTGCAATTTTGCTGGACCCTGTTCCGTCAAGAGCGGCTTTTCCACCTGTGGGATGTCCTTGATAGCATCCATGTAGGTATCAAGCTCATAATTGAGACAGCATTTCAAACGGCCACACTGGCCACTCAGCTTTCCGGGATTCAGCGAAAGGTTTTGGTAGCGCGCAGCAGAAGTGGTTACATTTTTAAAGTCTACCAGCCAAGTGGAGCAGCAGAGTTCTCTACCGCATACACCAATTCCACCCAATCTACCTGCTTCTTGTCGAAGGCTGATCTGGCGCATTTCTACGCGCACCTTAAATTCTCCCGCTAGGGATTTGATCAACTCCCTGAAGTCAATTCGATCTTCTGCCGAATAATAAAAGGTGGCTTTGGAGTTGTCTGCCTGAAATTCAACATCAGACATTTTCATGTTGAGACCATACTCATCCACAATTTGCTTGCATCGGTACAAGGTTGGGACCTCTCTAGATTTTGCCTCCTCCCACTTCTCCATGTCCTTCTGCGTAGCTACGCGGTAGATTCGTGTGATGTTGTCGTCGTTTCTAACTTTCCGCTTTTGCATTTGTAGACGGACCAACTCACCTTGTAAGGAAACATGACCGATATGGTGCCCGCTAGGTACATCCACGACGATTGGATCACCCGTATGGAGTGGGAGGTAATCTACATTTCTAAAGTACTCTTTTCTTCCTCCTTTAAACTTGACTTCAACAATATCAAACTGATCCAGCTGGGGGATACCCATTTGGGTGAGCCAATCAAAAGAATTCATTTTATTGCAATCACTCGTGCCGCAGGTGCCATTGTTTTGGCATCCTCCAGTACCTCCTGAGGAGGTGGAGCATGAACTACATCCAGACATATCTATTTTTTAAAAGGCTCAGGCCTCTAAATTCAATTATTTACTTTCTAATTTTAAAATATCTTGGCCAATGTCTCTTCGGTAATAAGCTTTGGACCAAGTGACTTTTTTTACGGTTCCATAAGCAGCAGCAAGGGCCTCTTTCAAATTAGCACCCATCCCTGTTACTGCAAAGACTCGGCCACCTGAATTAATCAACGCTCCTGATTCATTACGCGCAGTACCGGAATGAAAAAGAACTGTTCCTGAATTCGCCTCAGGCACCACTATGGGAAATCCTTTTTCATAAGCCTCAGGATATCCACCGCTCACCATCACAACAGTAGCACAGGTTTGCGGAGATAGCTTAAGTCTGTAACTAGCAAGTGATCCTCCAGCGATAGCTTCAAGCAAATCTACAAAATCACTTTCAATCCGCGGTAGGACCGCCTCTGTTTCTGGATCACCCATCCGCACATTGTATTCAATTACAAAAGGTTCCCCATTCGAATTCATCAAACCAATAAATAGAAACCCTTTGTAGGGGATTCCTTCTTTTTCTAATCCTTGTATACTAGGGATTACAATCTGCTCTTCTACTTTTTTCAAAAAAGCTGCATCTGCAAACGGGACAGGACTAACTGCACCCATACCGCCTGTATTGAGTCCTGTGTCTGCCTCACCAATCCGTTTGTAATCTTTAGCTTCGGGCAATATCTTGTAGCTTATCCCATCTGTGGCCACAAAAACGGAGAGTTCAATCCCCGTTAAAAATTCTTCCACCACTACTTTGGAAGAGGCATCTCCAAATTTAGCGTCAACGAGCATTTCTTTTAAAGAGATTTTCGCTTCCTCCAAACTTCCACAGATCAATACTCCTTTGCCAGCTGCCAATCCATCAGCTTTCAAGACGATTGGTAAGGATTGTTTCTCCAAATAGGCCAGTCCCTCTTCCAATTGATGGGCATGAAAAGTGGCATAAGCAGCGGTAGGAACTCCATTGCGAAGCATAAACTGTTTGGAAAAATCTTTACTTCCTTCCAAAGTAGCTCCCAATTGTGAAGGACCAACAACCAAAAGCTGCTCCAACCCATTTTGGGCATGTAGGTAATCTACCAATCCCTTTACCAAAGGTTCTTCGGGTCCTATGACCAAAAGGTCAATGGCATTGGCTTGAATAAATGAGGAAATTCCAGGAAAGTCAGTTACTCCCAGGGGAACATTTGTTGCAATTTCGGCCGTTCCTGGATTGCCTGGGGCAACAAAAAGTTGGTTGCAGTGAGGGCTTTGCGCAATCTTCCACGCAAATGCGTGCTCTCTTCCTCCGCTACCCAATAAAAGAATATTCATGGATTCGTTTTTTTTAATTGGCGTGTTCAGAGATAAACTTGATTCGGTACACACGAAGTTCCTCCTCCGTGAAATCTTCTCCCTCTAGCTCATCTAAAGCATCCTTGATGTGATCTGTTTCCGCATTCATGAAGTAATCTAGGAGAATTTCTTCCCGCTCATCATCCATGATGCGGTGGATGTAATAGTCTATGTTTAGTTTGGTGCCACTGTAGGTTATCTGTTCGATTTCTTGCAGCAGGTCTATCAAGGAAATGTTGAGATTTTGAGCAATTTCTTCCAAGTTGATTTTGCGATCAATTTGCTGGATGATTGAAATCTTAACTTTAGATCGTGTTCCTGAGGTCTTAATTACCACCTCCGAAGCAGTTTCTATTTCATTTTCAGCCACATAATTTTGGATCACCTGAAGAAAAGAGGTGCCAAACTTTTCCACTTTTCCCATTCCTACTCCATTGATTTGGGAAAGTTCTTCCTTCGTCGTAGGATAAACGGTCGCCATCTCTTCGAGGGAAGGGTCCTGGAAAATCACATAGGGGGGAAGCCCTTTTGATTTTGCTACACGTTTCCGCTCAACTTTTAAGAGCTCAAATAATTTTTCATCATAGGCTTGGGCCGACTGCAATTGCTCTTCGTCGACCTCATTCTGTCCCAGCTGCTCAAAATCCTGATCTTTATATAACTCAATCAAATAGGGGTCTTCCAAAAAGTTTACTCCCTTTGGCGTTAATTTTAGAAGTCCGTAATTCTCAATGTCTTTCTCTAAGAGGGCAGCGATCATCCCTTGGCGAATCACGGAAGTCCAATGCCGTTCATTTTCGCCCTTGCCTTTTCCAAAAACAGGGAGTGTATCGTGCTGATAACTAATGATGTAGTCGTCTTTTTCTCCTGTAATCACTTTCACCAAGTGCTCAATACCAAAACGCTCTTGCGTTTGCTTTACTGCCTCCAAAGCAATGCCCAGCGCATGTACTCCCTCGAATGTTTCGCGCTCTCGTTTGCAGTTGTCGCAAAAGCCGCAATCCTTTTCAAGAATCTCTCCAAAATAGTTCAGAATAAACTTTCGTCTACAGACACTTGTCTCGGAGTAGGCAGACATTTCCTGCAGGAGGATTTTGGCATTCTCTCGTTCCGTGACCGCTTTGTCCTTGTTGAATTTGTCTAATTTGACGATGTCTTCGTAGCGGTAAAACATCAGGCAGTGCCCTTCAAGTCCATCTCTACCCGCTCTACCTGTTTCTTGGTAATAGCCTTCCAGAGATTTGGGCACATCGTAGTGAATCACATACCGGACATCTGGTTTGTCAATTCCCATCCCGAAGGCAATAGTAGCTACAATTACATCCAACTCTTCATTTAGAAAGTCATCTTGGGTTTTTATTCGAACTGCTGAATCCAATCCCGCATGGTAGGGAGCAGCATTAACTTGATTGACTTTCAATAATTCCGCAATCTCCTCTACCTTTTTTCTACTCAAGCAATAGATGATGCCAGACTTCCCTTTGTGTTGCTTGATGAATTTGATCAGTGATTTCTTCGAATCATTTTTGACCTTCGGTCGAATCTCATAATACAAGTTCGTACGGTTGAAAGAGGATTTAAATAAATCCGCTTCCTCCATCTGTAGGTTGCGCTGTATATCTTGCTGCACCTTTGGAGTAGCAGTGGCAGTCAGTGCAATGATCGGTAGATGGGGGGCAATCTGGGCTACAATAGATTTGATTTTTCGGTATTCAGGGCGAAAATCATGCCCCCACTCTGAGATGCAATGCGCCTCATCGATGGCCACGAAACTTAAATGTGCTTCCTTTAAAAATGCAATATTCTCCTCTTTTGTCAGGGATTCTGGGGCCACATAAAGTAACTTAGTTTTCTTTTTCAGAACCTCATTCTTAACCTTGGTGGCCTCAGATTTGGTTAGTGTAGAGTTTAAAAAATGTGCATTTATGCCGATCGCATTGAGCTGATCTACTTGATTTTTCATCAAGGCGATTAATGGAGAGATGACAATGGCGGTTCCTTCACTGACAACTGCAGGCAACTGGTAGCAGAGCGATTTGCCAGCTCCTGTGGGCATAATCACAAAAGTGTTCCTCTGGTTGAGTAAATTGTCAACTATAAGTTCCTGGTTTCCACGGAACTGACTAAATCCGAAGATTCTTTTTAGTTCTAACTTTACTTTTTCTTCCACAAGAAGAAAGGGCTTTGAGGGTGATGTCTACCTGGGCAACAGATTGAACGATTACTTTTATACCTTTGTACAGAACTAATGTTTAACGCAGGTAAAATTGAAGTTAACAAAAAATATTAGAAACACCGCCGTTCGGGTTCTTTTAAATGAATCTGACGCGATCTCCAAGCTTTCCACCCTCCTAAATGAGGACTTTGAAAACTGTGTGCGCCACCTCCTTCAATCTAAAGGTCGATTGGTCATCACAGGTGTGGGAAAAAGTGCTTGGATCGCCAATAAACTGGTGGCCACGCTCAACTCCACTGGTACCCCGGCACTCTTTATGCATGCTGCGGATGCCATTCATGGTGACTTGGGAATGGTGCAGCAAGACGATACGGTGCTATTTATTTCAAAATCTGGGAATACAGCAGAAATCAAGGTGCTTATCCCTTTGGTAAAGCAACTGGGAGTCAAGATAGTGGCCTTGGTCTCTAATACGCAATCTTTCCTAGCAGAGCATGCACACTTTGTGCTTGATGCGACGATCAGTGAGGAGGCTTGCCCGCACAATCTAACCCCCACTACGAGCACTACTGCCCACTTGGCGCTTGGGGATGCCTTGGCAATCTGTCTTTTAGAAGCTCGTGGATTTACTTCCTCAGATTTTGCACGCTACCATCCCGGAGGATCACTTGGGAAGCAGCTTTACTTGAAAGTAGGAGACCTACTCTCCAACAATCAATTGCCAACAGTCAATGAAAATGCGAGCGTTGCAGCCGTAATTGTGGAGATCTCAAGCAAGCGATTGGGTGCTACAGCAGTGCTAAACGAGTCAGGAGATCTGAAAGGAATCATTACGGATGGCGATTTACGGCGAATGCTGCAAAAAACACTTGCCATTCAGGAGCTACAAGCAAAGGATATCATGACAGTAAATCCCAAATCAATAGGGGTAGATGACTATGCAACTGCAGCTTTTGCCCTAATGAAAGCGCACAACATTACACAATTGGTAGTGGTGGATGGCGATAAAATCGCTGGATTTGTGCATATTCATGACTTAATGAAAGAAGGAATTGTTTAAACTTCCATGAAGGACCAACCATACATCGTAATTATGGCCGGAGGGGTTGGTTCCCGTTTTTGGCCCTACAGCAAAAGCAGTAAGCCTAAGCAATTTTTAGATGTCTTGGGCACTGGGAGGACACTCCTGCAAATGACTTTTGATCGGTTTAGAGAAATTGCTCCAGCAGAACAATTCTATGTGGTAACCAATCAAGCACATGCAAGCTTCGTGAGCGAACAGCTTCCAGAGCTTCTTGATCACCAAATACTTGCTGAGCCACTTCGTAAAAATACAGCTGCTTGCTTGGCCTATGCGGCTTATAAAATTTCAAATTTAGATCCTAACGCTACCATGGTGGTGGCTCCTGCAGATCATCTGATTCTGCAAGAGGGCAGGTTCCTTCAAACCTTAGTTACCGCAATCTCAGCCGCTCAAGTTCACAATAGGCTACTGACGATAGGAATCAAACCAAACCGACCAGAAACGGGCTATGGCTACATTCAATACCTTTCCGATTCTGAAGATACGCAGGTATTGAAAGTAAAAACCTTTACAGAAAAGCCCAATGCCAAACTTGCAGCTACCTTCTTGGAAAGTGGTGACTTCGTTTGGAATTCAGGCATGTTTGTCTGGAAGGTAGAGAGCTTGATTGAAGCGTTTCAGCAGCACATGCCAGACCTAGCGGATGTATTTGAAGAAGGGAAATCACAGTTTGGAACCAGTGCCGAAGAGGATTACATAGCTACCGCTTACACGACCTTAAAAAACATTTCCATTGACTACGGCATCATGGAAAAATCAGATCAAGTGTTTGTAGTGCTTGGAGATTTTGGATGGTCAGATATTGGCTCTTGGCAAAGTTTACACGAACTCCGTGATAAGGACGACCAAAACAATGTCGTGGAAGCCAATGCGCTTCTGTATGAAACTGAAAATTGCTTCATCAAAACAGATAGCGATAAGCTCGTGGTTGTTCAAGGATTAGATCACTACCTGATCAATGAGTCCGAAAATGTACTGCTGATCTGTAAACTGGATGCTGAAAATAAGTTTCGAGATTTTGTAGCCCAGGCGAAGAAAAAAGGAGAGGATTTCATTTGAAATCCTCTCCTTTTTATTTTTTGCGTTGCCGTATGGCCTCGTATATCGCTATTCCAGCAGATACTGACACATTTAAACTTTCGATATTTCCTGCGAGCGGGATTTTGACTCGGTCATCGACCATGCCCATGATCTCTTGGGATATTCCATCTTCTTCCGAACCCATGATAAGCGCAACAGGAGCTGCGAAATCTCCTTCATACATGAGCTTCTCTGTTTTCTCTGTGATCGCGATAAGGGATAATCCCATTTTTTGCAGATCTCTGCAGGTGTAAAATAAGTTTTTAACACGCGCTACCGGGATGAAGTTCAAGGCTCCTGCTGAGGTTTTTACGGCATCTGAGTTGATCTGAGCACTCCCTTTTTCAGGAATTACGATGGCATCTACGCCTGCACATTCTGCAGTACGGGCAATTGCCCCAAAATTCCGCACATCGGTCAAATGATCGAGCACCAAAATCAGAGGTGACTTACCTACAGCATAGCATTGATCAATGACGTTATCCAAGGATGCATAGGCAATGGTGGACATCTGTGCAATCACGCCTTGGTGATTTTTGCGCGTGATGCGGTTCAACTTGGCATCAGGGACCCGTACCACAGGAATATGTTCGGCCTTGCAAAGCTGAAGTAATTCCTTGATGAGGTCGTTGTTGAGTTCTTTTTGAACCAGTACTTTATCTATCTCTTTACCGGCATGAATGGATTCCATCACTGCTCGGGTTCCAAAAATAAAATCTTTGTCGAAGGCTCCTTTATCGATTAGAAAGCCATCCTTCCGCTTCTCCATTGTGAAATGTTTTTGAACCAAATCGGCTGGTAGGCTCTTGATCGGTTCAGGGTATAGAAATGTGGGCTAAGAATTGTTTTAACCCGCGTAAAGGTAAACCTAA
>CAZPKI010000002.1:0-7471 GCA_964587015.1 uncultured Limnohabitans sp.
AGCACTTGGACGAGAAGGTTGCCTTCTTGCACCTGGCCAAGTTGGGCGTACAGCTAGACACCCTTTCTCAAGACCAAGCGCAGTACATCGGCGTGGAAGTGAAAGGACCGTTTAAGCCGGAATACTATCGCTATTAAGAGCCTGCAGGGTAATTTCCTTCTTATTAAATTTCAAAAAGGAGCTCAATATGAGCTCCTTTTTCTTTTCAAATCTTCCAAAGGGGTGGTATATTGAAAAAAAATAAGCGAAAGACTATGAACTATACCGAAGGAATGCTCCGAGAAGGATCGTTGAAAGGAAAAAATATCTTGATCACGGGTGGCGGTACGGGCTTAGGCCGGGCTATGGGGGAGTATTTCTTGGAGTTGGGGGCCAACCTAGTGATTACCTCTCGAAAGCTGGAGGTATTGGAAGAAACAGCCAAAGAGATGATGGCCAAATCTGGAGGCAAGGTGATTCCAGTTGTTTGTGACGTAAGAGAGATTGATCAAGTGGAAGTCATGTGGGCCAAATGCATTGCTGAATTTGGGCAAATTCATGGGGTATTGAACAATGCGGCGGGGAATTTTATTAGTCCTACCGAGCGACTTTCTGCCAATGCTTTCAATACGGTCCTAGATATTGTCCTCAAGGGTACCTCGCAGGTAACGCTAACTGCTGGCAAGCATTGGATTGCAGAAAAGCAGCCTGGAGTATTTTTAAATATTGTCACCACCTACGCATGGACAGGTTCGGGTTACGTAGTGCCTTCTGCGGCTGCAAAGGCAGGGGTTCTCGCACTGACGCGCTCCCTTGCAGTGGAGTGGGCAAAGTACGGCATCCGATCCAACGCGATTGCACCAGGGCCATTCCCTACGGAGGGTGCCTGGAGTCGATTGCTACCAGGTGATTTGGTGAAGAAATTTGACCCAGCTAAGAAGGTTCCTGTCGGAAGAGTGGGTGTGCACCAAGAGTTGGCCAACCTGGCAGCCTACTTGATCTCTGATTTTTCTGCTTACGTCAATGGGGACGTAATCACGATTGATGGAGGGGAATGGCTGAAAGGTGCAGGAGAGTTTAATAATTTGGAAATGATACCCCAAGAAATGTGGGACATGATGGAGGCATCTCGCGGAAAAAAGCCCTAAGCCCCAAAGTGATTTGGGGCTATGTCAAAGCAAAATGGAAAATTAGAGGAGCCTAATGTTCCAGTTTCCGAATACCATCCGATGGATACAACAGTAATTCAAAAAAGTCTCGCCAAATAAAGAAATGCAAACCTCATCCTTGAATCTGAACCGTCAGGAGTTTGGAGATCCAATCAACAAAGGCAATGTCCTTACTTTGGAGGAAGCCCATGCTCTTTTAAATGAATGGGTACTGAATGAGCGCTTGAAAGTGCACATGAAACAAGTGGGGCATCTCATGAAGGAATATGCCTTGCAAGAGGGAATGGCTGCTTCTGAAGCCCATAAATGGCACTTGGCGGGCTTACTTCACGATGCCGATTGGGACCAATGGCCGGAGCAGCATTGTCGAAAGATTATTGAAGAGCTCGAGGCAAGATCAATAGACCCTGAAATCATTCGGGCGATAGCCTGTCATGGCCCCCGTTATTTTGGGGTGGAGCCACGCACGGCAATGGAAAAAATGCTCTATGCATTTGATGAACTGAGCGGATTGGTACATGCCTACTCCTTGATGCGTCCTGAAGGCTATGCTGGGATGGAGGTGAAGGGCGTCAAAAAAAGACTTAAAGACAAAACCTTCGCTGCACAAGTAAGCCGAGAGGATATTGATGATGGAGCCCAGCGGGCGGCGATCCCTGTAGATGACTTGATTGCTTTTGTTGTTGCAAAACAAGGCTTTGCTGAGCTGAGCTAAAAAAAAATCGACCCGCAGCACTGCGGGTCGATTTTTTTTTTAATCCTCCAACCCTTGGTTGACAGGCTTGAAATTTCCTGGAGGTAAGTCGGGGCTCACTTCGGATTTTTCAAAAGGAAAAACTTCCAGAATGGAGCTTTCCGTAATGTCAGGAACCCGGAAGCTCACTAGCATGTTGTTTAGACTTTCTTGGATGCGATCATAGGCTTGCTTTACATCTTCTGCGGTTACAATCATGTATTGGGTCACCTTTTTTTCTTTCCCATTGTCTCCATCTGCGATCAAGTAGGTCACCTTGCATTTGTACCAGATGTCCGCATCATCGTAAAAAAACACATCCACGATGTTGCTCTTGCTGATACCACTCACTTGAAAATCCCCACGAATCTGTGATCCCAAACGGTCATAAAGAATCGCTTCTGCTTCGGTAAATGACACCGCATCCACCAGGTATTGCTCAGAAATACTTTTCAAAAGACCCTCTTCAGTTTCTTTCGCATACTTTACTTTACATAAAAACCAAATTCTCATTTTTTGCTAGTTTAAAGGTTCGAATCTACCGTATCTCTTCCAAAGTGCTGTGGAAACTTAGAAAAATATTTTAGTGTGTCCCACCAAGAGAACTATCTAGTAAAAATCATCGTCTTGATTCGATTATAACAAGGATTCGAAATGCGAAGGTAGTGATGCACCAAAAAAAGAGTTAAGTTGATCTTTTGAAATGCCTGCTCACTTCAATCTTTGGGACCTTGATTCCTTTCTTGCCACCAAGGATTGAATAGCCTATAGGTTGCAATAATTCCTTAAACCAACTGACCATGTGGCAGATTTTTGTTCGAAGTTTTCCAATACAGCTAGTTATCCTTCACCTCAAGAAGAACCTTTCTTTGCTGTTGATTTGGTTGGTTTTGTTGGGGTTTGTGCTGCAACAGTTTGGGGTAGTTCTGGGTATTCCCTATTTATTTTTAGATCCCGAATACCTGCATAAAGTTTCTTGGTTGAGTTTTTTTTGGATGGGCTTAGGCTTGGCAGTTTTCACCATGGCCTTTCACATGACTACCTACATCATGGATGGCTGGCGCTTCTCTTTTCTTGCCGTAGTGCACCGCCCCTTTATTCACTTTTGCTTCAATAACTCCCTCGTTCCACTTATTTTTTACCTGATTTATACGATAGAGTTTGTGCTATTTCAGTTGGACAATGACTTAGGGTCCAACTGGGAAGTACTTCACTTGTACTTTGGATTTGCCTTGGGTAGCATCCTGGCCTACGCCGTCTTGTTTGGATACCTAAGCTTGACCAACAAGGGCTTTTTTATGCTTTTTTCCGAAACTATCGACAAGCGTCTCCGGAAGGTTAGCCGAAGTCATCGATTGAAAAAGGGGGAGACAGACCCTTTTAATATGGAGGGTCCTTTGGTTCGTGTATTTCTGAATCTACGGCTAGGTTGGGAACAAGTAAGGCCAGATATCTCCCGTTTTGAGAAGGCAAAGTTGCTCCGGGTTTTTCATCAAAATCACTGGAATCTATTTTTGATTCAAGTCTTTCTCGTAGCCTTGGTACTTTTTCTAGGCCTTTTCAACGAGCAGGAAATCCTACAGTTTCCTGCGGCCATGAGTGCGCTGATATTGCTTTCTATCCTCCTCATGGCAGTGGGGGCATTGACATTTTGGTTTCGGACTTGGGCCGCAGTGATGGTACTTGTTTTGGTCTTGGGAGCCAATTACTTTTCGGCGTTTCCATGGCTGACCAAACCCCATCAAGCCTATGGAATGGATTACTCCATTGCCCCTGCTGCCTACAATCTTTCCAGATTGGATGACTTGACGCATCCAGATACTTTGCAGAAAGACAAGCAGGCGATAGTGCAGATTTTGGATCGCTGGCGTGCCAAGTTTCCGGAAGATAGCAAACCAAAATTGGTGCTTGTGGCGGCCAGTGGGGGTGGACAACGAGCGGCCTTATGGACCTTGAAGGTGCTTCAGGAACTGCATACGACTACTTCTGGAGAACTTACGCAACATTCATTTCTTTATACTGGTGCTTCTGGGGGCGTTTTAGGGGAGGCCTTCTTTCGCGAACTTTATTTGAGATCTCAGTCTGACCCCAAGCTAGACCTTGGTGCTCCGGAATATCTAAATCAATTGGCTGCGGACAATCTAAATCCTATTTTATTTAGCCTTTTAGTCAATGATCTCTTGTTTCAAACCCAAAAACTGGAATACAGAGGGAGAGTCTATTCCAAGGATCGGGGATTTGCTTTTGAGGAGCAGCTCAACAAAAACACGAAAGGGATAATGGACAAGTCCTTAGCAGACTACAAAGAACCAGAGGCATTGGCAAAGATCCCTTTGTTACCCTTGACCACCTTGGTAGTCAATGACGGTAGAAAATTGGTCGTGTCTCCTCATTCCTTCTCATTTTTTGGAAGCAGTGCTCTCGCTAGCCCCTTGCCACAAGAAAAAAAACAATCCATTGACTTCATGCGCTTCTTTGCTCAGCAGGATCCCGGTAATTTACGCTTTCTGACTGCCTTGCGAATGAGTGCAACGTTTCCATTCATCACACCGAATGTGGAGCTTCCTTCCGATCCAAAAATGAAAACAATGGATACAGGTTTATCGGATAACTTTGGGATTCAAGATGCCCTTCGATTTGGCTATGTCTTTAAAGAATGGATTGGAGCCAATACTTCAGGAGTTGTGCTGATCACCATTCGTGATTCGGAAAAATCTCCTGAAATCGCTAATTCAGCCTCTTCTAAAATCTTGGAAAAAATCATTACTCCCCTTAAAAACATCTATGTCAATTGGGACATGGTGCAAACTATCCACAACGAAGTGCTGTTCAATTACATGTCCGAGTCCATGCCCTTTGGCATCGAAAAAATTGAATTTGAATATGCTCCCGGGAAACTCTCTGCAGCACAGGCTTCTGAAATTTCGGGCAGTATGCAGCGTGCTTCGCTCAACTGGAGGCTGACGGCAAAGGAAAAGCGCTCCATTGTGGCCACCATCCAAACCCAGTCCAACCAAGCCGCATTGGCTCGAGCAAGGGAGATTTTTGCTAAATGAGAGGTGACTGGAGGCGGCTTTTCTGAATTTAGTAGCCGATACCGATTTTCTTGTAGATAAAATGCATCAGCCAAGCAGGTCCGATCATCAAAAACTGGACGTCTTTTAAAAAGGATGGTTTTTTGCCTTCAATCTTGTGTCCATAGAACTGAACGATCCAAGCCAATACAAATACAGCAATGCTGATGTATGTCAACATACCTGGGAAATTGATCGCTAGGTAATTGGATAAAAACAAACAGAAGGCAGAAAAAAGCAACATGCCCAGCGTAAGTGCAGGGGATAGCGAAATGTAATAGATCAGCATTAAGAAAAGGGTAAGGGTTGCCCAATTGGCATAATCCCCTAAAAATGGAAGTAGATCTGCCAAAAACCCAGTTGGAATGCTGAATACCAGCCCTACCACACTAAAGAAGATTGCAGGAACACAAAACCAGTGAATTAATTTGTTGGTTTTATTCTGATGGCTTTCGCCATATTCTAGCAGTAGTGAATCAATTTTTCTCATGGATTATTGGGTTAAAATGCGGTTCTTGGAGTCACAAGTTAACCAACCAAGTTTAAAAAGTAAATTCTCTCTGCCTATGTTGAGTTTTTGGGAGCAAAAAAATTTTTTGCACTACGATTTAATCGTAGTTGGAGCCGGTTTTACGGGACTATCAGCTGCAATTCATTTTAAAAAGAAGCATAAAAAAGCAAAGGTGCTAGTGGTAGACCGAGGCGTTTTTCCTTCTGGAGCAAGTACCAAAAATGCAGGGTTTGCCTGTTTTGGCAGTTTGACAGAAATTTTAGATGATTTTTGGACCATGACTCCTGATGAGGTGCTTCACCTGGTTGAGAAAAGATATTCTGGTTTAAAACAGATTCGGAAAGAATTTGGAGACCAAGCATTACGGTATCAGCATCGGAATGGCTATGAACTAATAGGTGCAGAACAGTCGGATGCATTGGAGCAACTATCCGACATCAATCACCTACTCCGAAAATTATTTAGTAAAGAGGTTTTTTCTCTGGTGAAAGACCCTCAAAAATTTGGATTCTCTGAAACAGTTAAGGCGGTAGTCAAAAACCGCTTCGAGGGGGAGTTGGATCCTGGTGCCTATTTGAATGCACTTTGGACCAAGGCCTCTAGCCTTGGAGTACGAATCCTAACAGGACTGTCTGTGGTAGAAGTGGACCATGAAGAGGGTAGGGTATTGGCAGAAAAAAAAGATAAAAAGGAAACTTTTGAATTTTTTGGGGAGTGCGTAGCTATTTGTACCAATGCATTTACTCAAAAATTATGGCCTTCCTCACCCTTGGAGCCGGGCAGAGGATTGATTCTTTTAAGTAAGCCAATAGACGGAGGGATTCCTTGGAAAGGAGCCTTCCACCTGGACCGAGGGTATGTATATTTTAGAGAAGTGGAGGGGCGACTACTTTTGGGAGGAGCTCGAAACAAAGATTTAGAAAAGGAAAAAACCATAGATTTTGAGGTAAATCCTGTTATAAAGGATCATTTGAATCGATTAGCTCATGAAGTAATTTTTCCTGGAAGATCTCTAGAATGGGAAATGGAGTGGACTGGCATCATGGCGTTTGGAGCGAAAAAATCACCTATCATCCAACAGATTGGAAAGAAAACAGCAGTAGCAGTTCGGCTTGGCGGCATGGGTGTAGCCATTGGTTGGCAGGTAGGTAAGGAGGTTTCTGAACTACTTTCAGACCTGTAATTAATTTTTTTTCTTTAGCTTCATGGCCTGTAAACTCTCGAATACAATCGAATGAATAAAATACCAAAAATTCCGAAGGTGCTCGATGCACTTATCCCTCTGGTTTTTTTAATTATCCTCCTTGTTCTGACGATTAAAATATTTGGAACCGATGGGCTTTCAGGTTCCAATCAAATTGTATTGATTTTATCTGCCACGGTGGCAGGCTCTATCGCCGTATTTAGATTGGGCTATACCTGGGATGCACTTCAAGAGGGTATCGTTCGAAGTATCAGCTCAGCAATGGGGAGTATCCTCATCTTGTTTTTGATTGGAGCCTTGGCAGGAACCTGGCTACTTAGCGGTATTGTGCCTGCGATGATTTATTATGGTTTGCAAGTACTTAGTCCAACTTTGTTTTTGTTTGCAGCTTGTTTTATTAGTGCCATCGTATCTGTAGCTACCGGTAGCAGCTGGACCACTGTAGCTACAGTAGGGGTAGCCTTATTGGGAATAGGAAAAGCATTGGGATTTGAGGAAGGAATCATTGCTGGAGCCATTATCTCAGGGGCATATTTTGGAGACAAAATGTCCCCGTTATCCGATACCACTAATCTAGCTCCTGCCATGGCGGGTACGGATTTATTTACCCATATTCGACACATGGCCAAGACAACTATACCCACCATGTTGATTACGCTTATTTTATTTTTTGTGATAGGGCTCAACTACCAGACGGAAGGCAATGTGGAAGATGTAAAAACTATTTCCAACATCATTTCCGGAACATTTACGCTCACCCCTTGGTTGTTTCTTGTCCCTGCGGTCGTCATTTTTATGATT
>CAZPKI010000002.1:7571-46385 GCA_964587015.1 uncultured Limnohabitans sp.
GGAGCCACCCAAGCATCAGTTCTAGGTGTGGCTACCCTCGTGTATGCTCCCTATTGCTTTTTTAACATCATCAGTCCTATCATGACCATCTTGTATGGGTATCTCAATATTGGAATCAACTATTACGACAAGGAAGAAGAGTTGGCATGATCCCATTTAGTATAAGTAAAGAAGAAATTAGCGAGTTGCCCTTGGGCCAGTTTGAAGGCCCTATCTACCTGATCGATACCCCTGATCAAGTGGAGGATGCGGTAGATTTTTTAGAAAATCAGTCCTTAATTGGATTTGATACAGAGACCAAACCTTCTTTTCGAAAGGGGGAGTTCAATCATGTGTCCCTGCTCCAACTTGCCACTGCAAATCAAGCATTTGTTTTCCGACTCAATCAAATTGGCTTTCCGCCTCCCTTGAGGAGCTTATTGGAAAAAGAAAATGTGCTTAAAGTAGGTGCGGCTGTGCTCGATGACCTCAAGGCCCTCAAAAAGCTAAGCGATTCCTTTTACCCGCAGTCCTTTTTTGATTTGAATGATGAGTTAAAAAAAGTAGGCTTTCACAATGTAGGGGTACGGAACCTTTGTGGGATGGTCTTGAAGATCCGAATTTCTAAAGCCGAGCAAGTGTCTAATTGGGAGGCAGATAAGCTCACCGAGAAGCAGCTTCGCTACGCGGCTACGGATGCATGGGCCTGCGTAGAGATATTCCAACACTTGAAAGCTGAAGGATATTTGAAAGACCTTTTGGGTTAAGTTAGAGGCTAACTAGGCCCCTTTAACCAACGCGAACTTGCACCCGGTCAGGGCTTGAAAAATAGCGGTTGCCGATAGACAAAAGGTCTGCTGCAGTGAATTTTTTCAGGTAGTCAAACCGCCTTTCGTAGAAGCTAAAATCCAGTCCAGCATAGTATACACCTTTAAATTGATCGATTAGGTCAAAGGGAGAGCTGAATTTGGTGAACAATTGGCCAATTAGGTAATTTTTCAAAATCTTGATCTCCTCTGGACTGGCCAGTTGTGTACGGAGAATTTGAATTTCCTTTTCAATCTCTTCAAAAACTTCTTTCTGATGTGCTTTCTTTACATCCGCAGCAATCACCCAATAGGCATATTCGTCTAACTCAACCAAGGAAGAATGAATTCCGTAGGTATGTCCCTTGTCTTCACGAATATTTTTTACGAGGCGTGAACCAAAGTAACCACCCAAAAGGGTATTGAATACGGCCAAGGCAGGAAAATCTTCGTGATGCTTTGGGATAGACCAAGCACCAAGTCTGATACTGCTCTGCACCGCATCAACGCGATCTTCTAGATGCAAGCCAGTAGCTACTGGCGCTGGTAAACCTTGTTTTTTTGCCCCCTTCCTGAGTGGAAGCTGGTTTAAAGTGTATAGAAGCTGCTCTAATTCTTGCCGAGAAAAGTCTCCAGAAAGAAATAGACTGCAATCCTTCCACAGGTGATCCTGGTAATAGGCTTGAAGAAGTGCCGGCGTTATTTCCGAGATATGGGCTTCCGTAATTTCTTGACCAAAGGGATGGCTTGGCCCAAACAATCCCTTTTTGAAAAGCTGACCTGCTCTAGAACTTGGCTTTTCTTGGTCCATTTTGAGGCTAAGTGCTCGTTGCGACTTTCTTTTCGCTAGGTTCTCTGCTGGAAATGTTGCCTCCGTAAAAAGTGAGATGAATGTGGGCAGCAGGGCAAACAGGTGTTTTTTGATGCACAGCAAACTCAATCCTTCCTGCGTGTAGCTTAAGGTAGGATACACTTCCGCTCCATGGAAATCAAAGAGTTCTGCCAGCTGCTGCGCGGTAAATTTGCTTGTGCCTTCTTGAAGCATTTGCAGTGTGAAAGAAGGGATCAGCGCATGGTTGTTGGTTAGAAGAGAACGGGAGCTGTTGCCAATTACTTCTAGTTTGACTGCATCAATACCTGGTGTGGAAAAATAAAACACACTACTTCCACCAGCCAGCTGAAATTGCTGGGGAGCAGGCAATGCGAATTCAGTAGGAAGAGAAAATTGAGGCGCTTTCGAGCGATCTAAAGCCATTAATCTGCAGTAGCAATGGAAGCGAGTGAATAGCGTAGCGAAAACCGGAGGGTTTCTGCAAGAGGGTGGTTTTGAACCTGTGGAACTAAATAAGAGAAGTCTAAACCAATGCGTTTCATGGTGAATCCAGCACCCATTGTGAAATACCTACGCCCACCTTTGCTATCGTCCTCATGAAAATAGCCCGTGCGAAGTGCAAACTTATCCGCATATAAATACTCCATCCCAATTGATACGGTAAACTCACTGAATTCTTCTTGGGAGCCTCCAGGAGCATCGTTAAAGGAACCAAACATTCCAGAAATTAGCGGTCTATCCGGATCTTTTCCTTCGGCAATTATCAGATTGCCACTAGCGTCTGTGGCCAGTGTTCCATCTGAATTCGTTTCGTAAGTTGGTGGTGTAGGAACCATCAGCTTATTGACATCCAAAGCGAAAGTCAAGGAGCTGGTTGAATTCACATTAATCTTGTAAGCGGTACCCAATCGGAAGGTTGTTGGGATGTAATCCAAGTCTTCTGCACTGTTGTAGGTGATCTTTGGACCAATGTTTGAAAGGGTTAGCCCCCAAGACCAGACGCCTTCCTTCTGTCCAACAAGAATTGGTTTTTGATAGTAAAGTCCAATATCTGAACCTACGCTTATTCCAGGACGAGATTCTGTGCCACCAGAAGCAGACATGTTGCCAGAGAGGTTGGAATGGATAAATCGTGCTGATATACCTAAGCCTAGGTTTGCGGATAATCTTCTGGAATAAGTACCTCCAATTGCGATATCGCGAGGGTTAAACTCTCCGATAGGATTTCCTCTGCCATCTGTGAGAGATATATCGCCCATGTTGAAATAGCGAAGATCTAACCCAAAAGCAGAATTTTCATCTATTCTTTTGTAGCCTGAAAGGTAACTTAAGGACATGTCATTGACCAATTTGCCAAGCCATGGGGAGTAAGAAAGCGAAAAGCCGTAATCATCCTTGATAAAGGCAAGCTTTCCAGCATTCCAATAGGCTGAATTAGCATCTGGGGAAGTTGCTACTCCTACATCACCCATGGCCGAATGGCGGGAGTCTGGAGCAAAATTTAAAAAAGGAACTGCGGTGGTGATCACTCTACGGCTAGGATCTTGACCTGAGATGATCACACTGTTTTGCGCAAAGGAGGTAAGTCCTGCAAGTACAAAAACTAGCGTCAAAATAGAATGCTTTCTTGAAATGGCCTTATTGTTCATTGAATCACCAGTTTTCCGCTTACCGAATCCACTTCCTGTGAAGATTCCGACTGCAAAGTTAAGTTGTAAATATAAGTTCCTTTCGCTGGATATTTCGTTTTGCTTTGGAAAAATATCCATATCCAGTCTTCGATTTTTTCATCCGCATTTACAAAACGTCTTTTCTCCGAAAATAGTACTTGCCCTTGCGGAGAATAAACTGTCCATATTGCCTGCAGAGTTTCCTGAGGCCTATTATGTTGAAAGCGAATGGAAGCAGTTGTGTGGCTTGGATTGGGGTAGATTTGATGTGAAATCACCCGCAATTGCGCACTGTTTTGCACTTCTAGGGAGAAAGAATAAATCCCTTTATTTCCAAAATTATCCCAAGCGAGTACTTCTACAATATTTTTTCCTTCCTTCAATCCAGTAAGTAAAACCTGGGCTGTGCCTTTTTTATAATCCCCCTCAACTGCCCGATACGCCTGATAAATCTGTTGCGGAAGGCCCTGGTTTATTCTGAGGTGCATTAGTTTATCTGGAAGTAGCGCTGAACTATTGAGGCCACTTGGATCCCGAAACGTAAGTAGTACCCTAACTTGAGTGCTTGAGATTGGGGGAATGTTTGCTATCCCTTGCCCATCTATTTCGGCAGTTATTTGGGGTCCATTTTGATCGATATCCCCTTTTTTCTGATTTACAAGAGGTAAAAATACAACTCCAGCAGCTTGGATTTTTTTCTCCTTATCCCAAACTTGAATCCGCAGCTGGATTTTTTCAGGGCTGCTTTCCAGTCCTTCTGGGAGGATAAAATCGCTTTCTATTTTTCCATTCCGAACTACTCCCTCTCCTGAGAATATCCGTTGGCTCTCTTCTGAAAATTCAAATGAAGAATTTTCATCTCCAAGGGTTTTAGATGGACTGGCTTGCCCCCATATCTCTAGTCTGAAATTTCCTTGAATGCTGGATAGGAAAGCTTGTGTGACTGGATCGATCACCGTTGCCGTAAGCTTCATCGGAGTCAAGTTGGACAGGGTGTCCACTGCAGTTTGATTGGTGAGTGCAACTAATTTTTCAACGCGAATACTAGCTTCTGGGAGTGCTAATCGTAGGCTTGGATCTCCCATCAGCGAAAAATTCCGATTGTAGGAGCCATTCAAACTTTTATTTTTTGTTTGTCGATACAAAGATCCCAAATCCACAGCGCCCGACTTTCCTGCAGCTGCTAGGACCTGAATAAAGGCTTCATTGATTGTAAAGTTGACAGAGCTAAAGACGGGTCTTCCCGTTGCGAGGAGGCCTATGGCGCCTTTTGAAGTAGCAAAGAGCAACTCCTCTGCTGCCGATCGCACAAAGGGGCTATCGTGTCGACCAAACTCGCAGGTAGCGGTAAACCAAAGTGGAAGTTGGGCTTGATTCGGCCAATTTTCTAGGTCTTGAACCTTGAAAATCTCTTCGGCGGTGAGTGTGGTTTCATTTCCATGGCCTATATAATTGAGCAAAAGGGTGCCCGAGTTGAGGCTTTCAAGGATTGCTTTTTTCGCAGCAGGAGATTCTTGCCTTCCACCAGTTTTTGTTTGTTCAAACCGATCCAGGTAAAGTTTTTGGCTGCGGTAAAAGGGAAGATTTTTTTCGAGATAGGCAGCATGAACTTCTGAATCGCGCATGTGTACTCCATTGTCCCCATCGTCTGCCAAGAAGGTGACGGTTCTACTCGGGAAGGCATCGCCTTGTTTTTCATAGTTGCTACTTTTTTCTAGCCAACTTTCAGCTTCCGCAACGGTGATTGCTGGTACGCGCCCAACGCCAATTCGCAAGAGTGCATCTCCTGACTTACTTTCTTCCCATTCTCCAGATTCCCAGTCCAAAATACCGAAGTAATCGTCCGAGCTGTAGGTAGTCAAAGGATCTAAGCTAGACCTGCTGGTGTAGATGGGTACTAAGTTGGGGCGGCCTCCCAACTTCTTTTTGTAGTCAAAGGTGCCTTTTCCTAGGAGCAATACATTCTTTAACTGCTTACCTTGGTGATATTCCTTTGCAATGTAATTTCGAATGGCACTGACATCAGGGTTGCCATAGCCCAGCCAATCGTAGATTTCTGAAGTAAATACCACCTGAGTTGGGATTCCTTGGCTGGCTTTCCACTCCTGAAATTGTTGAGCCACTTGCTTCAGCTGTGGTACAGTGATCACCATTAATTTTGGTGAATTGGGTTTTGTGCTTTTGGGAGTAATGGCTTTGAAGTTCCCCAGCTCCTGTGCGTTTTTAGGCAAAAAAAGGACCCACTTTTTCCCAAGTGCAGATTTCCCTTGTGTGTAGCGAATAGGCTGGTAAAAATCGCTAATCTCCCAAGTTTGAAGGCCTGTCTCTAGCGCGATTGGATTTTCTTTTATCCCAAAAAACAACCCCTCATTTAAGGTTGAATTGGAAAATGGGATGCCGACTAAGACAGCATCCAAGTGTCCAGACCCCGTTCCTTGAAAGCTAAATCGGAGTTGGCCTAACCGGTCCCCTTTTGGATTAAATGTTTCATTGATTTGTACCTCGTTGCCCTTGATGGCATAGGTACTGTTGGAGATCGGTGAAAAAATTACCTCTTTCAATTGTTCGGCATCGGCCCAAACTCGGAAGGAAGATGGACCAGTGGACTGGCTCATCAACCGAGCGTGAAGGAGCCAGGGAGCAGCAGTACCTGCATTTTTTCCAAAATTGACCGTTAAACTTTGGCCTTGGCGAATCGGAAGAGAATACCAGGATCTTCCCGAATTAAGCAAGTTGATTTTTTCTTCTTTTACTGTGAGAAGCTGGTACCAAATGGGAAGGGTGCTGGGGTTGATGTTGGTACCGCTTTTTGCTTCAATCCTTCTTGGGATTGATTTTTTGCCCATTACATAGCGGAGGGTATCGGTGTAAAGGTGATGGGAATAGCTGAGTTCACCTTCTTTGGTGAACTCAGAACTATGGGGTCCTGCCAAATAAAAAAAGAGTTGATTTTCAAAGAGCCAGGTAGGAATTTCCTGCGGCTGCAGCTGTGCTGAATCCAGTACTTGAGGCAACATGCCTGGATAGCCGTAGAGGGCAACTTCCTCCAAACTTTCAAAACCCAATTTCCGAGCTTGATCAGCGCTTAGTTTGTATACCCCAGGTTTTGTAACGCCTGCAGTGAAGCGATAGGACTGGGAGAAGGTGGAGTGGCAAAACAGTCCCAAAAAAAGGAATAGGGCACAGCTTTGCTTACTCATTTTTTACCTAACATATTTTCTATTCCCGAAAGCAGTAGGTAGGCAAGAATCACCAAAGGGATACCCGCCAGCTGTAGCCAAGCGAAGCAAAATGCTCCAAAAAATATTAGAATATACCGGTAGGAATTGTCTCTGAAACTACTGTTTTTAAATTTTAAAGCAATCAAGGGTAGTTCAGCAACTAGGAGTAGGCTTGTCAGCCAAGCAATCACTACCAAAGCAATGGGACTACTTAGCCAAGGACTTAACTCAGGCCAGCGGGCTGCCAGGTAAGGGATTGTGGTAAGCAGCAGTGCATTGGCAGGTGTAGGTAGCCCAATGAAGCGATCACTTTGCCGAGTGTCCAGATTGAATTTTGCGAGTCTATAGGCAGACAGCATGGGGATGATGAGCGTGCAATAGGGAAGGAAGCTCGCCTCCGTTTGGCTCTTGGTGAGGGAATACAGGAGTATTCCTGGAAGCACCCCAAAGGATACCACATCCGCCAAGGAGTCCAACTCTTTTCCCATATCACTTTGGACCTTTAACAATCGGGCTGCAAAACCATCAAAAAAGTCAAATGTTGCTGATAGGATCACAAAATAGGCCCCATAGAGCGGCTGTCCTTCTAGAACCCACAGGATTCCCAAGACACCAGAAAGGAGATTCAGGAGCGTGATGAAGTTGGGGAGCTGTGCTTTTAGGTTCACGAGTATGCTTTTAGACCTACAAAGGGGTTGTTTTTTTTCTCAAAACCAATGCTTGTTTCTGGGCCATGGCCGGGAAAAATCAATGTTTCTTCCGGGAGCACAAATAGCTGGGATTTGATTTTTTCGAGGAGCAGGGCATGATTTCCCCCCGGTAAGTCTGTGCGGCCGATGCTTCCTCTGAAGAGCGCATCACCAGCAATGCAGCGCTTGCTAGCTTCATGGTAGAATGCCAAGTGTCCAGGTGCATGTCCTGGAACAAAAATACAGCGTACTATTTCTTTGCCTACCTGAATTTCTTGTCCTTCTGTTAGAAAGGAGCTTGCCGTAGCGGGTTCATAGTCTCGAAAGCCATAGTTGGGGGCATATACTTCCACTGATTTCAGGACCGGAACTTCCAAGGCATGAATCTTTAAAGAGATTTGAAATCGGTCCATGGCCCAGGCATTGCCGAGTACATGGTCGATGTGGCAGTGGGTGTTTAGAAGTTGGGTGACCTGCAGTCCTTCTTCACTTATAAATGTTTCCAATTCCTTTTTTTCTTCTTCGGTGTAGCATCCTGGATCAATAAGTGTGGCTGTGCCCTCCTCATCGTGAAGGAGGTAGGTATTCTCTTGAAAAGGGTTGAAGGTGAAGCACTTGATGTGAAGCATGTGAAAAGTCGAAGAGATTAAAGCAAAGTAAAGAATTATGGGCTTAATTTAGGACATGGAAATTGATTTTTTAATCATTGGACAAGGTTTGGCAGGCTCTGCATTGGCCTATCGATTAATCAAGGAAGGCAAAAAAGTGGTGCTGCTAGATCAGCCGGCGGCAAATCGAAGCAGTCAGGTAGCGGCCGGTTTATTCAATCCTGTAACAGGTAGGAAAATGGTGAAAACCTGGATGGGGGAACTCTTATTCCCCGAAATAGTGCCTTTTTACCAGGAGCTAGAAGAGGTGACTGGGAGAAAATTCCTGACCCAGCAATCCATTTATAGGCCTTTTCTATCTATCGAAGAGCAAAATGAATGGATGGGCCATTCGAGCGATCCTGCGCTTCAGCCTTTTGTTCAAAAAATTGAGGTGGAGAGCCAGCATGAAAACCTCAAAGATCCTTTTGGAGGGGTGAAGCTTCAGCTTTCTGGTTGGCTAGACCTTCCTACTTTTTTGGAGGGGATGGTTTCCTATTTTGGGGATAGATTAATTCAGGAAACGTATCAGGAAGAAAAGTTGCAGCAGGAAGGGGAGGAAGGTTGGAGGTATGGAGCCCTCAAGGCTAAGTCAGTGATTTATTGCAATGGATTGGGTGCGATGGAGTCCCGATTTTTTTCATTTTTACCTTTTGCTCCAGTCAAAGGGGAGATCCTGGAATTGAAGCAGAATTTCTCGCCCCCCTTTATTGTCAATCGAGGTGTTTTTCGTGTGCCTTTGGCAAATGGGAATTTTAGGGTAGGGTCCACCTATACCTGGCATGATCTAGAGGTAGGTCCTACAGAAACAGCCAAAAAGGAGTTGTTGGATAAGTTGACCGAGGTGGTTCATGTGCCGGTTCAAGAGATTTGTGGGCACAAAGTGGGAATTCGTCCTGCAACAAAAGATAGAAAACCATTTTTAGGAAAACATCCTGAAGCACAAAGCGTTTACATCTTCAATGGATTTGGTGCCAAGGGCGTGTCTTTGGTCCCTTATTTTAGTGCGGCGATGCGGGATTTTCTTTTGGAAGGTCACCCACTACCGAAGGAAGTTTCGATCTCTCGGTATTTTACCTATATTTAAAACCTAACTCTATCGTTGGAAATGCGAATGCGTGTATTTCGGTACCTTTTTTTAATTCTCTTTCTTGGCTGCGGGACAGAAGCATGGGCTCAATTTGACCAGGAGCGCTTTGGTAAAAACCGAGTTCAGCACAAGGAGTTCAACTGGTATTTCTATACTTCGGCAAATTTTGAAGTATACTATTACGACAAAGGTGGTGTAAATGCCAAGATGGCTATTGAATATTTAGAGTCTGAATTCAATAGGTTGACTCAAAACATTGGGTATGTGGCCTACACCAAGCCCAGAATTTACCTCTACAATTCCCCAGAAGAGCGACTTCAGAGTAATTTGGATCTTAATGCGCAGCAATATACCGAAGAGGGACAAACTAAATTTACGCGTCTTGTCGCAGAGGTAGCCTACAAGGGGCGAATGGATTTATTCAAAGAAGACTTGTTGTTTGCCACTACCAAGGTTATTGTGCGAGAGATGCTATACGGCGCCTCTGTTGCCGATGCATTTCAAGCCAACTTAATCAGTAATTTTCCTGATTGGTATGTCGATGGGATAGCAAATTACCTAGCCAAAGGATGGAGTCGCGAAATGGACGATTACATACGTCGCTATTTAAAGAATACCACCAATCCAAAGCTGCATACGCTCACTGATTTAGAGGCAGGACTTGTAGGGCAGTCTATTTGGAATTACATCTCAGAAAAATATGGGAGGAGGTATGTTTCCAGCATCCTCAATCTTTCTCGAATCAATAGAAGTGAAGAAAACAGCATTGCGAATACGATTGGTATCAACATCAAATCATTTCTTACCGATTGGCAGCAATTCTATTTAAAAGTCAATGAGCCGGTTTATACTAATTTCAAAACCTTAGATTCCAAAAAAGCCATTGCGACTACATCCTCCCGTGTAGATGGGGCGATTACAGATGTGAAGTTTAGTCCAGATGGCCTCCATCTAGCCTACGTGCTCAACAATGCGGGAAAAGCAACGGTTTGGGTTCGTGATCTCGCTTCAGGGACTCAACTGCGAATCTATCAGGGTGGATCGAAGCATGAGGAACTCCCACCTAACTTGCATGCCCCTGTCATTGCGTGGAGGGATTCGGCGACTCTAGCGATCGCCACATTCAAGCGTGGGTTGACGACCTTGAGGCAACGCTCCTTGGATGGTTCTTCTCGGGACAAGGTATTTTTGCGCAACATTACTCAGATTCTAAGTTTTGATTTTAATGAGTCGGGGAAGAATATGGTTATTTCCGCCATTTCAAATGGTAAGACAGATCTCTACACGCTTAATTTAAGAGGGCAAGGCAAGCGCCTAACAGATAACATTTTTGATGAGTTGACCCCCGTTTTCTTAAATGATTCGACAATTGTGTATTCGAGTAACTTCACAGAATTGCCGGATTCGGTCCTGCAAAAATCCCCTGTGTTGGCTAATTTCCCAGCCCAATACAATTTGTATCGCGTTCAAGTGCTGAAGGATACCACGGTGTATACCAAGTTGACAAATTCGAATAGTAAAAATACATTTCCCAGAAAGGTCAATGCCAACAACTTGGTTTTTTTGAGTGACTTGAGTGGGATCTCCAACCTGGTAAAGCATAATATTGGAAATCAAGTTTCTACCCAGATTTCCTCCTTTGATACGAGTATTGAGGTGTTTGATGTGAATTCTAGAATGAATAAACTAGCTTACGCTGTCCGCAATGGAAAAGAGTCTGAGCTGTATGTGGATACCTATACGGGAGTCGATCAATTTACACCAAGTACACCGAGGCTGCAATTAGCTCAAGCTAAAGAACTAAATGAGCGCCTTGCTGCGCGAAGGATACTCGAAGCCAAAACGCAGCAAACTACTCGAGCAAACCAGGAAAAGTTAGCAGGTCCAGAGCTTGTGACTCCAATTACTTCCTTGGATACGATTTCTCAAAAAACATCCTCTTTGACCACCGATCGTTTGCGGTTTGAAACCAGAAGAGGAGTGAATACTGAAAACTACACCTTTGATTCCATCCCTTCAAAAATTCCATCTTCAACAGGGGCTGTGGTCGGTAATCCTGAAGTTCGACAAAATAGTCTATTGGAAACCTTCCGAAAGCAAAATTTGCAGAAGATGGTCTCTGGACCTCGCCCAATGGAAACTCAATTTTTTACGAATCACATCAATTCCCGCTTTGTGGTAGATCCCCTTCGCGGCTTTGGAATGAGTCTTCAAGGTAAAATGACCGATGTGTTAGATAATCATCTCTTTATGGGGGGTATTATGACCTCCTTGGACTTTGATTCAGGCGGGGATATTTGGTTTGAATATGAATACCTAAAATCTCGACTTGACTTCAGAGGCAGGTATGATCGAAAAACACTTCGGGTAACAGACGGAGACTTTAGTTTTCAGAAATATGTACTTACCAAAGTGGAGACAGGCGTCTCCTATCCGCTTACCATTCATTCCCGCGTTTATGCCGCGCCATTTGTAGCCAGAACGCAGTATTTCAACCTAAATGAGGATTCATTAATCTTGAGCAAAATACCAGAGTTAAATGAATTGCAAGTATCGTATGCGGGAGCAAAAATGGAGTTTGTGTATGATCGTACCGAACCCATGGGACTCTATGCTTTTACGGGTACCAAAGGCAAGGTGGGTTTTCAGCACTACCAAGGATTGAATTACGGGGACCGTTCCTTCAGCAACTTATATGTGGACCTGAGGAACTATCAGAAAATCCACAAGAACATTGTCCTTGCTTCCAAATTATATTTTGGCTCATTTATGGGTTCCAATCCCCAAACTTACTTAGTAGGAGGAATGGACAATTGGATGTTCAATAGTTTCTACAACCCTCCTGCCAATCGGCCTGAGCCATCTCCAGTTAGAAATCCCTATGGGCTTGAAAACTCCAACTTGCTTTTTGCTGATTTTATTGACCTAAGGGGTTTTGATTACGATGAGATTCGAGGCAGAAATGCGCTTACTTTTTCCACTGAATTGAGACTGCCCTTGTTTTCCTATTTAACTCGGGGGACCATCACCTCCAATTTCGTCAAGAATTTCCAGTTGGTTGGTTTTTATGATATTGGTTCGGCATGGAATGAGGCAGCACCTTGGGAAAAGGTAAATGATCAAAATACGGAAGTAATCAATACCACAGGTTCACCTTTTGTGATCGTTTTGAACAACTTTAATAATCCATGGCTTCAAAGCTATGGGGCTGGCCTCCGTACCGTACTCATGAATTACTACATCAAATTTGATGTTGCTAGGCCTGTGAGAAATTATAAAACCGAAGACTTGAAATTTTACTTTACTTTGGGGTATAATTTCTAAAGCTTAATTCGTATGATCAAATCCATGACTGGCTATGGCGTAGCCGGATTTGAGAACGAGCACCTGGCCATTCAAGTAGAAGTCCGCACGCTCAACTCAAAAATGCTTGACCTTTCCATTCGCAGTCCAAGACAATTTGCGGACAAAGAGTCTGAAATCAGAAATAGGGCTCAGGCCATATTAGATCGAGGGAAAGTTAGTATTTCTATTGATTTTTTGGTGAAGGGCAACCAAAGCTTGCCCGTTCAACTCAATGAGGATTTGTTTAAAACCTATTACACTACTTTTGAGCGCCTTGCAGCTTCTGTAGGGGAAAGGGGTACTGATTTGTTTAAGCTAGCGCTGCAGGCGCCTCAAGTGATGGTAAGTACGACCATGGATCGGGAGGATAGTGAGGATTGGGCTCAGGTAAAGTTGGTGCTAGAAGAAGCTTTGATTCGCTGCGAATCCTTTCGGGTAGATGAAGGAGCTTCGCTTTTTGTCAAATTGAAGGAAAACATTGACCTCATCCGGCAGGGATGGCAGGCCATCAAAGCGGAGGAACCGAATCGCAAAGAGAAAATCCAATCTCGAATTCGGGGGCATTTTTCTCAGTGGATGGATGAGCATGCCTTCGATGCGAATCGCTTCGAACAAGAACTGATTTATTACTTTGAGAAAATTGACATCAATGAAGAGCTTGTTCGCTTGGATACCCATCTTGACTACTTCATGAAGTGTATGGATACTGAACTGAGTCAAGGGAAGAAGCTTGGATTTATCAGTCAGGAAATTGGCCGAGAGATCAATACCATTGGCTCAAAGGCCAACGATGCGGGGATTCAAAAGTTGGTCATCCAAATGAAGGATGAACTGGAAAAAATCAAAGAACAATCGTTAAATGTGTTGTAAATTCAATAAGTCAACGGATGGCCAGTCCACGGTCCACAGCCCACTTGCTTGAACGGCAAAACTTCACTGGTAATAAGCCGATATCTTGTTTACTAAAAAAGGCCTGAATGAGTTCAGGCCTTTTTTGATTAGCAGTATTTTTGAGATTCTCCCAATTCGCTTGGCTGATTGGACAAAAAAAAGACCCGAGATGCTCGGGTCTTTTTTGTTATCCAAGTTTGAATCGGATCGGTAGTCTCATTCGCGTACGAACTGGCTTACCTCTTTGTTTACCAGGCTCCCACTTAGGAGCTGCTTTTACAATTTTTACTGCTTCCTCGTCGCAACCTCCGCCAATACCTCTCAAAACTTCAACGTCTTGGATGGATCCATCGGTGTTAATAACGAATACAACAATTACTGTTCCTTCAACACCCATTCTTCTAGCTTGAGTTGGGTATTTAAGGTTATCAGAAAGATATTTGTTCCAGCCAGACATTCCTCCAGGAGGGTTAGGCTGTGTTTCTACTACGTCAAAGATTTGATCGGCTTTTTCTTCTTCAATTACCACTTCTTTGATGGCAACTTCTTTAATCACCGTTGTTTCTTTCACGTCTACGTCAAAGTTAACATCGATTTTTTCTTCGATTTTCACCTCATCTGGAATCTCTTGAATTACAGGCTGCTCCATCGGTGGCGGTGGTGGTGGTGGTGGTGGCTGCTGCGTGATAGGTACATCTAAGATGTCTTCGAAATTATCTGAAGCGCCACCTAAATCCTTAAGCGCGCTATCGTCGTAAGACTTGTATTCGAAGGCAGCCAGAGTGAGACCAACTGCTACTGCAAGACCCAAGTTGGTAAACATACCCACACTTTTGTTCAAGTCAGCTTTAGGAGTCTTTTTTGCTTCCATGATGAATTTTGTTTATTAGAGGTTAATCGGTTTTATTTTCTATAACAAGTGTAAGAATTATTGAAGATTAATCCAAAATGAATTTACAAGAAGGACGATATAAATATCCAAATAATCCTGATATAACACCTAACACATTGATAGCTAGATCATTTAAATCAAAGCTCCGATTGGGAATTAGGTGTTGAGCGGTTTCTAAACTGATGCTTGGAATGAAAACCAACACCATGAAGTTCAACCAAAGCCGCTTTTTTCTCCAAACTCCAACTTTTTTCTCCAAGCTCATACCCGTACCTAGGTAAGCGAGTACAAGAAAGATAAGGAAATGGATGATTTTATCTTGAAAACTAACTACTGATACATCAGGCAAGGCAGTTCCTGGCGTAAGCATAGCTAGGCAACAAGCGCTCAACCAGGCTCCATACCAGACTTTCCGACTCATGCTGATTTATTCTCCAATAAGGTCTTTGTAGGATGCTGCATCCAAAAGATCTGCTGGAAGAGCTCCAGTAATTTTGACTTTCACCATCCAACCTTCAGTGTAAGGCGCGTCGTTGACAAGCTCTGGAGAGGATTCCAATTCACCATTAAACTCAAGGATTTCTCCGGTAACTGGCATGAATAGGTCAGAAACAGTTTTTACCGCTTCTACCGTCCCAAATACTTCTCCTGCTTCAATAGTTTCTCCTATGGTTTCTACTTCCACATATACGATGTCTCCCAACTCTTTTTGAGCAAAGTCAGTGACGCCAATGGTGGCAATATCTCCGTCGATTTTGACCCACTCGTGGTCTTTGGTGTACTTAAGTTCTACTGGAAAATTCATGATGATTTTTTTAATTCTCTCAAAATTAAAAGTATTCGGGAGAGATTGAAATCTATTGGGATAAATTAAATCTCAATTGCCCTCCAAAAGCAGTATTTGATCTTCTGTAGGCGGTGGTTACACGTGGATCATTTACCGTTCGCTCAAAGTAGAGCGTCAGATTAAGGCTTCGATTGATTACATAACTAAGCGTGGGTCTAAATTGGAAGTTGAAATTCCCATTTGTGACAGTCGCTTTTTCTTCTATTTTCCGTTGTACCTGTTGGGTGTTGCCCACCTTGGTGTCCAGACGCATTTGGAGGTCATTCTTTAAAATCTTTTGCTGTCCACTGATTTTAAAAGGAATTTTCACTCCCGCTTTGGTGTAGGAGAGTGTCAATCCAAAATCACTGCTGGACTGCTCGGTTATTTGAGAATTGGAAAAATTCAAGCCCAAATTGCGCTCTCTGTTGTAGTTTATCGCAATATTCATGCGCTGCTTGGTCAAAACATCCACACCAATAAGTGGAGCAAATCGTTCGGTCAACACGACCTGATTCAAAATGTAGATTGGGATAAACTGTCCTTCTAGATTGGTGAGGTTAGGACGTTGAATCTGCTGTAGCGTGTTAAATAGCTCCAAGCCTTTTTGGTATTGAAGGGAATTGGAAAAATTGCTCACATCGTAGGTCGAGCTGTAGGCATGGGTCAGGTTGATGCTACTGAAAAGATCGCTAAGCCCTTTCAATCGAGACAGCCCTCGGTAATCCACGCGCCAATTAGGCAAAGGAGTTTTTGGGAAAGGATTCAGATTCGCAGTAGAAGGGTCTTGGCCTCGATAGGCCGCCAAAAAAGAAGGAATCAAGACATCCTGTCCATTAATTGGGAATTCTCCAGCTGCAGTAGTTTCTTGATCTAGGCGTTGTTTGAAGATGGCCCTGAAATTCTCGAAGTCGGTAAATAAAGCAGATTCGTTTTGGTCGTTATTTTTTGCAAACGTGGTTCCAATTAGGATGGTGGAGATGCTGTACGATCCCATGCGACTTGGACTCAGTGATTCGAAGGTGCCCGGACTGGCGGCACTGTTTCTAAAGATTTCACTGTAGTCTCCAATTTCTCGTTTGTTGGCCTCTAGGGTTATTCTAAAGTCACGAATAGGTTCTGCTAAGCCCTTGATGGAGAGATTTATGGCCTTATTTTGTCGAAAACTCTGAGTCAATTCAGGACTAGGAGCCATGTTTCCATTTTGCCCCAGCTGGTAGCGGAGGATAGGGTTTTGGCTTCCAAAAACAAAGGCCCATCCAGGGTTTTCCCAGGCTCTATCCATACCTAAAAGCCCTGTGTTGGGCATGTATCCAGGCAGGAATGTCCCCTCAATGATGCCATAGTTGAAGGTGACTTCCTTCAGCATCATGGCCAACTTAAGGATGCGTCGAGTCAAAGGTGTACCGATCGTATCGCTGGCATTTGTGCTTGCTCTACCAGGGATACTTGGTCGACTGGGTGCGTTGATTGCAGCGAGTGACTTGCTTTTGTTGTAGAGCTTGATCAAATCCAACTTGCCCGATAGGGTTTGTTCTCTGGTATTTTGAATCACGTTACCCAAGGTATCTCGCTGTCCGATCGCTCCTGTCTGCCAGGTGTAGGTGCTCAGGTGTCTGTAGTCGGTTTGAATCCAGTCGGTGATTGGAAGTTTGGCAAAAGGTAAGGTGTAATTGACGGTAGCTGAATGATTGTAATTGGTTGCACGGCCAAAGCGAAGAAAGTTGGCTTTGACAGAATCAATCTTTGCTTGTGTATCTAGATCGCCCTCGGGCTCATCTATGACCGCTGCTGCACTGGCGGCAAGTTCGGCTCGTAAACTGGAAGACAGATCCCAATTGATATTGAAAGAGCGATTCATGAAAAAGGACTTTTGAAATAAGGGATCAACCCCTGAAGTGCTGAGTTGGTCATTTCGGTATTGAGACCTTGTGAATCTCCGATCGACGTCCATTCGCGCCAACAGTAGCGTAGGCGATAGATTGAGGTTAATGTCCTTGATAAGCTTGAGGTAGGGGCTCGTCATGCCTTCAGACTTTTCAAAAGGGGCGATTTTTAGCTCTTTCGGTTGGTAGCTGTAGGTCACATTTCCTTTGTTTGTTTTGAAGTTGTAATTCTGCAGTTGTGCATTGGTTTGTGTAACCGTACCCGTGGCATAGGAAAAAGCCAAATTGGATAGGTCGTAAATGCGGCTCGGTGCTTCCTGATTTTTCTTCAGTTTCCGAACGTTGTTCAAACTGATATTCTTTCGAGACAATTGATCCAAAGCGATGTCTCGATAGGCGTCTTTATCGGCGCTGTTTGCAAACTTTTCTAAAGCCACTTCAAAGGGAACGTCCGGGTTAAGCGGATCGTATTCGGGTCTGGTAGATGAGTTTTCAACTGAAAAATAAAGTGGAATACTTACTCCAAGCCCCTTGGGAAGAAGCTTGTCTACTTCCACATTGGTGGAGATGTCGTAATTGGTGGTCGCTTGGCGGCTGCGTTGCGAAAGTTTGGTTTCCAAGCCCCCAAACCCGATTGAATTGTGGCGAATGGAAGCGGATACTACGGCTACATCGGCAATCTTCGTGTTCAGGTAGGCATTGGCTGCCCAGCCATTCGTTTTGGTAAATCCAGTCACCCGAAGTTCATTGGCCCAGAGACAAATGCTCTTGGAGGAGCCGATGCCTTTGCCTGGATTTCGGACACCAATCATCATCCCTTGAACCTGGTTGAGCTCTGGTCTACCCATCACCGTTACCTTGTATTGGCGAATCATCTTACTGAAGGGAAGGGTCAATGGAGACTGAGTATTGTCCCGCTCTGCCTTGAGACCCACAATTTCCTGAATGGCAATATCGATTTCGTTTTCCTCAGGCCATACGATTCGTGGATCATTGCTTCCCAAGGAGGATATTTTTAAGGGAACCTCAATCTCGTAGTAGTTGTCGGTGTAGTCTGTTCCCAATCTCAAGAAAGCGGATACTTCTCCATCCCGTGCATCTTCACTATTTGCATGAAAAAACATCTTGATTCGCTCGTATTGAACCAAGTCAATGTTGATGTTTTTGAATACCGCTCTAGCATCTTTGGGTGCCAAATCTTCCACACAGAGACGAAGGGATTGTTCATTGAGTCTACGCTCAATTACGGAGGTATTGTCTCTATCTCGTTGAATACCCGGAGGCAATACGTAAGGGCTTGAAGTCGCGCTGCCCTGTGCATTTTGCTCGATGTTCACCACATCTACCGTCAGGTTGGAGTTGTCAGGCTCGGGCAACTCAAAAAATCCACGTTCAAAGAGCGACTCCTGGAAGGCTCTCCATTGGCTGCCCACCATTCTAAATTCGGCCATTCGCAGCACGACCGGCTGCTGGAAGTCGGTGAGGTAAGTTCGCATCCATCGGATGGATTTGAATCCTGAAATATCGCCTTGAACTCGATCTGGCTGACGCACTGGAATACGGAATAAGTACCAATTGACCTGCTCTCCACCTTCGGTATGGGTCACTTGATCTACGATGTAGTTATTGCCTACCTTAAGTTGTCCAGGACGAAGATCGATTTCGTACTCGTAGTAATTTTCGAGCTCGTTGATGGTATTGTCGGTATTCAGGTCTTCGTTGTCGGGCACATTCGTTCCCGATGGGGTATAAGGGAGATTTTGGTCTGCGGATATTGGGGTATTCCCCTCATTCCCATTGAATTTTTTGTAGCGTTCTAGAATTTTGGTGTTGGCTTGATCAAATTTTGAATCCAAGTAGTACTGAAATCCATCGGCAGAAACATCTTGTAGCAGTTCATTTTTTGCAGCAGGGGAGATGCTGAGTCGATCCAAAAATCGTCCTTTGAAATAGCTGGCTTCGTCTTCATTTTTGAGTCCGTCAAAGCCTACATCTTGATTTACCCGAGCACTTGCCGAGTTGTCAAATGCAGGTAGCAAAAACTGCTGACGTGTGATTCTTCCCCATTCGTTGGCAGCCGTTTCTGCAGGATCTCCATCTGCAGGTAGGCCATTTTCAAATGCATGGCTCCCATCTTTGATTACATCCTCAGAGATATCACCAAGGTTTAGGAATAGCTTTCCTCCCGTGGTATTGTTCTGATTGAAAATTCCATCCAGTACTTTTCCATTTTCCCCAGGCAGAAAGGGATCCATCATCCAAAATTCAACATACTCAATATTGGTTCGGTCAAAATCTACTTCGGTAGTGATCGCTCGGGTCACCCCGCCGTAGTTTTGCCTTGGATTAGGCAATAATCCTTCCGTGGTCAGCCCTGGATTGTAATTGTACATGCCCCGCTCCTGAGGGAAAAAGGCCAGTTCAAACAGCGGCTGAGGAACAAGGATCACCTCACGGTCCTGATTTTTGAAAATCTCCTGAGGGATCACCCGCCTTACATAGTGGTTTCTACGATCTTGAGCAGTGATGTTGCTGGGTACCCCTGGCCCCCCATCTCTGTAAAAAATATTATCAATGTTATACCATGCCAAACGTGCGCGGCGGTAGCCACTACCGAGATTATCCTCAGTTTGATTGCTCAGGTCAAATTTATTGTCAGCTGTTTTTGGTGTGGAGGCCAACTTCCAATTTTGATTTGCTTGAGCACCCAGATAAAAGGGAGTGACGGCAGCTTCAAAGTCATCAATGTAGGAGGCTGCATCTCCATTTACCGTATTGGAAGTTCCCGGAATGAGGTGGGCAAACTCGGCATTAAACTGTACGAGTGATTTTTCCTTGGTATCGGTGAAGGGTAGTGCATCGGCCAACTTGGTCAGAAAACGGGATTCACTGTTGTAGTTGACATCTAATCCCCACAAGCTATTTCGGAGTGTTTCATTGCCGGTAGCGATACGGGATACATTGGGACGCTCGTTTAGGAAAAGGAAGGTACCTCCAAGGGTCAATTTTTTGTTGGCGATGTAATCCAATCGCGTGCCGAGTAAACTTCTGGTTTGAAACGAAACTAGGTCTGCTTTCTCAAAGCTGACATTGATTTGCTTGCCAGATTGGAGGATGGCGTCGTTGATGATTACAAGTCGGCCAATGTTGTAATCAATCGTGAAGTCTACCCCTTCAGTGAGTGGAATATTTCCTGCTTGCACCGTCACGGATCCTGGTGAGATATTCAAGCCAGGAAGTTGGATTTCGCTAGCTGAACCAGCGGTAAGCCTCCCTTTGATGAAGAATTTGTTGAGCCGTGTGACTAGCTCAGCATCTGCTTGCGTAGTTTGGTAGAGCGTATCATAGACGTATTTTTCTTGAAGTACGCGCTCATCGGGGTTGAATTTCCGTGCAAGGTTCGATCCAAAAGGTTCCAAGACCGGAAAGATGAGTAGCCCTCGGTCGGAGAGCATCGTAATCCCTTCCACAAAATCAAAGTTCCCATCCGGGGCAGGATCATTTTGGGGGTTTAAGTTGTCCAAGCCTGTCAGGCGAATCAAAGGAATGTCCTTAACCTTGGCGCCTTCAAGTAGTGAGGGATTGTCTAGTCCAGTGCGGTCGTCTCGGTAGATCACTTGCAATTGAAATCCATCTCGTGCTACTTGGCTTGCATTCAGGCTGTAGATGTTTTTCATCATCAAATCCCAAGTAGGTACCCGGGTATTGATGCGCGCAGGGCGGAGGAGTTTTAAGAAAATCAACTCATCTTCTCTGCGGGATTGGTAGTCTTCAGTGAGTTCACCCACTTTGAATACTTGGCCATTGTAGGTGTACTCGTAGGAAACTGCAATTACCTCGTCATTTTGCAACCTTCGAAAGAGGGAAATGAATCCCAGCTGTCCGTTAAAAAAGAATTCGGTTTGGTCTAGCTTTCGTGCTCCATTGATTTGTTCAAAGTCTACCCCTTTTTTTATTCCAAGGTCTCCCTCCAGGACACGAGCCCCAGAATCAAAGGGCCTATATGCGGGACTGCCACTGATACTTGCATACAGTCGGTTGGCTCCATTGCTGGCAGGGCTAGTAGCAATTCCTGGTCCAATGGCAGGGTTCCCTGGGTTGAGCAGTACTTTTCCTTCACCAAGATCCATAAATGCAGCAAAGTTCCGAAGGGTTTCGGTGTTTGTTGCCCGGTTCATTACGTACACCTCTACACGGGTGATGTTGACTCCAGAGGTCACTTGAGGAAGTCCTTTGAGCCAGCGTTCGTAATTTTCCCGAAAGAAGTGACTGAGAAAGAAGTGACGATTTTCGTCGTATTTGGAACCTTGGATGTCAAATGCCCGGCCCTGCCCATTTGCATCAATGACCAAGTTGTCCCGTCTTCCTCGTTGTGTGGAGGCTACGGCAGTGACATTGAGCTTGCCAAATTTCAGCTCTGTTTTGACGCCAAAGAGATTTTGGGCACCTTGGATCAGGCGATTTTGGATGGGCAAACTCACATTTCCAAGTTCAATGGACTGGATGATGTCTTCATCAAATCCATCGTATTCTAGTTTGAGTTGATTTTGAAAATCAAAGGAGTTGTTGGAGTCAAAATTGGCCCCAATCTTCAGTTTCTGCCCTAGATTTCCATTGACAGCCATTTGGATTTGCTGTTGAAAATTGAAATTCCCATTTTTTTGCTGTCGGATAGGAATCGTGGGGTTGTCAATCCTTCGGAATATGGCTCCAAAATCAAGGTTGACATAGCCAGTGGGAATGATGTTAATCGAATCACCGCCAAAGATGCGGTCGAAAGTAGGACTCATGGTAATGGGAGGAATGAGCCTTCTGCCTTCTACGGCGCTTTCTCCATCTATTCCTCGAGAGCGAGTTTTCCAGTAGTCTTGCCTGACCTGAAATTCTTGCAGTTGTGCGAATTTATCAAACTCATATTCCTGCTGGTTGCCCAGTCGGGTGCTGTCCAATTGGTCCACAACCTGGTATTTCAGGGTAGAGTCTATCAAGACCTGAACGTCTCTATTTACCGGGGAACTAGGAAAAAAAGGAGATTTCTGTGTTAAAAAAGGATTTCGATAGGGGTAGAGAGGGGCGGTTCTCCGTGTTTGCCAAAGCAAAAAGGAGGGGGCCAATCTCCGCTCATTTAAGGAATCTATCCGTGACTTGGGACTTGCTGTCTGTTGGGCTTGAAGGGTACTGATGGGAAGGAAGGCAAGGAGCAATCCAAGGAGGATGGTGATCCCCCCAATTGGATTTGCCAAAAAGATACGTAAGTCCTGAACCTTCAATTCAGTGGAAATTAAGAAGTTTTTAACGATGCCTTAATGAGCTCTTCTAGGGAGATAGTTCCACCACTCTTTTTGAGTACCAGGGCAATATTTTTCTCTGCCACAGCTTTTGGAAAACCTAAAGTGACTAGAGCTTGTAACGCTTCTTCTCTGATTTTATTGCCTCCATTTAGAAATCCTAAAGGAGCGGTAATTTCCCCACTTCCAGATTTGCCAACCTTGTCTTTCAGTTCCAAGATGATTCGCTGGGCAGTTTTGGTTCCAATTCCTTTAACTGCTTGAATAGTAGCCACATCACCAGACAGAATAGCTTGTTCTATTTCAGAGCTTGTCAAGGAAGATAGGATCATCAGTCCAGTGCTTGGGCCTACTCCATTGATGGATGTCAGTAGCAGAAAGAGTCGTTTTTCTTGTTCCTCCTTGAATCCATAGAGGGTATGGGCATCTTCCTTGATGTGCAGGTAGGTAAGGAGTCGCAGTTGCTCCTGATCCTTGATGGCAGTGTAGGTTTGTAGGGATATTTTGACATGGTAGCCAATTCCTCCCACATCAATAAGTACGTAGGTTGGGTCTTTGTGAACTAGTTTTCCATTGAGATAATCTATCATAAGTTTTCTTTGCTGGATTGGGCATCCACTACGGCGATGGCTACCATATTGACGATTTCGCGGATGGAGCTTCCCAGTTGCAGAACATGAACTGGTTTATTCATTCCCAATAGGATTGGACCGATTGCCTCTGCGTTTCCAAGTTCAGCCAAAAGCTTGTAAGCAATGTTTGAAGACGCCAAATCGGGGAAAATGAGGGTATTGACTTCTTTTCCTTTTTGTGAAAGGGCAGAGAAGGGGTAGATTTCTTTTTGAATTTCTTGGTTCAGAGCCACATTGGCTTGCATTTCCCCTTCGATGATTAAGTCTGGGTATTTTTCTTTCGCAAGAGCGGTAGCTTTTGACATTTTTGAGGGGATATCTCCCTGGGCAGACCCAAAATTGGAGTAGGAGAGGAGTGCAATCCGTGGCACCATATTAAAAAACTTTACTGCTGTAGCGGTAAGTCCAATGATGTCCACGAGTTCTTCAGCGGTTGGATTGAGATTGACCGTTGCGTCTGCAAAGAAATAAGGTCCTCGAGGGGTATTCATGATGTACATCCCCGCCACGCGATTTACGCCTTTTTTAACTCCAATCGTTTGGAGTGAAGGCAATATGGTCTTTGGGTAGTCGCGGGTGAGGCCAGAAATAAAGCAGTCTGCTTCTCCAGTTTCCACCATCAAGGCGCCAAAGTAATTTCTTTCCTTCACCAAGCGGTTGGCATCCGTTTGCGTCATGCCTTTCCGCTGTCTTTTTTTAGCAAGAATTTTTCCAAATTTTTCGTTTAGCTTGTGCTCTTCCATTGGATCAATAATGCTGACACCTTCTAGATCTAGGGAATTTTCTTCGATTAGCTCTAAGATGCGTTGACGGTTGCCAAGCAGAATAGGTACGGCGATTTTTTCGTCTCGAATCTGTTGGGCAGCTTTCAAAATCTTAAGGTTATCCGCCTCTCCAAAAACCACTCGTTTTGGATCTTTTTTAGCTCTACCAATAACGATAGACATCAACCGTTCGTCAATACCAATCCGTTTTTGAAGCTCTACTTCGTAAGCGTCCCAGTCGGTAATGATTTTTTTTGCTACTCCAGATTCAATGGCTGCCTTGGCCACAGCCGGAGCGATGGTAGTGATGAGGCGTGGATCTACAGGTTTTGGAATTAAATAAAGTTTCCCAAAGCTGAGATTGCTTTCTCCATAAGCTTTGGTTACAATTTCTGGAACGGGTTCTTTTGCAAGCTTGGCAATTGCTTTCGCTGCGGCAAGCTTCATTTCTTCGTTAATTGTGGTAGCGCGCACATCCAAGGCGCCTCTAAAAATGTAGGGGAATCCCAAGACATTATTCACTTGGTTGGGATGGTCTGATCTTCCAGTAGCCATGACCACATCTTCGCGTGCTGCAAGGGCAGTTTCATAGGCGATTTCAGGATCTGGATTGGCAAGGGCAAACACAATTGGGTTTGCTGCCATGGATTGGATCAATTCTGGTGCGATGATGTTGCCTGCAGAAAGCCCAAGAAATACATCTGCACCTGGCATGGCCTCGGCGATGGTATGGAAGTTTTGAGTAGTAGCAAACTCGATGTGCTCTCCAGCCAAACCTGGACGGTCGGTACGGAGGACTCCATCCTTGTCGCAGACTACAATATGCTCTTTCTTGACCCCTAAAATCAAGTAAAACCGAAGGCAGGATATGGCAGCTGCGCCAGCACCGCTGACGACAATGCGGATGTCTTCTATCTTTTTTTCAACCAGCTCAAGGGCATTGAGCAATGCTGCTCCAGTGATGATGGCTGTCCCGTGCTGGTCATCGTGCATGACTGGGATTTTCATCTCACGCTTGAGCGTCTGCTCAATCTCAAAGCATTCGGGAGCTTTAATATCCTCTAGATTGATGCCGCCAAAAGTGGGTTCTAGAGATTTGATAATTTGAATTAGTTTCTTTGGGTCTTTCTCATCTATCTCCAAGTCAAAGACATCAATACCAGCAAATTTCTTGAAAAGGACTCCCTTTCCTTCCATTACGGGCTTTGAAGCTTCGGGACCAATGTCTCCCAATCCGAGTACTGCGGTACCATTTGAAATGACTGCCACTAAATTGCCTTTGGCGGTGTATTTGTACACATTTTCTACATCGGCAGCAATTTCCTTGCAAGGTTCAGCTACTCCGGGGGAGTAGGCTAGCGCAAGATCCAATTGGCTGGAAACAGGCTTGGAAGGAATCACTTGAATCTTTCCCGGAGAGCCCTGGCTATGGTAGTTTAATGCGTCTTCTTTTCTGATTTTAATCGCCATAAATGGATGGTATATGCTGGGTTTATAGTCCTGTTTTTTCATTCCAACTCACGTTGGTATTCAGGAGAACTGTCTGGATCTCTCGCAAAGCATCTGCGTGAACTTCATTCGGGAAGTACACAAAGCCTTCCATGTAGTACAATTTTCCTTTCTTCTCATCAATCATCAAATAACCTAGGTAAGTACCTCCCATGCTGATGTTGTTGGTCTTCCAAGTACCCCGTATTTCAATTGTGAAATTACCATTAATCACTAGGTTTCGGAAAGCTGGTGGAATTTGTTTTTCACTCGTCATAAAGGAATTGGGGTCCTCTGGGTCTCCAAAAATGTGGGTCTTTGCTATTGAATCACGCAGCTGAAGAATGTTCTCCGGAAAGGTTTGCTCTTCGTTTTTATAATCCTCTACATGGAAAAAGACGCTAATGTCTGGCCGATTTTCTGTTGGAGTAGGTTGTCTCAACCAAAGAAATCCAGGAATAGATTTTGCGATTTGGTAAGACACAGGAGGCATAATTTCTATCCCTAAGTTTTTGCGCGCATCACTTTGTGCAGTTGCGTTTTTTCGGGCCAATAGGGCCTTCGCTAATCGATCCCTCTCTCTGACTTCAAAAAGATTTTGAAGCTGATCCTTGTGCTTACGCAGGTTTGCAATTAGCTCTTTTTCAGTGTTTCCAAATAGATAAAGTACTTCTTGGCCTTGTGCAAATTCATCTACCATACGAAGCGAATAGATGCTTGGGTCTGCAGCAGCTTTGGCTTTGGATTCAGGTGTAAATTGGGCATTGACTACTTGGCTTCCTCCTCGCTTGTCGTCGAAGGTGGTGACATATACCAGGTTGGTATACATTTTCAGCATTCGTGTCATGGCACGTGGATCTACACGGTGTACTTTGAATAGTGCTTCAGAGCGAATCATTCCCGGTAGATCCGCTTCAAAAATTGCGCGGAGCTCATCCCCTACAGGTCCTGCCCATTTGGTAGAATCGATCGCTAAAACTATTTCACCTATTGAACCTCTTGCCTTAGGTTTGGAGCTGCTAGATCCAGCACCTTCTTCGCAGGAGAATAAAAAGAGGCAACACAAGGAAAGGAGGCTCAGGTAAATTGCTTTCATAGGAAGTCTAGTTTCTAAAGGAAGTGTGAAAAAGGAACATAAGTTAGGTTATCTATAGGTTATTCAAAATAGGCACTATTCAACCTACAATTAAACGCTGACCCGGCTTGATTTGGGTTGTATTCAAGTTGTTCAAGCGCTTGATTTGTTCGATGCTGAGCGAGTGCTTTTGTGATATCATCCATAATGAATCTCCTGGTCGCACGGTGTAGGTTTTAGAGGGGGTAGGATTGTCTGAATTCAGTGCAATAGTTTTCGAACTGGAACGGTTGGAATTGGAGTGGATGATAAGAATCTGTCCTTCCTTAATCAAATTTGAGCTAAGATTATTCCATTGTTTAATTTGAGTTAGGGTCACTCCATGTCGACTTGCAATTGTGCCTAGGGCATCGCCAGACTTTACTTTGTAGGCAATTCTTGAAGTGGTCTGCTGTGGACTGTTTCCTGTAGTGGCTGTTTCTACCTGGCCGATAGAAGCCACTAGGATTGGAGCTGCATTGGACAAGGAGTCACTTATCCAGGCCAAATTTTCCTTGATAAAAAATGCTTTGGATTTTGGAATTCGGATGGACATCGAACGATGAGATTCTGGGACCCTCCCTTGTTTTATGGAAGGGTTTAGTTTCTCTAAATCTTTCAAACAAACTTCTGTAAGTGAGGCCAAAGTTTTGAGATGAAAGGTTTTATCAAAATTCAGCTGTTCATACTCCATTGGATAGCTTGGTTCTTCCAAGTGTAAGTTGTGCTCCTCAAGGTGATTGAGGATGTAAAGCATTGCTTGAAATTGAGGAACATAACTGCGCGTTTCTTTGGGTAGGTAATCATAAATTCCCCAAAAAGTATTTTTGCCCCCAGAATTCCGAATTGCTTTTCGGACATTGCCCGGGCCGCAGTTGTAGGCAGCCAATGCTACTTCCCAGTTTCCAAACATTTTATAGAGTGCCTTAAGGTATTTTGCCGCAGCCTCAGTGGATTTTTCTGGATCCATGCGGTCATCTATATCTGGGTTTACCTCCATTCCATACTCTCGTCCAGTAGCAGGCATAAATTGCCAAAGTCCCATGGCACCCACACGCGATTTGATTTTTGGGTCCAAGCCAGATTCAATGATTGAGAGGTGTTGAATTTCTACTGGCATGCCATGGTCTTTCATGGTTTCTTCATACATCGGAAAATACTGCTCTTTCCGTGCTAAGACCATTTTCATGTACTCACGATTTCGTACAGTGAAGTACTGAATAAAAGAAAAAATGCGATCATTTAATTCAAAATCCATCTCTAAATCCATCTTCTCGATTCGCCCGGCGACTTCTTCGTAGGTAAAATCAGGAATATATTCGTAATGATAATTTGGTAGTACAACTTCGAGTTGTCCAGAATTAGAGGCGTTATTTTCTTGAGAAAATGCCTGAGTGCTTAAAAAAAAGAAACTAGCGAGACCCCCTAGAAATATTCTTAAAGTAATGTGCTTCATCACGTGCTAATTTAATGTCAAGGTACTCAAATAGTGACCAAAGGCATACAGTTCTGCTTCTTTAAAGGAGTTTGCAATTAACTGAAGTCCGATGGGCATCCCTGAATCGTCTTTACCATTGGGGATAGATAAGGCCGGAACTCCTGAGACAGAAGCCTGAACTGTAAATAAATCCTCCAAGTACATCGCGACAGGATCACCCCCATGTTCCCCAAATTTAAATGCTGTGGTTGGGGTTGTAGGAAGTAAAAGGTAGTCAAAATCTGTTAATAAATTGGAAGTAAGGTCTCTGATTATTCGTCGAACCTTTTGAGCCTTAGTGAAATAGGCGTCGTAGTAGCTGGCTGAAAGCACGAATGTGCCAAGCATAATCCTTCGTTTGACCTCCTCACCAAATCCTTCGCTTCGGCTATTTTTGTAAAGCTGCTCCAAATTTTGTGCTTCAGGAGTTCGGTAGCCAAATTTCACTCCATCAAATCGAGCTAAATTTGCGCTTGCCTCTGCAGTAGTCAAGATATAGTAGGTAGGAAGCACATAGTTCAATTGAGGGAAGTCAACTTCTTGAACCTTGTGTCCCTCGGTTTTTAGCTTTTCGATTACCTCCAAGGTATTGCGCTTGATTTCTGGTTGTAAAGCTGGAGCATGCAAGGCCTCCTTCAAAACAGCAATTTTTAGGATTCTTTTTGGGAAATCAAGCTTGCTGTAGGACTTTATCTCCTCCTTTGAGGAAGTGCTATCTTTCTCGTCATAGCCAGCGATAACTTCAAGAACTAAGGCATTGTCTTTAACAGTAGCTGAAAAAACACCGATGGTATCAAAGGAAGAAGCATAAGCGATCAATCCCCAACGGGAAACTCGAGAGTAGCTGGGTTTCATACCAACCACTCCGGTAAATGCAGCTGGTTGACGAACCGATCCTCCGGTATCTGACCCCAAGCTAACGGTACATAAGTTGGCCTGAACGGCTACAGCTGACCCCCCAGACGATCCTCCAGGCACGCGGGTGAGATCTAATTCTTGGTAAACTTTTCCGTAGGCAGAATGCTCATTCGAGCTGCCCATGCCAAATTCATCGCAATTTAGACGGCCAATAACGATGGCATCTTCATCGATGAGCCTTCGAACTGCAGTAGCGGTGTATTGGGAGATGTAACCTTTTAGGATGTTGGATCCAGCAGTTGCGGGATGTCCTTCGTAATTGAGTACATCCTTGATGCCAACAATCATTCCTGCAAGCTTTCCTGCAGTGCCCAGGGCAATTTTCGCGTCAACTTGTTCTGCCTGTTCGAGAGCGGATTGGGCATAAACTTCGACGAAGGCGTTGAGATGCGCCTTCGTCTGAATATTTTGTAGGTAATAGGTTACAATCGATCGACAATCGCTATCCCCGTTTTTTAGGGCAAATTGGATTTCGTCGAAGGAACGATACTTTTCCAAAAGAATCGAACTCAAAAATTATTTTTTCTTGTCTTTCATTCCCTCTTCGAGGTCATTTTGAATGTCTTTAGTCGCGTCTTTGAATTCACGAATTCCACGTCCAAGTCCACGAGCTAATTCAGGGATTCGTTTAGCACCAAACAAAAGGAGAATCACAAGAATGATCAAAATCAACGAACCTCCCCCAATATTTTGAAAGAAACCTAATGTAGTCATAATGCTGTGCGTTTAAAGATAGAGATACAAATATACAAGTATCAGGCGCTTACCCAAGGAGAACTGCAATTGATGTAAATCTTTTTTTTGAATGCCTAATTTTTTAACCTATTTGGTAATTATCCAGGTTGCAGGGTCCATGATTTGCAATCCTTTCCAAGTTTGGAAGTGAACTACAGCCTCTCCCTCTGAATTTGTTGCTACTTGTCCGATTACAGTCTTCGCTTTGATGGTTTGACCAGCAGTGACAGAAATTGACTTCAGTCTGCTATACAACGTGAAATATTCCCCATGCTTAATAATCAAGGTATTGCCATAGCCTGGGATGCTGGTGATTTTGGAAACAACTCCATCAAATACTGCCCGAACATTGGAATTGGGCTGCGTACGGATATCGATACCGTCGTTTTCCTCTACAATGCCCTTGAGGGTAGGGTGAGGGTAGGTACCGTATCCTTGTGAGATGATTCCTGTTTCTACTGGCCAGGGGAGTTTTCCTTTATTACCCGCAAAAGAGCTGGAAAGTGCGGCTGCCTCTGGGGTCATTGGCATACTAGTCCCCGCTTTTTTTGTACTGGTACTTTTTTCTTTTTTGGAAGCTGTTTCAGCAGCACGAATTTCCGCTTCGATGGCAGCTTTGATCATTCTATTCAGTTGTTCCTGTTGTTTTTTAGTAGCGGCAATTTGTTTTTGAATATCCTTTTCCTTTTTTGTCAAGGTGTTGACCATGCCTTGCTTCTCCTTTCGGATCTTTTCCAATTTTTCTTTCTCCGTCTTTTCTTCCACCAACACTTTTTCTTTGTCCAACTTTCTTTCATCTAATTGGCTTCGTTGTTCGGCTAGCTCTGCGGATAATTTTTCAATTTGTTCAGCCTGCTTTTTTCTACTTGCGGTGTACTGTCGTAGGTATTTCAAACGCATGTAGAGCTGATTGAAGGTACTAGAGCTAAACACAAAAGCAACAATCGATAGCCCTCTGTTCAGTTTAGAGGAATTGTAAACCATTCTAGAATACTCTGCCTTTAAGTCAATCAGTTGCCGCTCTAAACTTGCAATCTCGTTTTCAATTTCAACGATGTTGTTGGAAAGTAAATTGACTTCTCTATCCAAGGTGTTGACCAAGCGATTTTGGCTTTGAAATTGACTAGTAATCGCATTTAGCTGGCCTAGCGATGTTTTTTTGGTAGCGGTGGTTTGCTTTAGAATTGCATCAAACTCCTTTAATCGGGACTGTATTTCCATTTTATCTCGCTCCAATTGCTCCCGAGACTTTTTGGTTTGGGCAGGAGCAGTGGTGCTGAGCACCACTAGGCAGGTCCAGAAAAATAGAAAGGCCAATTTTTTCATAAAACTAAAATCGGAAGGGGAAAGTTAAAGTATTCGCCTGAGGATCTAAGGTAGTCCAGTTGATGTAAATCCTAAAATTTTGAGATCCCGAAGGCTCCTCTAAAGCCACTTTTACCAATGCTTCAGCAGGGAAAACTTGAGATTGGATGTTTTGAAACTTTGGGAAACTAGCTAGAATTGAACCTTCACCTGAAAGAGCCGCACTTGCTAATTCAGTAACCTTTCCATGACGGGTATCAACCTTACTAAAATAGCGAACTTTATCTCGGACTTGAGTTAACTCAAACTTTTTTCCTACGCGCACCAATCGATCCTCATAACTAGCCGGATAGGGAATATCCCCCCAAAGTAGATTTTGAACTAATTCCAGCGATAATTTGATTCCAAACCTATCCTCAAATTCTGGATAAGTCATGTTGACATCTTCCTTTCCCAAGCGATCTTGAATTTGGATTTTTTCCTGGCTAAGCAAACCTCGAATTGCCTCCACACCAAGGCCTGGAGAAAGGGAAAACCAAATTAAACTATCTTTTTTGGCACGTAGCTGAAGTGTGCCGCGAGTTATTTTTCCTGAATCTTCCTCGAGAACTAACTTTGCTTTGGCTTGCAAGTACCCAAATTGAGTTGTACCCGGCATAAAGGATTCCATGGCCTGGTTGCCCTCAAAAAGAGTGGTTTTTTTGGCACAACCCCAATTCATTACGAGAAGCACTAGGGCCACAAGAATTTGAGACTTAGTCATGGATTCGTTGATCTTTAATTTTTTGTGCAAGAGAATCAGAACCTTCTGGGCTTTCCTTTGCTTTTTTCCACCATCCCACAGCTTCTTCTATCTTGCCTAATCGATACAAAATATCCCCGTAGTGCTCCATTAAGACGCCACTCGGTTCTTTTTCGACTTCTAGTGCTTCTTTAAGGTACAAAAACGCTTCAGAATACCGCTTCATTTGATACAAAACCCAGGCCAAGGTGTCCAAGTAGGTGGCATTTTTAGGGTGTTTTTTCACTACACGCTGGGCCATGCCCAAGGCCTTTTCCAATTCTTGGTTTGCGAGTGCCAAGAAATAAGCATAATTATTCAGTACCTGTTCGTCAGTTGGACTGAGCGCCAATGCCTGCTCGAAATTTTTAAATGCAGCCACCTGATCACCCAATTGGTACTGGCTATTGCCCAAAGTGCTGTACGCTACTTGCGCCAACTGCGGATTTTTATCGGCATTCAAACTTAAGGCAGTTTCAAGGGCTTGAACTGCCAACGAATCTTTCTTCTGTCCCGATAGGATTACTCCTTCATAAAACCAAAATTCTGCACTTTCAGGAAACTCGTCAATCGCGATGCTGGAGTATCGTGCCACCTCCTCGAAATTCCCGCCTGCGTCAAAGGAATTGACAATCACCTCTTCCAATAATTTTTCGTTTTTGGGTTGAAAGGCAAGGGACTTTTTATAAAGCTGTAGCGCTTCTGCTAACTTATTTTCAGCTTTCCTTCGATTTCCAATAGCTTCCAAAACAGTTGGGTCTTCCCCATGCCACTCATTTAATAGCAGTTCCAACTGGTCGAGTAGCTTGTCGCGCTCCGCTGTTTTCATCTCTTGTACTATCCCTTGAAAGGCAGCGGCTTTGGAAGATGGAGCCAAGTCTGGACTAGCGATTGCCTCCAGAAGAAAGGCATTGGCCTGTGCGATTTGACCTTTTTCTTGGTAAAGGCTGTATGCTGCTAGCTGAAGTTCTGGCTGATTTGGATATTTGACAATTTCTGTCCGTACCAGTTGGATTGCTTGGTCCAACTTGGCGTTGTTGAACAAAATCTCGACAAGGGAGAGCACGTAATTTGGGTTGCCTGGGAAGGAAGCAATTAATTTTTCTCCCTCCTCAACCGCTTTTTCAAGCTGGTCTTTTCGTAGGTAAATGCGTTGCTTCTGGAAAGTGAACGCTTCTCGGACGCCATAGTAGGCTTCAGCACGATCCAAAGCTACCAGAGCTTTGTCAAATTCATTGGCATTCAAGTATATGGATGCCAACTCCAAGTTATACTGTTGGTTTTTGGTGGAACCAGAGGTCAGCTTTTCAAGCAATGCGGCAGCTTCCAAAGGTTTATTCAAACCGGTGTAAATTTCTGCGACTAGCAAAGCATAAAATAAATTTACTGGATCTCCAGCGGCTGCTTTCAAGGCAAAAGGAAGTGCTTTTTCGGCTTGGTTATTTTTTAAAAGTACCTCTGCCAGTTTGAAGGAAATGGCAGGTTCCTCAGGGGCAAACTCACGTGCTTTTGCCAAGTATTGGTACGCTTTTTCCAAATCTCCCAAGGCGAAGGCTTTTTCTCCTTCAATAAAAAAGCGGCTTGCATTTGCAGCTAATTCCTGTGCCTTGACCTCTTTTTTGGACAAAGACTTTTGTGTAAATCCAGCAATGGGACTTAAAAAAACAAGGCAGAGCAGAAGAAAAATGGGAGTAACTCTCACTGAAGAATGGAATTTCAAATGACTGCTGCAAACATAGTGCCTTTTCATCAATTTGGCTGAAGAAAAGGAAGCGGGTCACTGGGGAAACCTAGGATTTCTTAACCATAATTGACCTAAAGAACTTTCGTTCTCTTAGGAATACTACCCCTAGAAAAATAAAGACCCCTGAATTTTTGATTAAAAAATCCAAGGCAATGTCCTGGGTTTGCACATAAAATCCCCCATAGCTTAAGGTAAAAGCAAGTACCAGATAGCCTAGGCCACTACGCGTTTGATAGGGGATGGGGTAATATTTTTGCCCAAAGAAGTAGCAAATGGTTGCCATCACAAGATAGCAAGCCACCGTGCTGAGGGCTGCACCCATAAAACCTAAAATAGGCACGGAGAATGCAATGCCTGCTACACTGACTACCGCTCCCAAGAAGGTAATCCAGAAGCTGTAACTCGTTTTGTCAGTTAGTTTAAACCAGATGGACAGATTGAAATAAATTCCCAACAGCAGGTAACCTAGTAGCAGCATGGGAACGATGTAAAACCCCATTTCATACACCTCTCCTTTTAAGAATAGCGGCCCGATCCATTGAAGATTCACGGATATCAAGATCATGAGTAGGGAACAGAATAAGATGAAGACATGCATTACTTGTGCATACATTTTGGGCGAATCCTTTTCCTTGGACTCTCTGAAAAAGAAAGGTTCTGCCGCATACTTAAAGGCCTGAATCACCAAATTCATTAGGATGGCTAACTTGAAATTAGCACCAAAAATTCCTGCTGCCTCTCGGCTACTCAATCCGGGGTAAAAGTTAAGCGGCAACACGTACTCAAACACTAGTCGTGATATAAGTTCGTTGGTTACGCCTGCCAATCCCATAAACAGCAAGGGAAGCGAGTAAGTCCACATGGGCTGAAGCACTTCTTTTTCGAGGCGGAAGGAAAAAAATCCTGCTTCCCACCACACAAAAGGAATAATCAAGCCATTGGCTAGTAAGTTGGCAAGAAGGATGTATTCCACGCCCCAAGTGGATTGGTATCCCAAGATTCCTTCAGGTAGAATTCCAGTTTGAATCCACCCAGGAATCCAAATCAGCAAAAGTAGGTTGAAGGTTACATTCAGTAGAATGTTGATCAACTTGGCCCCTGCAAAGGTTTTGGCTTTATTTTCTAGTCGGAGTTTTGCAAAAGGGATTGCCAAAACTGCATCGAAGACAAGCAATACTGCAGTCCACTGAAACAAGTAAGCTTGGCCTGGATAGTTCATCCATTCTGCCAAAAGCGGCCCTGCGAGGTAAATTCCCGACCCCAAAACGAGGCTGGACAAGACCAATAGGGATTGCGTGTTGTGGTATACTCGGGTGGGATTTTGATTTTTTCCAGTTGAAAACCGAAAAAAAGCGGTTTCCATCCCATAAGTAAAGACAATATTTAAAAACCCGATCAAGGCGTAGATACCTGTAAATGCGCCGAGGTCCGCCTTACTTAGGTATCCAGTATAGACGATGATCAGCAAAAAATTGATGGAGCGTCCTAAAATGCTGCTTAAGCCATAGATGGCGGTTTGTCCTGCGAGTTTTTTTAGTGTGCCCATGGGTTGCTGGATCACTTATTCTCCACGGAAGACAGGCTTTCTTTTCTCCAAAAACGCCGAAGTACCTTCCTTATAGTCTCCCGATTTTACGCAGCGTGCAAAAGAGTTGGCTTCAGTTTGGTAGCCATTTTCCTCTATGAAGACTGCATTTACGCAATCGACCACCATGCCAATCGCAAGGGGTGCTTTGCTCATTATTTTTTCTAAAATTCCTTCTGCTGCAGCGATGGCTTCTTCCTTGGTCGGTAGCACATGATTGACCAATCCTAAGGTTTTGGCTTCTTCGGCTCCAATCATATCGCCAGTCATCATCAACTCGTTGGCTTTGCCTCGGCCTACCAAAAGCGTGAGTCGCTGGGTACCGCCGTAGCCTGGAATGATGCCAAGGTTCACTTCGGGTTGGCCAAATTTTGCATTGGAAGTTGCAATACGCATGTGACATGCCATGGCCAATTCACAGCCGCCACCGAGGGTGTAGCCGTTGGTAACAGCGATGACTGGCTTATGGCAGTTTTCGATCATTGCAAAAATTTCTTGACCGCTTTCCGCAAATTTGCGTGCATTGACTTCATTGAGAGAGGCGATTTCAGTGATGTCTGCACCGGCCACAAAGGCCTTCTCTCCAGCGCCGGTTAGAATCACCGCCTTGATGGCCTTGTTGTCCATGACTTGATCAAAAACCGACCTCAACTCAGCTAAGGTTTCGAGGTTCATTGCGTTGAGTTTATCCTCTCGATTGATCGTTAGGTAAAGGATACCTTGTCGTTCTTCGGTGAGAATAGTTACAAATTCAGACATAGTCAGGCGGCATAGTTCAGACAAATATACCTCCCCCTCCAACACTACCAAATTCAAGTCAGGAGAAAAAACTTAATAATGACCAAAACGGCATGAAATCGACTATTTTTTATTCATATCATAACGAGAATTTTTGAATTTCAGAGCCCGTTTTCTGGCGTTTTTTCATACTTTTGCGGCTCTAAAGAGAAGAATCTAAACCCATAGCTTACCCATGAACTCCAAAACTAAAATTACCGTAGCCTACGGAGACGGAATCGGCCCTGAAATCATGAAAGCGACCCTGGCCATCCTTGAGGCTGCAGGTGCCCAATTGGAGTACGAGGTGATCGAAATTGGAGAAAAGGTGTACCTCAAAGGGATTAGTTCCGGTATGGAACCCAAGGCAATTGATTCGCTTCGGGCAAACAAGGTTTTTTTGAAATCCCCCATCACTACACCTCAAGGTGGAGGCTTCAAGTCTTTGAATGTGACTACGCGTAAATCCTTTGGATTGTATGCCAATGTGCGTCCTTGCAAAGCCTATTCACCTTTTATCAAAACGCATTTTCCAAAAACGGATTTGGTGATAATCCGCGAAAATGAAGAGGATCTTTATGCGGGAATTGAGCACCGCCAAACCCAGGAGGTGTACCAATGTTTGAAGGTGATTTCGCAGCCTGGATCTGAAAAGATCATTCGATATGCCTTTGAGTACGCCAAGAAGTATGGTCGTAAAAAGGTGACCTGCATGACCAAGGACAATATCATGAAGCTTGCAGATGGCTTGTTTCACAAAACCTTTCTTGAAATCGCGAAGGAGTATCCAGGAATTGAAACGGACCACAAGATCATTGACATCGGAACAGCCTTGATTGCAGACCGCCCAGAGATTTTTGACGTGATCGTGACACTCAACCTGTATGGAGACATCATCTCCGACGTGGCAGCACAAGTGACGGGATCTGTTGGTTTGGGAGGTTCTGCGAACGTGGGCGCTGAAGTAGCCATGTTTGAGGCGATTCATGGTTCTGCTCCCGACATTGCAGGCAAGGACATCGCCAATCCTTCTGGTTTATTGAACGGAGCCATCATGATGCTGGTGCACATCGGTCAGCCTGAGCTAGCAGAAAAAATCTCAAACGCTTGGATGAAAACCCTAGAAGATGGAATTCATACCGGAGATATTTACCAGGAAGGGCAATCCGCCAAGAAAGTAGGAACTCAGGAGTTTGCTCAGGCAGTCATTGCTCGCTTGGGGCAGGTGCCTAGTCAAATGGCTCCCGCGATTTTCGGAAAAGAAAGCACTGCTCCAATGAATGTTGCCCTCCGACCCAAGCCAAAAGCAAAAAAAGAATTGATTGGCGTAGACATGTTCCTAGATTGGGACCAAGACCAACGGGATCCTAATATCTTGGGTAACCTCCTAAACACACTCGATACGGGGGATTTGAAACTGAGCCTCATCACCAACAGAGGGGTGAAGGTTTTCCCAGATGGCATGAAGGAAACCTTCTGCACCGATCACTGGAGATGTCGTTTCAAAGTGGAAGAAGGAAAAACAATCAGCCATACCCAGGTAATAGCTCTTCTCCAAAAAGCCGATCAGCTAGGGCTAGATTTTATAAAGACGGAGCACCTCTACACCTTTGATGGGGTGAAGGGATATTCTTTGGGTCAAGGAGAATAATTTTGAACTTCAAGAAGATGACAGGGGGAAGGAAACTTTCCCCTTTTTCTTTTTTGTACATTTACCATTCAAAGTAGTGGCAACTCCCGTGGCAACCAGTCAAAAACGCGTTTTAATCATCACCTACTATTGGCCTCCAAGTGGAGGTTCGGGTGTACAGCGCTGGTTGAAGTTTGCCAAGTACCTGCCTGAAGCGGGCTGGGAGCCGGTGATTTTTACACCTGAAAATCCCGATTTCGATCTTCAAGACGAAACCCTGCTCAAAGAAATTTCGCCCAACCTAGAAGTCATCCGCTTTCCGATCTGGGAGCCCTACCAGTTGTTTGCTAAAGTGAAAAAGAAAGGGAAAAGCCATCCTGGCCGTATCCTGGAACAGCAAAAAAAAGGATTTCTGGAAAAAGTAGCCATCTGGCTGCGGGCCAACATCCTAGTCCCTGACCCTCGAGTTTTTTGGGTGAAGCCTTCCGTACAATTTTTAAGTCAACTACTCAAAGAAGATCAATTTCAAGCAATCATCACAACCGGGCCTCCCCATAGCCTGCACTTAATTGGGCAGCAGCTCAAACAAAAACACGGTATCCCCTGGCTTGCCGACTTCAGAGATCCTTGGACGCAGTGGGAATTTCTAGACACTCTTCCGATGTTGCCCTTTATTCGGCAAAGGCACGAAGCCTTGGAGCGGAAAGTATTGAGGCAAGCTGATGTAGTGGTGACTATTTCCCCAACCTTTCAGCGTGATCTAGAGAAACTCTCGGGAAGAAAAATTGACCTAATTACCAATGGTTATGATCCGGCAGATATTCCTAAAGATTTTGCCCCTCGTCCCAAGATAGCCAATCGACTTCACCTGGTTTATACAGGGATTATTGACGCCATCCGCAATCCACTTCCTTTGATGCAGGCGCTTAAGGCAGAATTTGAAGCAACAGGGGAGGAGGTTTCTTGGACTTTTGTAGGGAAGGTAAGTGAGCAGGTGCAGCAATACGTACAGGCCGATCCTTGGCTACAAAGCCACATCCACTTTGCAGGTTATGTGGCGCATCATCAGGTATTTGATTTTTATTCCAAGGCCGATGCATTGGTATTGATTCTCACCGATACCAAAAATGCCAAAGGGAATATTCCGGGCAAACTTTTTGAATACCTCGCCACTGGGCTTCCGGTGTTTGCTTTGGGTGATCCGCAAGGAGATAGTTCGGAGATCCTTAGTCAAGCCGGTGCTGGGGCAGTGCTATCCCATGGGGATCAATCGGCGATGCGCCAAGCGCTACGAAGCCTTTATCAAACTGCAGGTGCACAGCAATCCGTAGGATCCTTGGAAGCCTATTCACGAAAAACTGGAAGCAAGCAGGTAGCTGAGATTTTGGACAGGATTAGTATTTAGTATCAAGTACAATGATCTGTACGAAGTACCAAGTACAAAGTACCAAGATTCTTTAATGGCGTTATTTTAGTCCCATTACGAATCCCTACTTCGACATTCAGAGTTCAGCGTTCGGCGTTCGACATTAGAAAAAGTATCAAGTGCTGGGAGGCAAGAAACAAGAGCCAAGAAATTAGATAAAATTGTGCCAAGCAGTTAATTATCAAACACTTGATATATTTACTAATTTATTTCACGAAGCGCAGCGGAGTCTATTTCTTTCTTATTTCCATTGTATATCGAGTACTTTGTACTTTGTACCTGGTACATTATACTTTTTGATTACGAAATTCAGAGTTCAGAGTTCGGCGTTCGACATTAGAAAAAGTATCAAGTGCTGGGAGGCAAGAAACAAGAG
>CAZPKI010000002.1:46485-50462 GCA_964587015.1 uncultured Limnohabitans sp.
CCAAGAAATTAGATAAAATTTTGCCAGGCAGTTAATTATCAAACACTTGACATATTTTCTAATTTATTTCACGAAGCGCAGCGGAGTCTATTTCTACCTTATTTCCATTGTATATCGAGTACTTTGTACTTTGTACCTGGTACATTGTACAATCCAAGAGACCAAGTCCGTATAACTAACTATTTTTTTTCTACTTTTCGAAATGTCAAATCCTTCCTCTCTTCTATTTGTCGCAGCCACACTTTGCTTGGCAGTGTTTTTTGCAAATTGGCTCACCCGATTTTCATGGGGCAAGTCGGTAGGTACTCCCATTTTTGCGATTTTGATTTGCGCGGCATTAGCCAATACTGGCTTGATCCCAAGTGCCATGGATGGGCATCCCATCTACGATGGTGTGTTTACCTACATTGCCCCCTTGGGCATATTTATTGCCTTGCTCGAAGTAGATCTCAAAAGCTTGAAAAAAGCGGGATTACCTTTGCTGCTTTTGTTTTTGCTGGGATCGCTGGCTACCCTGGTTGGGGTGCTGGTGTCATGGATTCTCGTTCAACCAGCTGAAGCGATCGGTCCTTTGGCTCCAGCAGTAGCGGGCATGTATACAGGGACCTACATCGGCGGTGCAGTCAACTTTAACGCAATTGCTTTACATTACAAGGTAAATGAAGCAGGAACCTTGTTTGCAGCAACTACCGTTGTAGACAATTTGGTGGGTACACCTTGGATCATTGCTACTTTGATCTTGCCCAAATACTTACAAAAACTCTTTCCTCGGAAAAAAAATGAAACTGCCGCTAGTGGTGAAAAATCCTTATCCCAGGAATCTATCTCCATAAGTTCCATATCTTCCTTGCTCGCATTGGCCTTGTTGGGAATGGCGGTAAGTAAGGCTGTTGTAATTTGGTTTCCGCAGGTACCCGAAATCCTGGTGCTTACTTCCCTGGCTTTGGTACTTGCCCAATTTCCTGCGGTGCAGCAGCTAAGCGGCAAACATACCTTAGGCTACTTCTTAATCCTCTTATTTTTGGCAGTAGTAGGCACACTGTGTGATTTGGGAGCTTTGGTGGAGGTAGGAGACTTGGCCTTTACCTTGATTCTGTTTGTGACTATTCTAATTCTGGTTCATGGCTTGGTGGTATTTGGCGTTGGGGCTCTATTCAAAATGGATTGGGACATGATTGCCGTGGCTTCGCAAGCGAATATTGGTGGAACTACCACCGCTTTAGCTTCAGCGGAGAGTTTGCAACGCCCCGATCTGCTGATTCCTGGAATTCTTGTAGGAAGTTTGGGAAATGCCATTGGAACGTACTTAGGATTTGCTGTTGCAAGCGGCTTGTTTTAACTTAGACCAACCCAAACGAACCACCCAAACTAAATTTTATGCAATCCAGTGTATTAACCGAGCTTTTCTTGCCTTTTTCGCTAGCAGTCATCATGTTTGGCATGGGACTTAGTTTGCGGATTGAAGACTTCAAGCGAATTTTGATATATCCAAAGGCAGTAGGAATAGGTTTACTTAATCAGTTAATTCTCCTGCCAGTGGTAGCTTTTGGAATAGCGAAAGCGCTTCAGCTTCCTCCTGAATTAGCAGTAGGACTGATGATTTTGGCAGTTTGCCCTGGTGGAGCCACCTCCAATTTGATTACGCACCTCGCCAAGGGGGATGCAGCACTTTCCATTACACTCACAGCTTTTTCTTCGGTGATTACCGTGTTTTCCATTCCTTTCTTGGTCAATTTTTCGATTGGCTACTTTATCCCTGGAGGAGAGGCACAGCAATTGGAAGTTGTGGGCACGGTCGTTTCGGTTCTATTCATTACCCTCATCCCTGTAGCATTAGGTATGATTACCCTTGCCAAAGCGCCTGCATTGGCACAAAAATGGGATCAGCCTTTCCGAAAAATTTCCACCGTATTCTTCGTGGTTATTGTTCTGGCAGCAATTCTAAAAGAAAGAGAGAATTTAGTACAGTACTTTATCGAAGCTGGCCCTGCTGCTTTGGCTTTGAATTTGAGTACGCTAGCGATAAGCTTTGCAATGGCCAAATGGACAGGGCTACCTTTCCGTCAGGGGTTGACGATTGCCATCGAATCAGGGATTCAGAACGGCACACTAGGCATTACCATTGCAGCTACCCTTTTGGTGAATTCGGTGATGTCCATTCCATCTGCAATTTACAGCTTACTCATGTTTGGAACAGCTGCATTGGTGATCTTGTGGGGTAATAAGGTAGCCTCAGCGAGCAAAGCATCCACCTGATTGGAGCGAATGAAACTTATTCCGATTCTATTCTGGAGTCTGTTTTTGCTTGGTTTTCAAGAAAAACTCCTTGCCCAAAGCTATTTTGACGAGCGTGGCAAACGAATCCTTTACACTGAATACGAGGAAAAAATCCTCAGCGGACCCTATTTTGGAGTTCCAGGAAAGCAATCAGGAGAGATGCGGCTCGTGCATCGAATGCCTGTAGGGCTTACTGATGCGCGCCTATTCTATGAGAAGTTGGGGAAAATGGATGCCTTTAGGGCAGGACAGCCTTTGGTGGCGATTTTTTACCCCGGCAAAGACGAATGCAATTCTGCTCGCAGCACCTCAGACCCCAAGACACTCAAAAGCGATCACCTCGCGGTCCTCAAGTATGTCAAAAAGCACGGTGCTGCTGCTCCTGTATACCTCTACCATCAGCCCCATGGCTTGGAAAAATACGAGGGAATACAGGAATGGATTCCAGACCCTGAGGGAGTCTTTAGCCAGCACTTCTTTTCGTTTCCCTATCCCTGCAGAAGTTTCGTCGTGATCAGTCCAAAGGGAAATTACCGAGCTATTCTGGGAGAATTCCCTATTTCGCAGATTGATGTTGCCCTTAAAAAATTGTGACATGACTCCTTCAACACCAGTGGTAAGTTTGAGAAAGGCAGCGTTTAGCGATCTTCCCGAGTTGCTACAAATCGCTCAAACGTCTTTTATACAGGCATTTACAGAAGGAAATAAACCAGAGAATGTACAGGCCTATCTTTCTCAAGCCTTCACTCCAGTCCAATTAGAAAAAGAATGGAGAGATCCTGCTTCTACCTTTCTGCTCGCTATTCTTGAAGGAAAGATGGTAGGCTATACCAAGGTGAACTTGGCTCCTGCTCAAAGCGATATTCAAGACCCAGAGAGTCTGGAGGTAGCCCGGTTGTATACGGTGGAAGAAGTGTGGGGGAAGGGTATTGGACAGTTTCTTTTGGAGGCAACTATTGAATTTGCGAAAGAAAAAGGCAAGACCTACGTCTGGCTAGGAGTCTGGGAGCACAATGCGCGGGCCATTCGATTTTATGAGAAAAATGGATTTAAAGCCTTTGGAAGCCATCCCTTTCCTTTTGGGGACGAGATCCAAACCGATTGGTTGATGCGGGTGGAGCTTTGAAGCAGCCCATCTCCAAATAGCTACATCTTGCAGGTGAATTTGAGTTTTCCTATTTTAACTAAAAAAATGAAGCGCTCACTTCTAGTTTTGGTTCTGCTACTGTCCGTTTGGACTGCGACTTTTTCTCAGGAAAAAGAGCCCATCGTCATCTTGATTTCCCTAGATGGCTTTCGCTACGATTATGTGGAGCGATTTCAGCCAGAGAATCTAAGTCGATTTATTGCAGAGGGAACGGCTGCCAATGGCTTGATTCCTTCGTTTCCAACCAAAACTTTTCCCAATCATTACACCATCGCCACAGGAATGCTTCCCGAGCACCATGGCTTGGTGGACAATGCCTTTTACGAACCCTTCAAAGACCAGGTCTATTCCATGGGCAATCGGGATATAGTGCAAGATGGCTATTGGTATGGGGGCACGCCGATCTGGGTGCTGGCGGAGCAAAAAGGGATCAAGGCAGCGAGTTACTTTTTTGTTGGTACCGAAGCCCCGATCCAGGGGATTCGCCCGAGTTATTTTTACGATTACGATGGGGGAGTACCTAACCTGACCCGAATAGCAAAGGTATTTGACT
>CAZPKI010000003.1:0-44358 GCA_964587015.1 uncultured Limnohabitans sp.
CCAAATTACAAAGAAACTAGGTACTTCTTGGGAGTTGTATGGAGGGGTGAAAAACCTACTTAATTACACCCCACCAAGTAATAGCATTGCCAGGGCATTTGATCCTTTTGATCGGGAGGTACAATTTGCCTCGGATGGTACCGTGTTGCCTAGCCCTAGCAATCCCAATGCCCTTTCTTTTGATCCAACCTACCTGTTTGCACCCAATCAAGGCATCCGAGGGTTTTTTGGTATCCGCTTTAACTGGTAAAAAAAATCCCTCTAGTTCAGTTGACTAGAGGGATTAGGGGAATCAAAAATCTCAGCATTATCTGATATAACACTATCAGCTACTAAAAATAATATTTAAGGTTCAACAAAGTGATCTGTGAACCGTGGACTGTCATCTAGTTGCGATTATCTGCAGTAGTTGATAGGTGCCTTGCACATTCCTGTTATTCCGGATAATCATAAAACTTATTATTCTTCTTCTTTCTTCTCATCCTCAGGCTTTACAGCAGTCATCTTTTTTATCTTATCGCCTTCTTTAAGCTGCTTGCTCACAACAAAGTAAGGACCGGAGATCACTTCATCACCTTCCTTTAATCCGGATAAAATTTCAATGTTTTCATAGTCAGATATCCCTGTCTTTACCTCTCGAATTTTGGCGACACCATTCTCACTGACAAACACGATTTCTTTGGCTTTCACTTGAGCGCCAGCCAAACTGTCCTTTTTATCTTCACGAGTAGTTACCGAAGAAAGTGGGATTGCAAGAGCATTGTTTTTAGAATTAGTCAGGATTTCTACCGATGCAGTCATTCCTGGACGGAAGGGATACTTGTTACCCGCGTTTACCAAGTCTTTGTAAGAATCGTTTAGAATGCGGATTTTAACTTTAAACTCGGTTACCGCATCTGGAGAAGCTTTGGTATTCGCGGTATTCGCGATGCTAGTTACAATTCCTTTAAACTTCTTTCCAGTGGCTGAGTAGGCATCTACATCGATGATCGTGGTGTCTCCTAAAGAAAGACGAACAATGTCATTCTCATTCACATCTACCCTTACTTCCATCTTAGAAAGGTCTGCAATGGTCATCATCTCGGTTCCTGCCATTTGCTGGGTACCTACCACACGTTCGCCTTGCTCCACTTTCAAGCTGGATACAATACCGGACACAGGAGAATTCACATTCGTTAGACGAAGGTTTTCAGAAGCTTCGTTCACGGAAGCCTGTGAACTTTTGATAATAAATTCAGAGGCAACAACGCTTTGTTTGGCGGCCTCTAGGTCTTTTTGAGCGGAAGTATAGTTGGCTTGGGCTTGCTCAAAATCTGCATCAGAAATTGCTTTTTGCTGGTGCAGCGTGCGCTGACGCTTAAATTCCAATTCAGAGCGGGTAAACTGTGCTTCAGAGCGCTGCAGGTTAGCTCTAGTTTGAGCAAGATTTGCCATTTGCTGGTTGAGGTTGGCACGGGTTCTATCTAGGGCAGAGATAAAGTTGTCTGGACGAATCTTGACAAGCAATCTTCCCATCTCTACGGAATCTCCTTCTTGCACATTTAACTCAATGATTTCACCTGCTACATCTGGAGAAAGTTTCACTTCCACCTCAGGTTGAATCTCACCTGAGCTACTCACTTTTTCTACAATGGCAACACGCTTGGCCAAAGAAAATTCAACCTCGGTTTCCTTTGCACCACCAATCCAGCCAGCAGACTTTCCGATAATGGCAAAAATGATAATTACGCCTACTGCTCCGAGTAGGTAATAAAGCAATTTATTGGACTTTTTAGTAGCCATGGTTTAGTTTAGATTAATAGGGTTACCAAGATAAAAATCAAGGACTTTAATTCTGAAAATATAGGTGTACTTCGCATTCAATAGGTCGGCCTGCGCATTAAACAAGTTGTTTTGAGCCACTTGAAAATCCACCGAATTGATGGCCCCTAAATTAAAGCGTTGCTGCGCAATTCGAAAGGTTTCTTCTAAACTCTTTACCCGAACCAAGGAAGCTTGGTAGGATAGCTCTGAGGATAGGGCTGAATTGTAAGCTGTTTCAATATCTTGTCTCAACCTGTTTTTGGCTTCGGTCATGGAGACTTCCGCCAACTGCTGCTGTACTCGTGCACGCTGCAGGTTGGATTTGTTGCTGAATCGAGTGAATAAGGGAATGCTGAAATTGAGCGTTCCAGACTGTGAAAAGTTATTGTCAACCTGGGTTTTGAATGGAATTATTTCAGTGGTCCCTCGGACAAATGCCTGGTCTACGTAGTTGGAAAATGCAGAAAGGCCAGCATCTAAAGTGGGTAAAAATCCACCTTTAGCAATTTTAACTCCGTATTCAGCACTTTTTACATTGGCTTCAGCTGCTTTGATCTGCGGCATTAGCGCTACAGAAACTTCAAAAATTTCAGCAGGGGTTCCTGCTGCCAAAGCTTCCTTAGAAACCTCATACACCGGTTCAATCACATCAAAGTCCTCTGTAAATGGAATTTGTAGCGCCTGTGCCAAGGCGAGTTTCGCAAGACGAAGACCATTTTTAGCATTGATTACATTCAATTGATTACTTGCATTTTGAGACTGCAGGTCCAACAAATCTGAATAGGGGAGGGAACCTGCATCCACCAGTTGCTTGGTACGTCCCAATTGCTCGGTGGTGGTGTTTAGCTGATTCTCCGCAATTTTTACTTGCTCCCGATTAAATACCACATCAATAAATAAGTTGATTACATTTAAAGTGATGTCGTTGCGCGTAGCTTCCAAAGTATATTGACCCGATTTCAAATCAGATTTTGCTTGATTAATGCTGTTGTTGATACGCATGCCTTGGAAAATAGGGGCACCTGTGTTTCCAAAGAGATTGACGTTTCCAATTCTTCTCGTTTCAAACAAGTTGGTAACGGGGTTGATAGATCTACCCCAACGGAAGCCTGAACTTGCGCCTGTGGTCAAGCTTGGCAATCTTCTGCCTTGGCTTTCCAAAAGGTTCGTTTCGGTGATGAGCTGGTTCAGTTCTGTCCTTTTTAGTGTCAAGTTGTTTTCTATTGCAATAGAAACGCAAGTGACAAGATCTAAAGGTCCTGAGGGAATTTCCGTTTGAGCAAGTCCCTGATGCCAGGTAAAAGAGCCCAAGAGAAACAGGATAAAAAGTTTTTTCATGTGTGGTAGCAGTTGGTTTGTAAGTTCGTTAAAGGTCAATGTCTGGGATATAGATTAATTCTTTTATCCAGGGCAATGAAAGGAGGTACTGACGCGTAATTTCTTTAATTCCAGAATCCATTTCAATCACATGACATGCCAAATCATGCTTTCCTTTTCTGGACACGGACATAGTCGCAATGTTTACTTTTTCTTGTGCAATCACACTTGAAATAAAGGCGATTGCTCCTGAAGCATCGTCTGCTTTGATGATTAAGGTGTGGTTTTGTGCCGAAAAGTTGGCTACAAATCCATCGACCTCAGAAATATTTATGACTCCCCCTCCCAAGCTCTCTCCAAAAATCTCCACCTGCCGATCTCCTTTTTTAAGCAAAAGTTTGATCGTATTAGGATGGTGAACCGAGGAGTTGCCTATGGATTTGAAGGTGTACTGCAAAGACTTTTCCTTGGCAATTTCTAGTGCATCTTTAATTCGAGCATCGTCTGTTTTGAAGTCCATAAGTCCTCCAATAATTGCCCGATCGCTTCCATGGCCTTCGTAGGTTTTGGCGAAGGAATTGAAAAAGGTGATGATTGCCTCTTCAGGTATCCCTCCAAGCACTCGGATCGCAGCTCGTGCGATCCGAACTACACCCGCTGTGTGTGAAGAAGAGGGACCAATCATGATAGGTCCAATCATATCAAACACACTGCTTTTGTTTGCCATAACTTAAGTAGCCCCAAAAATGGTGCTAAGTCCAAAATTGAGCCAAATCTACAGTTTCTGTTTCAATAAATCCCTATTTTGCCCTCAATTTAAGGGGTTGGTTCATATTGATTTCACAAAGTTTAAGAGGCAAATGATAAATATGAACGAATTCGAACAGTTGGCTGCACGGAAGCGATACACTCATGTACGACATTATTTTTAAGTCGATTAAGTCCAAACCTTCCTAGATTACACCATTGGAAACTAGATTTCTAGGGTTCTGATTTTTCAACCTTTATGTTCAATTAAGTAAAGATTTTCCTAGAATTGGTACGATTGGTGTGTACTCCTTTGATCCAATCGCTTATATTTAGCCATTAGATTTATTTGACTGAAATTAAAAATGATCTAATTAACCCAAAACAAACTGTTTGACGAATTTTCTATGCTTTTACAACCTATTGATCTACTAGTTTTTCTTGCCTACGCTTTTCTGATTATGGGCATGGGCTTCTTTGTGTCCCGTGAAAAGAAAGGCCACGTCAAAGATTCCAATGACTATTTTCTTGCCAGCAAAGCTCTTCCTTGGTGGGCAGTAGGCGCCTCTTTAATTGCCTCCAATATTTCTGCGGAGCAGTTTATTGGCATGTCAGGCTCCGGTTTTGCATTAGGGCTAGCGATCGCAACCTACGAATGGATGGCTGCTGCAACATTATTAGTAGTGGCGATTTTCTTTTTGCCGGTTTATTTGAAAAAAGGCATCTACACCATGCCAGGCTTTCTTTTTGATCGTTACGATGCGCGAGTTCGTACGACCATGGCAGTATTCTGGTTGCTCCTATATGTGTTTGTAAATTTGACTTCCGTATTGTATTTGGGAGCATTGAGTTTAAATACCATTCTAGGTATCCCAATGATCTACAGCATCATTGGTTTAGCACTATTCGCTATGCTCTATTCCATCTATGGTGGATTAAAGGCTGTTGCTTGGACAGATGTAATTCAAGTAGTGTTTTTGATTGGTGGAGGACTAGCCACTACCTACATCGCGTTGGGGATGGTAGGAGGAGGGGATGCCTGGCAAGGTTTGGTTACCCTGAGAAATGAAGTTCCAGGACATTTTTCGATGATTCTTTCCAAGGGTGAGATGATGATTCCAGATGGGAAAGGAGGTACTCGTGATGCGTATTTGGACTTACCAGGCTTATCAGTTTTGATAGGAGGGATGTGGATCACGAACTTAAGCTATTGGGGATTCAACCAGTACATCACCCAGCGAGCACTTGCCGCAAAGAACCTTGATGAGGCCCAAAAGGGGATGATTTTCGCAGGATTCTTGAAGCTTTTGATGCCATTAATCGTGGTAGTTCCAGGAATAGCAGCCCTTGTCATTGTGAATAATGGGACTGACCTTGGCTTTATCGAATCCATGAAAGATCCAGTCACAGGTTTGATCAAATCCGACCGTGCCTATCCTTCCTTACTTCAAATTCTACCTACAGGATTGAAAGGACTTGCTTTTGCTGCTCTGACCGCTGCAATTGTTTCTTCCTTAGCCTCCATGGCCAACAGTACTTCTACCATTTTTACAATGGATATTTATGCCAAGTACTTTGGAAAGGACTCATCCGAAACCTCTAAAGTAAGGGTTGGCCGTATCACAGCTGTGGTTGCCTTTATCATTGCGGCAATCGTGGCTCCAGCTTTAGGTCAATTAGATCAAGCGTTCCAGTTTATTCAGGAATACACCGGCTTCATTAGCCCAGGAGTATTTGCGATCTTCTTCTTTGGGGTTTTCTGGAAAAAAACTACGTCCAATGCGGCACTTGTTGGTGCTTCTCTTAGTATTCCACTTTCTGTGGTGCTAAAGGTGGTGTTCCCAGCATTGCCATTTATCGATCGTATGGGCTGGGTATTTGTGGTCCTTGCAGTATTGATGATTGGAATCTCTCTTTACGAAGGAAAAGGTAAAGATCACCCCAAAAGCATTGAAATATCTGCAGACCTATTCCGTACCAGTACAGGATTTAAGATTGGAGCAATCCTTATCGTAGGTATTATCGCGGCACTTTATACAATCTTCTGGTAATATGCGACAGCTACTCTTAGGTATAGATCTTGGTAGTTCCTCGGTCAAAGCTTGCATCCTGGATGCTTCTTCAGGCAAAGCACTTGCCTCCAAAGCTTTTCCAGAAGTTGAAATGCCCATTCAATCTCCTCAGACAGGTTGGGCTGAACAGGATCCCGAACTCTGGTGGCGTTATGTCAAGCAAGGAATCTCTTTTGTTCAGCAGCAAGCACAAGTACAAAAGGGGGAATTGAAAGGTATTGGCATTGCCTATCAGATGCATGGGCTAGTGTGTGTAGATAAAGCCCATCAGGTGCTACGACCATCCATTATCTGGTGTGATAGTAGGGCAGTAGCCCTTGGAGAAAAAGCATTTCAAGCCTTAGGAGAGGCCTATTGTTTGCCTCATCTACTCAATTCTCCAGGTAATTTTACAGCTTCTAAACTGCGTTGGGTCATTGAAAACCAGCCTGAGGTGGCAGCCAAGATCTATAAAATCATGCTTCCTGGAGACTTTATTGCCATGAAGTTGAGTGGTGAGATCCTTACCTCAGAAACTGGCCTTTCTGAAGGCATCTTCTGGGATTTCAAACAAAACGGACTCAGTGACCCGTTGCTTGCTGCAATGGAAATTCCAAAAGAATGGATTCCTGAGGCTGTCTTATCTTTCTCTATTCAAGGAAAAATCTCTGCTGCCGCTGCACAAGAAACAGGCTTGGAAGTAGGTATTCCAATTTCGTACCGTGCAGGAGATCAGCCGAATAATGCCTTTTCCCTGCAAGTTCTTAAGCCAGGTGAATTGGCAACTACCGCCGGAACTTCCGGTACAGTCTATGGAGTAGCCAATACTCCTGTTTACGATCCGAAATCCCGCGTGAATACCTTTGTGCACGTCAACCATTCTCAAAGCACTCCTTCCTATGGAGTCCTGCTTTGCATCAATGGTACAGGCATTCTGAATTCTTGGCTTAAAAGAATGTTGGGAGGAAGTTCCTTGAGTTACGAGGAAATGAACACCCTGGCCGCAGGAGCGCCTATCGGTTCTGATCAATTGGCTTTTCTCCCTTTTGGAAATGGGGTGGAACGAATCCTTCAAAATACTCCAATGGGAGCACATTTGATGGGTTTAGACCTGCTCAAACATGATCAAAAGCATATTCTACGTGCAGCTCAAGAAGGAATCGTCGCAGCATTGACCTTTGGATTCCGCATCATGAAGGATATGGGCTTGGACCTCAAAACTGTCAAAGCAGGTCATGCCAACATGTTTTTGAGTCCCTTATTTCGAGAGACTTTTGTGCAAATGAATCAAGTGAACCTAGAGCTTTACGATACAGATGGAGCCCAAGGTGCTGCTCGAGGAGCTGGAATTGGTGCTGGGATTTTTGCATCCGAAGAGGAAGCATTCCTTGGATTAGCGCTCCTACAAACTCTTGCTCCAGATGCTTCTGGTGTAGATCGTTACGAGGAAGTGTACCAAAATTGGCTGGCTCGTCTGGGACAACTACAAACTTCTGTTTTACCTTAATTAAAATAAAACCTATACTCAACACAACCTATACTACTATGGCTAATTCATTTTTCCCCAAGATCGGGAAAATTCAATTTGAAGGAAAAGAAAGTGACAACCCCCTAGCGTTTCGCTACTATGACCCCAACCGTGTGGTTGCTGGGAAGACCATGAAGGAGCATTTTAAATTTGCTATCGCCTATTGGCATTCCTTCTGCGGCACAGGGGGCGACCCATTTGGTCCAGGTACCATTGTACATCCTTGGGATGCAAGTGCAGACCCCATTCAGCGGGCTAAAGATAAAATGGATGCCGCCTTTGAGTTTATGACTAAGATTGGAGCAGAATATTACTGCTTCCACGATATAGACCTAATCGAAGAAGGACCCACCTTGGCCGAATACGAAAAGCGCATGCAGATCATCACAGACCATGCGGCTGCGCACCAAAAGGCAAGCGGCATCAAACTTTTGTGGGGTACTGCCAATGTATTTAGCAATCCTAGATACATGAATGGTGCCTCCACCAACCCTAATTTTGATGTCTTGGCATTTGCTGGGACGCAAGTCAAAAACGCACTCGATGCCACCATTAAGTTGGGCGGTGAAAACTATGTATTCTGGGGTGGTCGCGAGGGCTACATGTCCTTGCTAAATACAGATATGAAGCGCGAAAAGGAGCACCTTGCTCGTTTCTTGACTATGGCTCGAGATTATGCACGTAAAAATGGTTTCAAAGGCACTTTCTTTATTGAGCCCAAACCGATGGAGCCTACCAAGCACCAGTACGATTACGATTCTGAGACGGTGATTGGCTTCTTAAGGCACTTTGGATTGGACAAGGATTTCAAACTCAATATTGAGGTGAATCATGCCACCCTAGCTGGGCACACCTTCCAGCACGAACTCCAAGTGGCTGCAGATACAGGTATGCTGGGTTCCATCGATGCAAATAGAGGAGATTACCAGAATGGTTGGGATACCGATCAATTTGCGCTCAACTTGCAAGAATTGGCCGAATCCATGCTAATTATTCTGGCTGCAGGAGGTCTACAAGGTGGAGGAGTCAACTTTGACGCGAAAATCAGACGAAACTCTACCGATCCTGAGGATTTATTCTTGGCACACATTGGCAGTATGGATGCCTTCGCACGTGGACTAATCATCGCGGCAGATATTCTCGAAAAATCCGATTACTTGGAGCGAAGAAAAAATCGATATGCAAGTTTCGACGCAGGTAAAGGGAAGGCTTTCGAAGAGGGTAAATTGACCTTGGAAGATCTTAGATCCTATGCCCTAGAAGTGGGAGAACCAACCCAAATCAGTGGGAAGCAGGAATACTTCGAAAATCTAGTCAATAAGTTTATCTGATCTGATTATCCGCAATAATGCCAGTGGCTCTGCTTGCCTGTTTATTAAGCGGATAATCGTTCACGGACCACAGCTCACCTTATTGAATTTCAAAACTTGTTTTCTTTGGTTAGTGTTGAAAAAGCGGATAATCAGTTAGTCTAAAAAAAAATGGGAGGTAAACCTCCCATTTTTTTTGTTTAATTTTTATCGGATGCTATCCAATAATTGAGTCGCCTTGGTCATCTGCTCTACCTGCTGCTGGTAGACGGGATTGGCAGGAACTTTGGCTACCTTCTCGAGGTAATCAATGGTTTGAAAGAGTACGGTTTGCCAGTCCTTGGAGGTGATGGAAGATGCGATCACGTGGTCACCTGTTTTCGGGAAAGGCATTTCTTTTTTTAGTGCTGGAGCAGTTCCCAGTTGGCCAAACATTTCTTGCATTTTGTCAACCGATACAACCATATCCTTTTCTTTTTCATTCTTGTAATAGTAGCCCATGAATACGGGTTGCTTTACTTGGGCAAAGGTCTCTTTGTTCATCTCGCTATACATCAATATGGCTAAACTCTCGTAGCCATTGGCATGGTATTCCTCGGACCAGTAGGCTCCCTTTTCTCCTTCACGTTGCTGCGTATTGACTCCATCCTTCAGAAGTGTTTTTTCCATGATCCAAAATACCCAGGGCTTGAAAAAACCTTCCAGTAACCTTGCTTCATCCCGGATAGCTGGAGAATAAAGCACAAGCGCATGAAGATCGGGCTGCTGGCTAGCGAGTAGTAGACTAAGTGACCCACCCATAGAAGTACCTACGACGATGACTTTATCTCCTAGACTTTTTCCAATTTGGTAGGCTTCGCCTGCAGCATTTGCCAAATCCTGTGCGGTCAGGTATTCCATCCCATTTTTACGGCTGATGCCATGTTCCGGGAGGCGGGTCACGAAGAGATTCGCTCCAAAATGAGCCGCCAAGAAGCGATGGACTGGGTCGCCTTCCATGGGGCTGGCGCCAAAGCCATGAATGTAAACGATGGAGTAGGGAGTTTTTCTCTTGGTAACAGAATCTGCCCAAAGGATATATGCTTCGTTTCCAGGTTTTAAGCCTTTTACAGTATCTTCTCGATTTTGAAGGTATTGCTCAAGTCCCTGAGCATCCACGGGGATTTCAGGGTAGTTAATCGTCAATTCCTGAGTTTTTACCTTGGGGCCCAGCATGTAGATGATCACCAAGATCATGGCAGTAGCAAATAGACCTAGAAATATTTTTTTCAATAGTTTCATAAATGGATAAAATAGCCAACTAAATGTGCGGACAAGTTCACAAATATTCTGGTTTTTATTTGGATCTGTACCTTTTCATCCCGGATTTAGATTAGAATTTATGATTATCAACTTTTTACCAATGACTAAAGAAAATAAGGTTGGAAGTTCAATTCAATAAGCTATGGACCGTGGTCTGTCGTCTGTGGACGATTATCCGCATTTGTTAACGCTCCATTTGAGCCACTGGTTGGATTGCGGATAATCATTTCGATAAACAACCATTTCTATATTCCAAGCGTTTAACTTTGAAAACCTTTAACCTCGACATTCATGAAAAAGCTAGCACTCGCAGTTGTTTTTCTTTTTGGTTCTCTTGCCTCATTTGCTCAAGATCAGCCTGTTCCCTACCGCTCTGTTTTTGTAGAGTTGGGAGGATCGGGACTTGCCTACAGCTTCAATTATGATTTTCGATTTGACAAGACCCGAATCGATACTTGGGGGATGCGTGTAGGTGCTGGGGGATATAAAATAGGAGGGGATTCCTTTTTTTCTTTGCCCGTTTTGGTCAATAAATTGTATGGAAAAGATGAGCGATTTTTCGAGTTAGGTTTGGGAATGACCTTTTTTGGAGTGAATAACGAGCCCTATTCCTATTGCCAGTCTTTTGATGCCAATGGAAATTGCGTAGGTCCTCTGGTGACTGAGGAGTCAGATGTTAATTTTATCCTTCCAGTGGATGGATCTCCTAGCCTAATGGGAACCCTGAATATTGGCTATCGAAAAATCCCTGAAAATGGAGGCTTCACTTGGAGAGTAAATTTGACTCCAATATTCAACAACAATGGCTTTTGGCCTTTATTTGCGGGAGTGGGGTTGGGCTACGCTTTTTAAAGCCTGAGGGAGCAAATTTTACTTTTTCCGCGAATTCAACAGGTGAAGGGTCAATCTTTCTGCCTGTTTTTCTAGATCAATTCCCAGTTCATCACGGGTCACTCGTACTACTTTTTCTCGCTCGGAGACAGGTAGTTGAGCGTAGCCATACCAAGCTCCGAGAATTCCACCTGCCAAGGAAGCCGTGGTGTCGTTGTCTCGACCGTAGTTGGTGAGAAAGGTAAGTGTTCCCATCAAGTCAAAGTCTGTAAATAGCATGGCTGTGAGTGCCTGAAGGTAGATTTCCCCTGCATGGAATGGCATGTCTTGCTGTCGGCGATCCAACTCGGTGTAGGCATACGTCAATGCAGGATAGCCCAAACTCAATCTACTTGGGAGAGAATCCAGTTTTTTTGCTTCACGAACGATGGTCAAGGCATCCTTGAGTAATTTATGGGAGGTTCTACCTACCAAGCGGCTTTGAAAATAACCTTCTGGATCCAAGCGGAGAGTGGCCAAGATGCTGTCTTGACTTGCTTTTGAGGCCATTCCGGCTGAGGTCATTGCTGCTGCAAGAGCTGTCAAATCTCGGGCATAACCAAGATCAAAAATTGAAAGTTTGTAGGCTTCCTGGTAGGCTTTCATCGGATTTCCCGGAAAAAACGCACCCAAAGTGGGAGCATACAAGAGTCCTGCACAGACCATTTCACCCCCGTAAAATTTGGACAAGGAGTCTGCATAGCCTCCTAAATTATTCTCTTGGTAGGGTGAGGCTACCTTTGCCCATTCGGAAAGCCAGTTGGCTTCCTGTAGTGCATTTTCAAAAGGTTCTACGTCGGTACCTTCTGTTGATTTTAGTTTGGCCAAACTCCCTTCGTAGGTTTTTAAGATATGGGATGCAAAATCTTTGGGTTCTAGGGATTCAACTTTTTGGCTGAGCAAGAAGTCCACCGCTAGGCTTTTCCATCGGGTATCGTCCGTGGTGCCTCCTGCAGGTAAGTTCGCTTTCCAAATCCCTTCAGGAGAAACTTCGCGAACCATGGAGTCTAGTCCTTCCACAAATCCATATTCAAGTTGGATCGCGTCTCGAGTCCACATTTCCGTAGGTGCTCCCATGGCATCTCCAATGGAAGAGCCTACGAGCATTCCCAAAACTTTATCGTAGAGTTCTGCCTCGGTTAACCCGAATTCGGTTCGTTTATCCTTCGAAAAAGCGGTTGAAGTGGCTTCCTTCTCTTGCTGGGCACAAGAAAATGATAAGATGGCAATAAAAATAAAGGCTAGCTTTTTCATTAGGACATGATATAAGTTCTTGCACGGGCAAGAAGCGATTTTTTTGCATCCAAACTTAAAGAAACCGGTAGTTGTGCAATCCCAATCAGTCGCCGTAAGATTTCCACTCCACGGTACTGTTGGACCAAGGACCAATCAACGGGTAGGGTGTATTGTTTTTGCACCTGTGCGCTCATTTCTTCTGCCTGATCTGAAAGATCAAGGTGAGCCAGAAAAACGCCCAGGTCAAATTCTGCATCACCTAGCCCTCCAAACTCTGGATCGATAATTTTGATATCTGAGGAGACCTGAAGCCAGCTGCCAGGATAATAATCTCCGTGCATCAACACTTTTCCATTTTCGAGGTAGCGATTTCCAAGGGCTTGGATAACTTGTTTGAGTGGGAGATCGGTTTTATAGGAAAGGCTTACTTCCTGAAGTCCTGGTTGAATGGAATCCAAATCAATCCCATTTTCTTTCAAAAATGGAAAGTTAAAGATGTGCTCGTGATTTAAAGTTCGCATCGCACCAGTCGCTGGAAAATTGGTGATTTCCAATTGATGCAAGTATATCAGGTAATCAACCAAGTGTTTGACCTCCTCACTTTTAAGTTGTCGATGGCCTCCATAAAGCGAAAGAAAATCGCTCCCTTCGCCAAGATCCTCCAGGAGCATGAGGTGGTTTGGAGCATCGTACTGCAAAACTTTTGGGGATTGGGATGCAAGGAATGAGTTGTTAGCAAGCTGCTTTAAAAATTGGTATTCAATCTCAATACGGTGGATTGGAGCTGGAATTTGTGGATATTTCCGTACGTATGACTTTGCTTGCTTGAGAATGTATGAGCCCCGGTTGGTTTCAATCCGAAGCACCAAGTTCATGTTACTCTCTCCTGGAACGGAAATCTGACTAATTTTTTCTCCTGAATGCCAAAAACCGAGATTTTGGAGGAGTTCAATGGGTGAATTTTGCTGGATATCGATCATTTTATCACAAGTCGTCAAATTTAGCCTTTCAGGAGCAAGAAGTAGCGGATTTGCTTAGAATATTACAGTTGAAGGGGAGAATTTATGCTGGCTATCGGAGCTATTTTTCTATTTTTGGGTAGTAAAACTAAACCCAAATATGTTCGGACTACATCGATCACTCTTCACGGAGGAGCATGACTTATTTCGCCAAAGCGTCAGAGATTTTATTGCAAAAGAGATTATCCCAAATAACGCGGCTTGGGAAATTCAAAAAATGGTCAGCAGAGACTCCTGGCTAAAGCTCGGAGAAAATGGATTTTTAGGGATTCAAGCTCCAGAGGAATTGGGAGGTTTGAATGTGCAGGATTTCCGGTACAATGCCATCTTTATTGAGGAACTGGGTTTGAGTGGATGTTCAGGTCCTGCCATTGGCTACCCGCTGCACAATGACATTGTTTTGCCCTACCTCCTGCATTACGCTACTGCCGCTGCCAAGCAGAAATACGTCCCCAAGATGGTCTCGGGAGATTGGATAGGAGCGGTTGCAATGACCGAACCAGGTGCTGGATCGGATCTCCAGAGCATGCGCAGTACTGCAGAGGATAAGGGAGATTTCTTCCTATTGAATGGCTCCAAAACCTTCATTACCAACGGCTACCTATCGGATGTAGTGGTGGTGGCAGCCAAGACAGACTCCAGCAAGGGGGCCAAAGGGATTTCCCTATTTATTTTAGAAAAAGGAATGCCTGGATTTTCCAAAGGAGTTCCCTTTGAGAAGGTGGGTCTACATGCCCAAGATACCTGCGAACTGTTTTTTGAAGATGTAAAAATTCCAAAGGAGAACTTACTCGGTAAACTAGGGGAGGGATTTACTTACCTGATGACCGAGTTGGCGCAGGAGCGTTTGGTAGTGGCTTTGGCAGCGATTGCGCTTTCTGAATACGCCTTATCGAGTACCATTGCCTATGTGAAGCAGCGGAAGGCCTTTGGAAAGGCCATAAGTGAATTCCAGAATACCCGATTCAAGCTTGCCGAGATGGCGGCAATGGTGGAGCAGGGGAGGATTTATTGCGACTACCTGGTGCTTTTACACAACGAGGGCAAACTTGATTCTGCCATGGCCTCTGCTGCCAAATACAACATGACCGAACTGCAATGTAAGGTAGCCGATGAATGTGTGCAGCTTCACGGAGGTTACGGTTACATGTGGGAATATGGGGTGGCGCGAGCTTGGGCAGATGCACGCGTACAGCGCATCTATGCAGGAACGAATGAAATCATGAAAGAATTGATTGCCAGAAAAATTTTAAAATAGTAGCCCATTTTCTTGCCCAAACCCTGATATTTTAAGTAATTGACCCTTCAGAACCACCCAAAATAGCAAACAAATGAACGATTTCTCTTGGTTTAAATTTTATCCTTCCTCCGTCCCTCAAGAAGTTGATTGCACAGCATATTCCAGCGTTACGGAGCTTTTTGAAGAAAGTGTCAAAAAATTTGGATCTGCGGTAGCCTATGAGTGCATGGGTAAAACCCTAACCTTTCAGGAATTAGATCGCTTGAGCGCCCAGTTTGCGAATTACTTAATTTTCGAGCTAAAGTTGAGCAAGGGTTCGCGAGTGGCTATTCAGATGCCTAATGTACTGCAATATCCTGTAGCCATGTTTGGTGCCCTTCGAGCAGGTATGGTGGTAGTGAATACCAACCCGCTCTATACACCTTCTGAAATGAAGCATCAATTCAATGACTCAGGGGCAGATGTGGTCGTAATTGTTGCTAATTTTGCTTCCAACTTGGAGAAAATCCGTTCAGATATTCAGGCCAAGCATGTGATTCTTACCGAGCTAGGAGACTTGCTTGGGGGCCTGAAAGGCTCAATCGTGAATCTGGTCGTGAAGCATGTTAAAAAGATGGTGCCTGCCTACCATTTACCTGGAGCCGTTTCATTTAAAAAGGCGCTTTCTCTCGGTGCTAATCATAAATTCAAGAAAGTTGCAAGTACTTTGGATGAGCCTGCATTTCTTCAGTATACAGGAGGCACTACCGGCGTATCCAAAGGGGCGGAATTGACCCACGGAAATATTGTGGCCAACATGCAGCAGATTTCGGCCTGGATGAAGCCCAAGCTGGTAGAGAGTCAAGAAATCGTGATTACCGCGCTACCGCTGTATCACATTTTCGCATTGACAGTCAACTGTCTAGCCATGTTGAAAATTGGTGCGCATAATGTGCTGATTACCAATCCAAGAGATATGAAAGCCTTTATTGGAGATTTGGCTAAAAAGCGTTTTACAGTAATTACAGGAGTGAATACGCTTTTCAACGGCTTATTGAACCAGGAAGCCTTCGGAAAATTGGATTTCTCAGGTTTGAAGATTGCGGTAGGTGGAGGCATGGCAGTACAAAAAGCTACTGCTGAAAAATGGAAAGCGGTAACTGGTGTGCCGCTTGCGGAGGGGTATGGCTTAACTGAAACTGCTCCTGTAGCTACTTGTAATCCCATCGATGGAACCGAAAGAATTGGGACCATCGGGATGCCGCTTCCGAACACCGAGGTGATGATTGCCGACGATGCCGGAAATCCAGTGGCTTTGGGTGAGCGTGGTGAGATTTTTATCAAAGGCCCGCAAGTCATGAAAGGCTATTGGAATAGACCAGAAGAAACTGCCTTGGTGATGCAAGGCGATTGGTTCAAGTCGGGAGACATTGGAGTGATGGATGCAGATGGCTTTACCAAGATTGTGGACCGTAAAAAAGAAATGATTCTAGTATCTGGATTTAATGTTTACCCCAACGAGGTGGAGGATGCAATTGCTTCTTGTCCAGGGGTATTGGAAGTAGGTGTGATTGGAATGCCTGATGCTAAATCTACAGAGAAGGTGGTAGCCTATGTGGTGAAGAAAGATCAAACTCTTACCCAAGAAAAGGTTATTGCCCACTGCAAGGAGTTTTTGACCAATTACAAAGTTCCTAAAGAGGTGTATTTTACCGATGAACTTCCAAAGACCAATGTGGGAAAAATTCTTCGTCGAAAAATCAAGGAGGCTCATCTGGAAACCCTGGCTTCTTAAAGTAGCTTTACTTATTTCATTCAAAAACCGCAATTTCGCGGTTTTTTTCGTTTTTTTGTCCTCCTATTTCGAGTGTATCGTCTAGGAGTAAGTTTCATCGTTTTCCGTAATTTTCATGACTTGGCAATTGATTAAAGACGCGCTTTTGGGCAAAGAGCAGGATTTTACCCGTCTTCCCTTAAAGACCGCAATCTTTATTCTTGCCTTGCCCATGATCTTAGAAATGATGATGGAGTCCTCTTTTGCCATCGTGGACCTATTTTTTGTGGCACAACTGGGAGAGCATGCAATTGCAACAGTGGGATTGACCGAGTCGGTCATCGTGTTGACTTATGCACTTGGTTTCGGCTTGAGTATGGCTGCTACTGCACTCATTTCTCGAAGGTTTGGTGAAAAAAACTACGTAGATGCTGGCTCAGCTACCTTCCAACTGCTACTCGTGGGTTCTTTGATTTCTATAGTTATGGGGGTGTTAGGATGGCTGTTTGCAGCAGACCTGCTTCGACTAATGGGGGCTGAGGAACAGTTAATTGAATCCGGGTCAAATTATGCAAAAATAGTATTTGCTGGCAATACAGCCATATTATTACTTTTTCTATGCAATGGCGCATTCAGAGGAGCAGGTCAAGCGCATCATGCGATGCGTTCCTTGATGATTTCAAATGGACTGAATATTGTACTGGATCCCTTGTTAATTTTCGGGATTGGATCTTGGGAAGGGTTTGGTCTGGATGGGGCAGCCATTGCAACAACCTTCGGCAGGAGTATGGGGGTGCTCTACCAGTTGTACCATTTATTCAATGGCAAGCACAAACTCAAAATACTGAAAGAAAACATTGCCTTAAGCTGGGAGACTGTCAAAAAAATCATTGAATTATCCTTAGGGGGAATGGGACAATCGCTAATAGATTCGCTTTCCTGGGTAGCACTGACCCGAATGAATGCTGAATTTGGTTCGGCATCTCTAGCAGGCTACACGATTGCTTTTAGGATTTTGATTTTTACGATTTTACCTGCTTGGGGACTGTCTGGAGCTGCTGCTACGCTTGTAGGTCAAAATCTTGGAGCTCAGAAACAGCGAAGAGCAGAATTGGCAGTGTGGCTTACCGTTCGCTACAATGTCATCTTTATGGCTTCAGTGACTGGGATATATCTCCTGTTTAGTAAGCAGCTGGTTGGTTTATTTACCAGCATTCCGCAAGTGAAAGAAGTGGCAGCACAAGGATTGTGGATCATTTCCCTTGGTTACGTGTTCTTCGCGATTGGGATGGTGCTGACGCAAGCGTTTAATGGAGCTGGAGACACGAAAACCCCCGCTTGGATCAATGCTCTCGTGCTCTTAGGCTTGGAAGTGCCTTTGGCCTATCTCCTCGCATTTCCCCTGGGCTTGAGTTATGTTGGAATTTTTATTGCCATTGCTTTTTGCCATTCGCTCCATGCCCTGGTGTCGCTTTATTTCTTCAAAAAAGGGAAGTGGAAAAAGAATCAGGTTTAACGCCAAATGGCCTCGAGCATACCATTTGAATTTGAGGACTGAATTTTCTGTCTAGTTTATTCTACCCTCGGCATGGTCTATTCGATGCCCATCCAAACTCAAATAACTGCCCATACAATCCGCTGTCATGCAGGAGTGTACTGGTAAGATTCCAAGTAGATCTCCCACCTGTATGGAAGCCAAAAGCTCGTCCGAAGCTTGAATAATGCCATGTTCTTGGGAGATGCTTTTCACAAAAGAACTGTGGCTGGGAATTGTCCATCCTTTGTCATTCAGTAAGACGATCTCTCCAAAATTTTTACTTCCATTTTCGTGGATCAGAACGTCCTTGGCCAAGTGCACCCCGCCACCATGAATGAGGATCTCTTTTCGATCTTTTCGAATGTCCACCACAGGTACGGCAAGGCAGACGGCAATGTCTTTTTTAGTGCAGCTGCCTAACTGTACTTGCATCAAATCAAAGAATACAAAATTACCTGGACCCAATTCATCCACACCTCCAAAATCTTCTCGAACTGCACAGCCTGGTGTGTCGCCCAAGCGAGTTACTGCCTTTGGAAAACGGGACAAGTACTTTGCTTTCATTTTTGCAAGTGCCTCTTGACTTTCCAGATGGATTTTGTCCGTGTCTTTCCCGTAGTACGTATGTCCGGGATGGATGTAGAATCCTTTAAATTTCAAAAACTCACTTCCATCTGCCTGTTTAAAAATAGCTTCCAATTCGGCTTCATCTGAGGATTGAATGCCAGTGCGCCCATAACCCGCATCGAGTTCAACAAAGAATTCTACTTGTGCTGTCAAACCCTCCGCCAGTGCTTTCGCCGTAGCTGAATTGACCACTTGTACCGAAATACCCTGCTTTGCAGCTAGTCGGTTGAGCCTTGGGATTTCACGGATATTGAAAGGGAAAGCAATATGGATACAGTCCCAACCTTGACCGCAAAGGTATTCCGCTAAGGAAATAGAGGATGCAGTTACCTCCCGGATGCCGTAGTCTTTTGCCCAAGTTCCAATGATCCGGGATTGAGCAGTTTTCCAGTGAGGAACTAGCTTCTTTCCTAGCGCATGTGCTTTACTGGCCATTTTTTCAAGATTGGCTCGGGTAATTTTTTCGTCAATAAGTAAGGTAGGAGAGGCGATTTGATCTAGGTAGGACATGGGTATCGGGTTAAAAAAACGAATATAAAAAGAATCTTTCGTTTTCATTTTTTGAAAGCTCAATCCGAACTAGTTTGAAAAATACCCAGATAAATGGTCTTGAATCCTCTGGAAGCTTTTGTCAAAATCACAAATTCCTGTGCATAAGCCAGCCAATTCTATTAAATTTGTGGCCTGCATTCGTTCCAATTCAACGGATACTGCCCAACTAGTTTTAGCCACTGTATCGACTCTCTTCCATGGAAGCCAAAAAAATCAGAAGTACGTTTATTGAGTTTTTCCAATCCAAGCAGCATCAATACGTTCCTTCTTCTCCCATTGTAGTAAAAAATGACCCAACCCTGATGTTTACCAATGCAGGGATGAATCAGTTTAAAGATGCTTTTTTAGGAAATGAGGTTGCCAAATTCTCAAGAGTAGCCAATTCTCAAAAATGCCTTCGTGTAAGTGGTAAGCACAACGACTTGGAAGAAGTAGGGGTAGATACCTACCACCACACCATGTTTGAGATGCTGGGCAACTGGTCTTTTGGAGATTATTTCAAAAAGGAAGCAATTGAATGGGCATGGGAACTATTGACAGAGGTCTACAAGTTGCCCAAAGACCTGCTCTACGTGTCCGTTTTTCAAGGGGATGCGGGCGACAATCTAGCCATGGATCAAGAGGCCTACGACCTTTGGAGTACTATCGTGGCAAAAGACCGCATCATTATGGGTTCCAAGAAGGATAACTTCTGGGAAATGGGTGATACAGGACCTTGTGGACCCTGCTCTGAAATCCACGTGGACTTACGTACAGCCGCCGAGCGTGCTGCCGTGCCAGGACGTGAACTCGTTAACAATGACCATCCTCAAGTAATTGAGATTTGGAACTTGGTATTTATGCAGTTTAACCGTGTGTCTGATGGAAGCTTGAAGGAGTTGCCTGCTACCCACGTGGATACCGGTATGGGTTTTGAGCGATTGGTACGGGCGATTCAACACAAATCATCCAACTACGATACCGATTTATTTATGCCCTTTATCGCTGCTTTGGAGCGTAAATCGGGAAAATCCTATGGGAAAGATGAGCCCACTGACATAGCATTCCGCGTGATTGTAGACCATATCCGGGCGATTTCATTTACGATTGCAGATGGACAGATTCCTTCCAACAACAAGGCAGGCTATGTGATTCGACGGATTTTGAGAAGAGCAGTGCGTTATGGTTATACTTTCCTAGGTTTTCAAAAGCCATTTTTATTCGAGTTGACACCGCTAATTGCAGCGAATTTTGGAGACATATTCCCAGAAGTTCGTGCACAGCAGGAATTTATTGCCAAGGTAATTCAAGAAGAAGAAGCCTCTTTCCTTCGTACCCTTGACAATGGACTCCGAATGCTAGATGGGATAAAAGCAGATTTGCTTGGCAGCAGCCAGCAGGTGATCCCCGGTAAAACTGCCTTCGAGTTGTACGATACCTATGGATTTCCTTTAGACCTAACTTCATTAATCGCCCGTGAAAATGGATTTTCAGTAGACGAAAAAGGCTTTGCCGATGAAATGGAAAAGCAGAAAACCCGTTCAAGAGCAGCTTCTGAGCAAGATACTGGCGATTGGGTTTTGGTGCATGACGATTCAGGAGTAGAATTTGTGGGTTACGATGTACTGGATTCCTATTCCCATATTGTCAAATACCGCACCATCACGGACAAGAAAGGGGACCGCTACCAATTGGTATTGGACAAAACGCCTTTTTATGCGGAAAGTGGTGGTCAAGTAGGCGATACGGGTTGGTTGAAGACTCCAACTGAACATATTCGCGTGTTAGACACCAAAAAAGAGAATGACTTAATCGTTCATTTTGTAGAAAAGCTTCCCCTACATGCGGAAGCACAATTTGTAGCCGAAGTAGATCACGAAAAACGACAGCTAACCTCGAACAACCACACCGCTACGCATTTGCTCCAATCGGCTCTTAAGTCGGTACTGGGAGATCATATCCAACAGCGTGGATCTCTGGTCAATGAGCAGCTGCTTCGCTTTGATTTTTCCCACTTTGGAAAAATGACGGAAGAGGAAATCGCTCAAGTGGAGGTACTTGTTAATGCCAAGGTTAGAGAGAATATAGCCTTGTTTGAACAGCGGAATGTTCCAATTGAGGACGCAAAAAAAATGGGTGCAACAGCCCTTTTTGGTGAAAAATATGGGGATTTTGTCCGTGTGATTACCTTTGGTAAAGAATATTCTGTTGAATTGTGTGGTGGCACTCACGTGTCTGAGACAAGCCAAATAGGCCTTTTTAAGATTACTTCAGAGGGGTCTATTGCTGCTGGGGTGCGCCGCATTGAGGCGATTACAGCTACAGCTGCAGAAACCTACATTCGGGAGCAAGAGGCTTTGGTAAAAGAACTTCAAGAACTCTTAAAAAATCCAAGAGACCTGGTAAAGGCCGTGGAATCCTTAGTTCAAGAACGCAATGAATTAAGGAGAGAAATTGAGCAGTTGCATCTAGAAAAATCCGCTGGAATAAAGGATCAGTTGAAAGGTCAGTTTGTTCAAAAAGACAGCATGCAGGTATTGATTGCCGCTGTGACTCTGCCCAATGCAGACACCTTGAAGAAGTTGGTATATGAACTCAAAAATGAAGTTTCTAAGGCCTGTATTGTTTTGGCAGCTTCGATAGATAACACGCCTCAAGTGGCTGTATTTATCGATGAGTCTTTATTGGAGTCCACTGGTTTGCATGCTGGAAATCTAGTTCGTGAACTTGCCAAGGAAATCCAAGGAGGCGGAGGTGGTCAGCCTTTCTTCGCGACTGCAGGAGGTAAAAACCTCGATGGTTTGCCCCAAGTGGTAGCCAAAGCAAAGTCTATCTTGTTGTAAGTGATTTTAATAGAGCCATGTTGTCCAAAGAACTAACAGACAAATACCAATTGGTGGTGGGACTGGAAGTTCATGCACAACTATCCACTTCCAGCAAACTATTTGCAGAAGATGCAAGCAGCTTCGGGGCTGAGCCTAATACGCATATTTCTGTGATTACTTTGGGACATCCGGGCACCCTTCCCAAACTCAATATGCGTGCGATTGACTATGCCGTGCGCATGGGGTTGGCCTGCCAATGTACCATTAGCCGTCGCTCAAGTTTTGACCGCAAAAATTATTTCTATCCAGACCTACCCAAGGGCTACCAAATCACTCAGGACAAGGAACCGATTTGCATCGGGGGTAAAGTCCCATTTTTTTTGGAGGACGGAAGCGAACTCGAAGTTCAGTTGAATCGGATCCATTTGGAAGAGGATGCCGGCAAATTGATTCATGTTCCTGGAAAGGAAGCCAGTTGGGTGGACTTCAATCGAGCAGGGACAGCACTAATTGAGATTGTCACCGAACCATGCATTCGGTCTTCTGAGGTGGCTGTTGCATTTTTAGCTGAGATCCGAAAGTTGGTGATGTACCTAGAGATTTGTGATGGCACGATGGAAGAAGGGTCATTGCGCTGCGATGCAAATGTATCGGTAAGGCTCCGTGGAACTGAAACTCTTGGCAAGAAGGTGGAGGTGAAAAACATGAATTCCTTTCGAAACCTTGGGAATGCCATCGACTTTGAATACCAGCGCCAAGTTGAATTATTAGAACTAGGACAGGAGATTATTTCTGAAACACGGTCTTTTGATGCGGATGGGTGCTTTACAAGCAGCATGCGAACCAAGGAGGAACTGAACGATTACCGGTATTTTCCAGAGCCTGACCTGCCTCCTTTATTCCTCACGGAAGAATGGATTGATTCGGTAAATGCGCAGCTACCTGCCTTGCCCAATGCCTTGTATCGAAAATTTATTGCTGCCTATGGACTGCCACGCTACGATGCAGCCTTGTTGACAGAAAGTAAAGATGTGGCAACTTGGTTTGAAGCCCTTTGCGCGAAGACAGCGCAGTACAAAGCAGCTTCTAATTGGATGATGGGCCCGATTAAGTCTTATCTGAATGAAACTGGGACATCTTTCGCTACGTTTCCCTTGAATGTGGAAGTTGTGGCTCAACTAATTGCCTTGGTGGAGGAGGGGCAGGTTTCTTTTTCTGTTGCATCTCAAAAGATTTATCCTGAACTTATCCTTAATCCAACAGTTACACCCTTGGAAATAGCCCAGCGCCTGAATCTGATCCAAGAAAGTGATGCGGGCTACCTAGTCCCGTTGGCAAAGGAGGTTCTTTTAGAAAATCCAGACAAGGTAAAAGAGTACAAGTCTGGTAAAAAAGGACTTTTAGGTTTGTTTATGGGTGAATTGATGAAAAAATCAGGGGGGAAGGCGGACCCAAAAGTTGCTTCCCGTATTTTCAGTGAGTTATTAGCGAATTAAACTATGAAAAAATCTATGTTAGGAATTTTGGTTAGTGCCACCCTTGCCTTGTTCTCCTGTGGAGGAACAGATGCTACAGGTGAAAAAGTGGTGATTACAGGAAATCTTCAAAATGTACCACAGGGAGTAGTGGTACTTTCCCAATATACCGACAGCAGACCCAAGGTGCTCGATACCTTGGAGATTAAATCAAATGGGGACTTTTCTTTTGAATTTGATTCGATTAGTGCCCCAACCTTTTATGAATTAAATCTTTATGGTCAACGTGTGGTTAAGTTGGCACTATTTACAGAAGACGTCGACGTTAAGTTCAATTTCTCTGACCCAGCAAGCCTTCAAATTGAAGGTTCAAAGGACAGCAAAGAAATGTTGAAGCTTGAAAAGCTGATGGAGGAATACCAGGTTAAGGTGAATCAGCTCAATGAACGGTACTATGAGGCAATGAGTAAAAATGATGCAGCGGTAATTCAGCAAATCCAGGTGGATGCTATGACCTTGGAATCCCAGCAAGTAGTAAGCGTGAAAGAGATGATTGAGAGTATGGGGAATTCATTTGCTTCTTTGGCAGCTATTGGGCTACTAAATCCTCAAAATGATTTTCCATTTATTGATGCTTTAGTCACCAAGCTGAATGATAACTATCCAGGTTCCCCTGCAATCCTTCAGATGAAGCAGCAGCTTGATGAATTGAGAGCGCTGGCAGTAGGCCAAGTGGCTCCAGATATCGTGCTTCCCGATCCAAGTGGAAAGACGACGAAGCTTTCTGATTTGAGAGGAAAATATGTGCTGATTGATTTTTGGGCAGCTTGGTGCAAGCCTTGCAGACAGGAAAATCCAAATGTAGTTCGCCTCTTCAACCAGTATAATTCAAAGGGCTTTGAAGTTTTTGGAGTTTCTTTGGATCGAAGTAGGGAAGATTGGATCAAAGCGATTGCAGATGATCGTTTGAATTGGACGCAGGTTTCCGATTTGCAGTACTTTAATTCCGCTGCTGCTGTGCTATACCAGATTCAGGCCATTCCTGCGACTTATTTGATTGATCCAGATGGAAAAATCATTGCAAAAGATTTGAGAGGCCCAAGCTTAGAAGCGAAGTTGGCTGAACTTTTTGATTAAGCGAGTTAAGATAGCTTACTAAAAAGCCTTCTTTCTGAAGTAATCCCATGAATACAATGGGGGTATTTTCGAAGGAAGGCTTTTCTTGTTTTAGGAGGATGATCAAAAAAGCGAAAGAAGGAAAAAATTACTGTGTAGTCCTTCCTCTAAAAATAGATTCATTTAAAAAAGAAATGTTAAAAGTTTAATCACCCGTTATAAAACTACCTAAAATACTTAGAAAACAAAATAAAATAAATTAAAATAAAAATAAAAAATTGTAATTAAACAAGAAAATAAAAATTAATTATTCTTATTAACGAATTTGATTTTGTTAAAAAATGCTTATTTACTGATTTTTTAGAGATTTTGGCTTGCACAAAAATCTTGAAAGAATCCAATGAAAAAATTAGAATTAATTTGATTCTAGAGCTTAATCAAGCTGGATACATGATCAAAAGATTCAATTTTCAAACTTTTAGTTTGAACCTTATTTTCTAATCAAGTTCTTCTAAGAAAATTTTACCTTTGTATTTCATCCCATTCGTTAAATGCCCAAGTATCTTCTTCTTTCCACCGAGCCGATTACATTTAAACTTTTACTCTCTGGTCAGCCTAAATTGATGCAGGAGCAAGGTTGGGAGGTACTCCTTGTAAGTGCAGATGGAAGAGAAATTCAACAGATTTGTCGAGCTGAAGGAGTGAGACATGAGGTTGTTCCTTTTGTCAAGGGAGCCAATTTTGTAGAAGACGTCATTTCTTTTTGGCGACTCTTCACATTGATCCGCAAGGAAAGACCGGATGTGATTCATAGTTACGATTCCAAGGCTGGTTTTTTAGGCATGATAGCCTCCAATTTGGCTGGCGTTCCGCATCGAATTCATAGCATCACTGAGATGCCAGCAAATACAAAAGAGCCGCAAAAGGGGCTAACCTTAATTGAAAAGTGGACCTTTGCCAATGCTACAAAGTTATGGGTCAATTCAATAGGAATGCTTACTTATTTGACCAGCAATTCAGGAGTTGAAGCTTCCAAGTTTGAATTGCTGGGATCTGGGTCTACCCTAGGCGTTGATTTAGAAAAATTTAATCGACAAGCCCTAAAGGAAAATCATTTGGTAGCGGCTACCATGCGTATTCTGCCAGGTGAGAATGATTTTATAATTTTGGCAGTTGGGCAGCTAACCAAACGGAAGGGGATAGAAGACTTGGTTGCTGCTTTTGAAAAATCCAAGATTGTTTCTAGATCCAAATTGGTGCTTATCGGTACTTTTGAACAGGAGAAAGATCCAATAAGCCAAGAAACGATACAGGTCATTCGTGAACATCCGCGTGTGGTACAACTAGATTCGACTGATCATGTAGCGCATTACCTTGCTTTATCAGATGTACTGGTTCAAGCATCTCATGAAGAGGGATTTTCAAATGTCCTTTTGGAGGCGGCAGCTATGCAAGTCCCTATTATATGTTCCAACTGTATCGGGAATACTTCATTTATCAAGCAGCAAAAGACAGGTTTAGTTTTTCCAATTGGAGAGGTGACGGTATTGAAAGAGGCATTAGAGTTTGCCTTTGTGAAGCGCGATGTTTTAACTAAGTATGCTGAAGTCCTTTTTGAAGAAGTTGTGGATAAATTTGATCGAAAAAAAGTGCAGCAACTTCAATTGGAAGCCTACCGTCAACTTGGAAAGAATCAAGTAAAGGGCTTGCCATGATACTATTTTGTAAGCTAAACTCATTTTATAAATCATGAAATACCTAGTTACTGGAGCTGCAGGTTTTATTGGATTTCATGTGGTCCGACACTTACTCGAGAGAGGAGAGGAGGTTGTTGGTTTGGATAGCATTAACTCCTATTATAGCCTTGAACTTAAGTTTGCCAGATTGGCTGAATTAGGGGTCGCAAGGGAAAAGATAGGATCTGGAGTTCTCGTAACCTCTTTAAAATCAAAAAGCTATCGCTTTATCCAACAAGATTTAGTGGATAAAGAGGCTTTACTAAGCCTTTTTGAAACTGAGAAATTTGATGTAGTCATTCATTTGGCAGCCCAAGCAGGTGTACGAAATTCTATTCTTCACCCCGAAGATTACCTACATAGCAACTTTACCGGCTTTTTGCATCTGTTGGAGTGCTGTCGATTTCATCCTGTAAAGCACTTGGTTTTTGCTTCCTCAAGTTCAGTCTACGGGAGTAATGCTAAAATGCCATTCGCTACTTCCGATGGAGTGGATCATCCGATCTCTCTCTATGCAGCCTCAAAAAAGGCAAATGAACTGATGGCGCACAGCTACAGCCACCTTTTTGGAATCCCAACCACAGGACTTCGCTTTTTTACGGTGTATGGTCCTTGGGGTAGACCCGATATGGCTTATTTTCTGTTTGCCGATGCGATTCGCAAAGGAGAGCCCATTCATGTGTTTAATCAAGGTCAAATGAAGCGAGATTTCACCTATATCGATGATATTGTGTCTGGAGTACTTCTCGTAGCAGACCGGCCAGCAACTGCCAACAGTAATTTTGACCGTCAGCATCCTGATCCATCGAGTTCTACAGCGCCCTACAAACTTTACAATATTGGAAACTCATCCCCTGTGCCCTTGCTGGAATTTATCGAAGCAATCGAAAAAGGACTTGGGAAAAAGGCAAAGATGGAGTTTCTTCCCATGCAGCCTGGAGATGTGGTCGAAACACATGCCGATATCTCTGAGTTAATGCAGGACATGGGCTACGAAACCAAAATTTCAGTAGCCCAAGGGGTGGCTGAATTCACCAAATGGTACTTAAATTTTTATCAATCCTAATATGTCAAAATCAATTTTAATTACCGGAGGAGCCGGATTTATTGGATCTCATGTAGTCAAACTTTTTGTGGCTAACTATCCGCAGTATCGAATCGTCAACCTAGATGCATTGACCTATGCGGGCAACCTAGAGAATTTGGTTGAAGTAGAAGGTGCGTCCAACTACTTTTTTGAAAAAGCAGATATTCAAGAGGAGCAGGCTTTGGAAGCGATTTTTGCAAAGCACGGAATTACGGATGTAATTCACCTCGCTGCTGAATCTCATGTGGATCGATCTATTTCAGATCCTTTGGCCTTTGTACGAACCAATGTGTTTGGTACAGTGAACTTGCTCAATGTGGCCAAAAAAGCTTGGTCAGGAGCCTTGGATCAACACCTGTTCTATCATGTCTCTACGGATGAAGTGTACGGATCTCTGCATGATGGAGGATTTTTCTTGGAGACTACAGCCTATGATCCTCAGTCCCCTTATTCTGCATCAAAAGCTGCTTCCGACCATTTTGTAAGGGCCTATGCGAACACCTACAAAATGAAAACAGTGGTTTCCAACTGCTCAAATAATTACGGGCCAAACCATTTTCCGGAAAAGTTGATTCCTCTTTGCATCCATAACATCAAGAATAACAAGCCATTGCCCGTGTATGGGAAGGGTGAGAATGTTCGAGATTGGTTGTTTGTGAAGGACCATGCACGTGCCATTGATGTGGTCTTCCATAAAGGTAAGCCAGGCGAGACCTACAATATTGGAGGATTCAACGAATGGAAAAACATTGACATTGTTCGCCTATTGTGCCAAAAGATGGACGCGAAACTTGGCCGTGAGGCGGGCACTTCCGAGAAGCTAATTACCTTCGTTCAAGATCGTGCAGGGCATGATTTACGCTATGCCATTGATGCTACCAAGATTCAGCAGGAGTTAGGCTGGGAGCCAAGTTTGCAGTTTGAAGAAGGAATCGAGCTGACCATTGATTGGTATTTGGCAAACGAAGCCTGGCTCAATCGGGTTACCTCAGGAGCCTACCAGACCTATTACCAGGACCTGTATGGTTCCAAGTAATCATAAAAAAAGCCCATTAAGGGCTTTTTTTATGGGTGATCAATGATTAGTAGAGTGTTCGGAAGCGAATCGTGCCTGGAATATTCTTTAGTGCTTCAATGGCATCTGGATCATAGACTTTGTCAATGTCCGTGATCACATAACCGATTTTTTCATTTGTTTTTAAGTATTGACCTACAATGTTGATGTGGTAGTTGGCAAGCACAAGGTTGATTTTAGCCAATACACCGGGTTCATTCTGGTGCAAGTGAATCAGTCGATGTGCATCTTTCAGGAATGGAAGCTGAATATTGGGGAAGTTGACTGAGTTGTAGGTGTTTCCTGTATTGACATATTCCATGATTTTTCCAGGTACAAATCGGGCAATATTTTCCTGTGCTTCCAGAGTGCTGCCTCCAATATGCGGGGTGAGGATGGTATTTGGCAAGCCTTTGAGTTCCGATTCAAAGCCTTCTTTGTTGTTTTTGGGTTCTTCGGGGAATACATCTACTGCGCAGCCTCCAATATGTCCTGAAAGAATTGCTGCTCTCAATGCGGGAATGTCGACTACATGTCCACGACTCAAATTAAGTAGTAGGGCACCAGGCTTCATTTTTGAGATTTTTTCCTGATCAATGAGGCAACTGTTGTCTTTCCGACCATCCACGTGCAAGGTGATGACATCGCAGGTAGCTAATAATTCATCCAAGGAATTCATTTTGGTGGCATTACCAAGTGCTAGTTTTTCGATAACATCGAAATAGCAGACATTCATCCCTAGGTTTTCGGCGAGAACAGAGAGCTGTGCGCCAATGTTTCCATAGCCAACAATTCCTAGTTTTTTGCCGCGAATCTCGAAGGAGCCTGTTGCTGACTTGTCCCAAATCCCTTGATGCATCCCGACGGATTTGTCTTGAAACCTACGCATCAAGAAAATGATTTGTGCGATCGCCATTTCGACGACAGAGCGGGTATTTGAAAAGGGTGCGTTGAATACTGCCACCCCTCTTTTCTGGCATTCTTCTAAATCAATCTGGTTGGTGCCGATACAAAAAGCGCCGATTGCCAAAAGGCGATTTGCATTTTCAAGCACCTTTTTGGTCACTGTAGTTTTGGAGCGTATGCCAAGTATTGAAATTGTTCGAATCTTTTCACAGAGCTCTTCCTCACTCATGGCACCCGAAGCAACTTCCACTTGATAGCCTTCTTCTTTTAGGAGTTCCAGTGCAATGGGATGCACATTTTCAAGAAGGAGAACTTTGATTCTACTTTTTGGGTAGGAAAATTTCGTGTTTAGTTTGTTGATGTAGAGGATCTCATCGAAGCTCGGAGCGATGTGATCTGCTTGGCTGGTTACTTTTGGTCGGCTTACATTTTCAGTAAAGGCATAAAATTTATTGGCCAATCCAGATGCCTTAATTTCGTAGTCGGTGTAGCCATCGCCAATCACATAAATGTCTCCATCCAAGTTGATATCACGGATGGTTTCCGACTTGCCATTATTTTTGGAGAGGGGGTTTTCCCGGTTGAAATCGATGATTTTTCCGTTCTTATCATAAATCAAGTCATTGGCAAATACATTCTCCTGCTTAATTCCGTATTCGGTCACAATGGGGATGATGAAATCTTTGAAGCCATTTGAAATGATAAAGACATCAGCAGCATTATCTTTCAACCAATCTTTGTTCCGCTCAAATGATTTGGAAACTTTTTGCTTTAGGACTACGATCAATTCCGCTATTTGGGATTTGGAAGCTTGAAGGATATCGAGTCGTTGTTCCAGACTTTCTCTAAAAGTAAGGCTTCCATCCATGCCTTTGTCCGTGATATCTTTAATGGCTTGCAATTTTTCCTTTTGTCGGGGATCACCCGAAAGGCTGATTTCTCCCAAGATATCTAAGGCCTCTACTCGGGTAAAGGTGCTGTCAAAATCAATGATGAATTTTTTGGTTTTTGGCATGGAGCAGGTAAAATTTAAACAGTAAAATTAATGGATTGTCAAAAAATGTGGCCATCTATTTCTGAATTTGTTACAAATCTTTTTCGTTTTTGTGTTCCTCGAAATCCATGACAACTCTAAAACCAGATTTGCGTAGTGGTTAAATTATTTTTTCATCGCCTTTTATAAATCAGGGAGGAGTAAGGGTACAAAATTCTTTTGAGGCAAGGACTTTTCAGCTATTTTTGAGTCAGATATGTATCTCAAACAATTGGGAATTTGCTTTGTTTGAGTTACTTGGCCACTGAATTTTGAAAAGATCAAACCGAACCATGAAAACGAAATCCATGTTTTTCTCGCTAGCACTAGTTATCAGTCTTACTTCCTGCCAAAAATCAGGTCTTTTGGCCCAAAAAACCACTTACGAATTGGTAGGTGAAGCCAAGGTAGTTCCTGGAAACTATGGAGATGTGGTGAAAGGAACAGATGTAGTGACTACAGCCACTTTGCTGCAAAAAGTCGAGTCTGCCGGAACCTTTACGGGAAAAGTTTCTGGAAACATCAAGGAGGTGTGTACGAATAAAGGATGCTGGTTTGCGATGGAGCTGCCAAATGGATCTAAAATGCGTGTGACCTTTAAGGATTATGGATTTTTTATTCCTACCAATTCTCAAGGATTTCCTATAACTATTGAAGGGGTGGCTACTTTATCCGAAACCGATGTTGAGACTTTGCGCCACTATGCCGAAGATCAAGGCAAATCCAAGGAAGAAATTGAAGCGATTACAGCGCCCAAAAAAGAAATTACTTTTGAGGCTACAGGAGCGTTAATCAAAGCAAAGATCTAATGCCATTAGCTTTAGATAACTTACGCGTAGGACGAATATACCGATTGGTCAACCAGGGGGAAGTCCGGAAAATTGAAGTAATGGCTCGGATATCGGGAGAGAATTTCCGAATTAAAGATTTGGATACCCTTGAATTTTATACCTTACACGAGTTGCTCCAATGGGGAAAAGGGAAAGATTACGATCTTGAGGAATTGCGTTAATTAAAGCATCCCATTTTTATATTTCTGATTATCCGCTTTTTCACCACTAACCAGAGAAAAAAAGGTTTGAGGTTCAGTTAGATGAGCTGTGGGCCGTGGTCCATGGTCTGTCAATGATTATTATCCGCAGTTTAAAAAAGGCGAGCTGAGCTACTGGCATGATTGCTGATAATCATATTTATCTTTTTCGATTTTTTGATAAGGGCTCTGTATCGTAACAAAGGTCACAGTAATAGCTTTCCTTTTCGTCTAGATTTACGTATTCATTTTTCAATCATGCCAAAAAGCTTAGTTTCTGCCATCGCTCAGGCGAAGTGCCCCAAATGTCGAGAAGGGAATTTATTTCCTGTCTCCCCATTTAGTTACCGAAAACTAACGGTCATTAATTCTAGCTGTTCTGTTTGTAATGCAAGCTTTATTCCTGAACCTGGGTTCTATGATGGTGCGATGTACATCAGCTATGCCTTCTCTGTAGCCTTGATGTTTACTTCATTGGTTGCGATCAATGTATTGGTTGCTGAGCCCAAGCTTTGGATGTATTTGAGTACCGTTGTGGGACTTACGATTTGTTTGATGCCAGCCATGCTTCGTTATTCCAAGACTCTATATCAATATGGGGTAGGGAAATTAAAATACAGAGGGTTTTAAAGCCTTGTCCTGTCCTTGATTTGTTGTATCTTTTTCAATCTCTAAAAGAAAAAGATGAAAAAATTTGTGCAGAAGTTCCTCATTTACAGCATGGGGTATTTTTACCTGGTAGCGGGTGTCAATCATTTTATTACCCCCGATTTTTATCTTCCACTCATTCCTCCGTTTTTCTCCAATCCTGAACTTATTAATATTCTTTCTGGAGTTGCGGAGATTTTATTGGGTTTGGGCGTCTTGTATTTACCTACTCGCAAGCGAGCTGCATGGGGTATTTTTGGCATGTTGATTTGTTTTATCCCATCCCATGTGTACTTCATTCAGGTAGGTTCTTGCATTGAAGGAGTGCTTTGTGTTCCGGAATGGGCTGGCTGGGTTCGTTTATTGTTTTTTCATCCCATACTTCTTTTTTGGGCCTATTGGGTTGGGAAGCATGATAAAATAAATAGCTGAATAGTCCCTTTCTAGAAGCGCTTTAGATTCTAGAATTTTTCAAAGATCAAATCAGTTCATTCGATTATTTCAGTTCTTTTCTCTCGGTTAGGGATTGATTTGCATGTATTTATTTCCATTTTGTTATTATTACTAACAAAAATGATTGAATGGCAAACCTTTCATTCTTACCTTTCGTTATAGCTGGAGATTTGGAAGAAAAAATGGAATCTATTTTAAAGAAAATCAGGATTGAGGTAAATACTAATTTGTTCCTAAAAGATCCATTTAGTTCGGAATTGGGCGTATTAATTGTTCAAGAAGGAGCTTGCCTGATTCAAGAATTGGGGATGGAGCACTTCACTTTCAAAAAATTGGGAGCGAAAATAGGAAGTACAGAAGCGGCTATTTATCGATATTTTGACAATAAGCACAAGTTGCTCTTGTATCTCAGCGCCTGGTATTGGGCTTGGTTAGAGCACAATTTGGTATTTGTCACAGCCAACCAACAAGATCCAGATCAGCGACTAGCCATTGCCATTCAACTCTTGGTAGAAGGTCCGATTTACAAGCAAAATGATTTTCTAGACCCACAAATATTGAGAACTATTGTGATCCATGAGTCCATCAAAGGCTTCCTTACGAAGCAAGTAGATTTTGAACATGAATCTGGAATTTTCTCTCAGGTTTACAAGTTTGGAGACCGAATATCTTCCATAATTACGGAGATCAATCCAGATTACCTCTATCCCAAAACTTTAGTATCTACTATTCTTGAGTCGAGTCTCTTGCAGACCTTTAATTCTCAGCATTTGCCTGGTATGCTTGATGCTGGACCTGAAAGCAAAGACCGTTATCAATTCTTTTATCAACTCGTGAACAAAGCCATTCACTGATGCAGCGCGAACAAGAATTAACACCGATCAAACGATTTTTCAATATTCTCAAAGAAGAGAAAAATCAAGTCTATGCCATTTATTTCTATGCGGTATTAAATGGTTTGGTTACGCTCACCTTGCCGCTGGGTATCCAAGCTATTCTCAATTTCATCCTAGGGGGGAGGATTACCACTTCCTGGGTGATTTTAGTAATTATTGTGGCCGTGGGGGTGATTTTTGGAGGGTTTCTCCAAATCTCCCAATTGCAGATTATGGAGAAATTTCAGCAACGTATATTCTCGAAATCAGGTCTTTCCATCGCTTACCGACTTCCAAGAATTAAAACTGAGATCCTTCATGGAAAATATGCGCCTGAAATTGTGAATCGCTTTTTTGATACAGTAAGTCTTCAAAAAGGGATGGCTAAGATTTTGATTGATTTTTCTTCAGCCCTCCTTCAGGTAATTTTTGGTCTCTTATTGCTTTCTTTCTACCATCCAACCTTCATCCTATTTGGTTTAGGTCTTTTTGGGATTTTGGGATTGATCTTTTACTTCACTGCTCCTCGAGGTATGGAAACTGCAGTAAAGGAATCTTCATTCAAGTATAAGACTGCCTATTGGTTGGAGGAAGTAGGAAGGACGCTCAACTCCTTTAAGTTGGTAGGCTCCACCAATTTACCTTTACTTCGAACAGATAAACTGATCCAAAAATACATTGAGTTTCGCTCCCAGCATTTTAATGTATTGATTTTCCAATACAAGGTGATGATTGCGTTTAAGGTACTAATTGTTACCAGTTTGCTACTTGCAGGTAGTTTGCTTTTAATTAATGATCAAATTTCCATTGGACAATTTGTTGCCGCGGAAGTAATTATTATTCTCGTGGTCAGTTCGGTGGAGAAACTTATACTTTCCTTGGAAACCGTCTACGACACCTTAGTGTCTGTAGACAAGCTAGGTCAAATCATGGATTTGGATTTGGAACACCATGAGCCACAAGAGAAAGTGATTGACCCTACTTCGGAAGGGATAAAGTTTAGCATGGAAAACGTAGTCTTTCAGCCTGCAGATGCGCATGTACCCTTACTTTCTGGTATATCTCTTGCCATAGAGCCTGGAAAGAAAGTAGTCGTAACTGGTAAAAGTGGAAGTGGGAAAAGTGCCATGTTGGCTTTGTTTTCAGGGCTTTACGAAGAGTATCAAGGTAAAGTACTTGTAAATGACTTGTCCTTGGAATACATCAACCTGGAGAAATTCCGTGGCATGGTTGGTGATTTCCTTGAACTTCAACAGATTTTCCACGGTACTATCGAGGAAAATATTTGCTTAGGACGTGATTGTAGCCAAGAGCAATTGGAATACCTTATTGAATTGGTAGGGCTGAAAGATTTTATTTACCAGGCGCCTTTGGGATTGGAAACAGTACTTCAACCTGAGGGCAAGGGATTATCTAAATCCATTGCGCATCAGATTTTAATAGCAAGGGGATTGGTAGGTCATCCAAAAGCATTAATCATGGAGAATATCTTAAACTATGTGGATCCTAAGGTAAAAGCAAATGTGATAGACTATGTGATGAAGGGACCTTGGACCTTGATCATGATCTCAGATGAAGCACATGTGCAGCAACTTGCGGATCAAGTGATTCTAATGGACAAGGGGGAACTGGCCTTTCAAGGCAGTTATGAAGCATTCAAGAAATTCAAAAACTAATTGGCTATGTTGAATATTTCAAAAAACATTATCAAAGACTTTACCTATTTCAGCGGCGCCAAAAGCTTGGAAATTACGCTTCCAAAAAGGGAAAGCAAGAAAAGATTAAAGATTTTGGCGTGGGTGATTGTAGTCTTTTTTCTGATGCTTTTCTTGCCGTGGACTCAAAATATTCGTTCCAAGGGCATGGTAACTGCGCTTCGTCCGGATCAACGGCCACAGACTATACATTCGATCATTTCAGGTAGAATTGAGAAATGGTATGTGGCTGAAGGTGACTATGTAGCAGCAGGAGATACAATTTTACGAATTTCAGAAATCAAGGACGAGTATTTTGATTCCTTGCTGCTTCCACGTACGCAGCAGCAGGTGAATGCCAAAACCCAAGCTGCTGAATCTTATGGAGAGAAAGTTGGCGCCCTAGAAAACCAAATTTCCGCGCTTGAGCAAAACAACATCCTCAAGTTGCAGCAAGCTCGAAATAATTTAAAGATTGCTGAATTAAAAGTGCAGTCCGACAGTATGGAGTTGGTGCAGGCCAAAGTCAATTACGATATTGGAAAGTACCAATTGGATCGTGCGGAGCAGCTATTAAAAGAGGGTTTGATCTCTGTAACCGCTTTGGAAGGAAGAAAACTTAAGTTTCAGGAAGTTCAAGCAAAATTGATTGGTTCTGAAAATAAATTTCTGAGCAGCAAAAACGAGTTTATTACTTCCCGAATTGATTTGAGCGCTATAGACAATGAGTTTAAAGATAAAGTGGCTAAGGCTCAATCCGAAAAATTCACCGCTCTGTCCTCTCAATTTGATGCAGAAGCAACGGTAACCAAACTTGAAAACCAGTACTCCAATTATGAGCAGCGGGCGCAATATCGGTATATCCTAGCCCCTCAAAATGGCTACATCGCCAAAGCCATTCAAGTAGGTATCGGTGAGACTATCAAGGAAGGGGCCGAAATAGTGAATATCGTCCCTGCAGATGCTGAATTGGCAGTTGAAATGTATGTTCAGCCAGTAGATTTGCCTTTGGTAAAGCCTGGAAATAAAGTTCGCTTTATTTTTGATGGTTGGCCGGCCATTGTTTTTTCAGGATGGCCGCAGCTATCCAACGGAACCTTTGGTGGGGTAGTTATTGCCATTGATCAGTTTGCAGGTCCAACGAATCAATACCGTGTCTTGGTGACTGAGGATCCTGAGGAGGAGGCTTGGCCAGATTTATTGCGGATGGGTTCCGGTGCTGAGGGAATCGCATTATTCAATGATGTGCCTGTTTGGTATGAAATCTGGCGACAGCTCAATGGCTTCCCTGCAGATTATTATTCTCAAGAAGAAAAAGATAAAACTGCTTCTGCCACGAAATGAAAAAAGTAGCACTTCTCTTCTTCTGGCTGTTGCCATCGGCTTCACTTTTGGCACAAGAGATCCAAAGGTTAAGCTTTGAAGATTACATACAATGGGTTCAAGAATTCCATCCCATCTCCATCCAAGCGGATCTTAACCTACGCTTAGGCCAAATGGAGGTGCGCAAGGCGCGTGGTGGATTTGATCCGATGCTGTATGGCAACTTAGATAAAAAAGAATTTAACCAATCCACCTACTTTGAAAAGCGAGAGGCAGGGGTACTTGTGCCTACTTGGATGGGAGTGGAGCTGATGGGTAATTTTGAACAAAACTCAGGTGCTTACCTTAACTCGGAACGTGCCGTACCAACGAATGGATTACTTGCTGCGGGTGCTGCTCTAAACTTAGGACAAGGATTGCTGCTGGATGACAGAAGAGCAACGCTTCAAAAAGCTAAACTTTACGAGCAGGCCACCGAGGTGGAACGAATTAACTTCAGAAATGAACTGAATTTACAAGCTACCGCTGCCTACTGGAAATGGGCGGCTGCCTATGAAAATAAACTAGTGTTGGAAGAAGGAGTGAAGCTTGCAGAAATTCGGTTTAATGGCATCAAGCGGAGCTACGAACTAGGCGATCAAGCAGCCATTGACACCGTCGAGGCCTTATCCCAATTGTTGAACAGACAATACCGATTGCAGCTTGCAGAAATTTCGTTTTTCGAAAATACACAAGTGCTCAATACCTATTTGTGGAATGATTCAGGGGAACCTATGCTGCTAGATTCGGCCACTATTCCTCAGGCGCTATCCCAATTCCTTAACCCTGCACCTGAGGCAGAAGAACTGAGGACTTTGGTGGGAAGGCATCCTGAATTGCTGTTGACAGATTTTGATTTGGCAAGTTTGAATGTGGAAAAGCGCTTGCGAACCCAAGAACTACTTCCTGTAGTCAAGTTGAAGTATAATTTCTTGACCGAGAACCTAGCTGATGCTCGCCCTTCACCTCTTTTTGAGAACAACTACAAATGGGGAGTGACGGTCTACACGCCTTTGTTTTTACGGAAGACGCGAGGTGAACTGGGAAGTGCCATTGCCAAATTGGAAATCAAACAGACAGGAAGAAACTTGAAGGAGCAGCAGCTCCGAACAAAACTGGAGGCTGAGCTCAATTCTTGGAATGTATTAAACCAGCAAGTACGGACGCTCGTAGAAAATGTAAAGAGCTTAGATGCACTACTTACAGGTGAAACCCGCCGTTTTGAAATAGGTGAAAGTAGCTTGTTTTTGGTCAATGCGCGCGAAGTTGCGGTTTTTGACGCTAGAGTCACCTTGAATGAGCTTTCCTCGAGACTTCAAATTGCCTATGCCAAGGCAAGGTTTGCAGCTGGAATTGGCTTTGCTGAAAATTAAGCAGTAAGGGCATTCTCGAGGCTAGCATAGGCAAGTTCCAAACTAGATCTATCTTGCAAGCCAAACAAATCCTGACTAGCACGGATAATTTTATCTAATTCAGATTCATCCCCCTCTTGAATTTGCTTAAAGTACTGTTTGTTTTCTTCCGAGTCCTTCATCAAATCTGGAAATCGTAAGTGACAAAGTAGTAAGGCTACCAATCCCATGGATATTTTGGCTGGTAATTTTCCATTTTCTTTGTAATAGTGCAGGCATATGGGGAGCAAGCGGCTTCTAAACTTGGAAATTGATTGTAGTGAAATAGACAAAAGTGCATGCGATAGAAAAGGGTTTTTGAATCGCTCAATAATCTCCTTGGCATATTCTTGAAGTGATTCCAAGGGTTGATTTAAGTAATGGAAAATTTCCTGCTCTAATAATTTATTTATTTCTATCAATCGGGTGGAGTCCTGAACATATTCTTGAACTGTTTGGATCCCTTTTAACATTCCCACAGCTGCGAGATAGGTGTGGAGTCCATTCAAGACACTAATTTTTCGTTGAGCGTAGGGAAGTAGAGATGCTGTTACCACTACACCTTTGCAGGTGGAGAAAGGAATCTCCTTTGCATCTTCTGGCTCTCCTTCAATGCCCCAAAAGAGGTAAGGCTCTGATTGAACAGCATTTGGAGTTTGAAATTTTTTGAAATTACTTGGAAATCCAGGTACAATACGATCTACAAGGGTATTGAAAAATCGACATTTGGTGGATAGCCAAACTAAAAATTCAGTTCCAAGACCCCATGCAATTGCGTGTTTTTGAACTAAATCATTTAAGTGGTCCCCATTGTTTGGGACAAGTTCACAAGGAAGAATAGTTGTCTTTAGAGTTGGTGCATGGGTATATCTCCAATGCAACCACTGCGTTAACCTCCCTCCAAAGGATACCGCATTTAAATTTTTAGGCCCTTCACTTTGCCAGGCGATGCCTGCTTCTGTGACATTTGAAATCACCCAATTCAACTCAGGCTGTAAAGCTAGTGATAGAAATTTTTCATACTCATGTGGTAGGGATAGCCCATCCTTAATGCAAGTAATTTGTTTGGATTGCTCGATTACATTCCCCTTATCAATACCTGTTAGGTACAAAGAATATTGAAAATTTTGACTGCGCAATGCCTCCATTGTGCTGCTTTGAGTACTTTGAACTAGGCATACGTGTAGGGATTTCCCTTGTTGGTTTACCTCTTCCACAAGAGGTTCAATAAATCCACGAAGAAAATTTCCTGTGCCAAATTGTAAAATATGTATGGTTTCCATGATTATGTACTGTTAGTTTGCCTTAATAACTAAAAAAAACATTATGCCTGCTTACATGCTTGTTGAAATAGCCATTCATTCCCCAGAAGTCTATGAGGAATATAAAAAAAAGACGCCTACAAGTTTGCTTCCCTTCGAGGGGAAATTCTTGGTTAGGGGCTTGCCTGTAGAAGCCTTGGAGGGGAGCTGGGATCATGATCGTTTGGTGATTTTGGAGTTTCCAACTAGAGAAAAAGCACTTGCTTGGTACCATTCGACTGATTATCAGTCGGCAAAAAAGTTGCGAGACCAAGCGGCAACCTCAAGATTCTTATTGATTGGTGGCTGAAACTATGCTTTATTGTAAATTTCTTAAAGAGATACCCCTCTTTTCCAAGGAATAAAATCAAAATTCCGATTTAATTCTGACTTGGTTTGGATGGTTCCACTTGCAACTTCAACCAGAAGCTCCATCAACTTTTCTCCCGCTGAATGCAGGCTGTCTTCACCCGAAATGATGGTTCCTGCATTAAAATCAATGATGTCTGGCATTCTTTGGGATAAGGTTGTATTGGAAGAGACTTTGATCACAGGGCTGATTGGGTTTCCTGTTGGTGTTCCTAATCCTGTGGTAAATAAAATAATAGTTGCTCCACTTCCCGCTAGTGCGGTCGTACTTTCCACATCATTTCCTGGAGTACAAAGCAGGTTAAGGCCTGGATTTTTGATGTATTCAGGATAATCCAAAACATCTGAAATTGGGGAAGTTCCTCCCTTTTTTGCTGCTCCACAGGATTTTATACCGTCTGTCAATAAGCCATCTTTTATGTTCCCAGGACTAGGATTTTTATCGAATCCACTTCCTACGCGACGGGCACTGGCATTGTAGGTTTCCATAAGGTGGATAAATCGTTCGGCTTTCTCTTTAGTTTGGCAACGATTTAAAAGGTCTTGTTCTGCTCCACATAGTTCAGGAAACTCTGCCAAAATAGCCGTGCCACCTAGTGCTACTAGCTGATCAGAAACATGCCCAAGTGTAGGATTTGCTGATATTCCCGAAAAACCATCGGAGCCACCGCATTCAAGTCCGATGACTAACTTACTTAAGGGAGCAGGTTCTCGAGCGTATTCATTGGCAAGTTTGAGCCCTTCCATTGTTTTTACTACTGCTTTGGAAAGCAATGCATGCGTTGTTCCTTCTTGCTGCTGCTCACAAATAAAAACAGGTTTTGTGCACTGGAGAGCTGCTAGTTTTTCCTGCAATAGAGCTACTTGTGCATTTTGACAGCCAAGGCTGAGCACTGTAGCTCCAGCTACGTTGGGATGATGAATGTACCCAGCAAGTAATCCACATAGGCTTGAAGCATCGTCTCTAGTGCCTCCACATCCAAGGGTATGCGTTAAAAAGCGAATGCCATCTACATTGGGGAATAATTCCTTGCGCAAAGAGGATGGGGAAGGATTTTCTAAAGGGGTGTTCTTAGTAGATCCAGCTAGTAACTGGTTGATTTGTTGTTCGTATGGATTTGGGATGCCAAATCCTAAGGCATTTTCAAAGGCCTCCTGCAAAAGTTTGATGTTGGTATTTTCACAAAAAACCAAAGGAAGAACCAGCCAATAATTGGCTGTTCCTACTTGTCCATCTGATCGATGGTATCCCAAAAATGTCTTTCCTTTCCATGCTTCAGTATTGACTTCTTTTTTTATACTACTCGCTGCAGGCAGTTGATAGTTACTAGTTTTATGTTGGATATTTGTCAAAGTAAGTGCAGCACCTTTTTTGATTGTTTGAGTTACTTCTGCTACAATAGTTCCATACATAAAAATATCATTTCCTATTTCGAGGTCTTGAAGCGAAAATTTGTGTTTTGCTGGAATAAAATCGATGAGCTGTATTATTTGGGAACCGATTTGTATCTCTTCGCCAGGTTTGAGATCTTTCAAAGCGACTGCCACATTATCCGAAGAATCTAGAAGTAAAGCGTTACTATAATTCATAATTATTCCCTATTTTAGGCAAATTAGAAAAAATACCTTCTTTTATGAAGAAAATAATTACAATTGGTGAAGTGATGCTTCGTCTGAGCCCTCCTGGCAATCAGCGTTTTTTTCAAGCCGGCCAACTGGAAGTTGAATTTGGTGGTTCAGAGGCTAATGTAGGTGCTGCACTTGCTTATTGGGGCGAGCAAGTCAGTCATTTAACCGCCTTTCCAGATCATGAAATTGGTTGGGCTGCAGCAGGGAAGATGCGTAAATATGGAATAGATACTCAATTTATTTCCTTTATCCAGGGTAGAATGGGCGTCTATTTTTTAGAGAATGGAGCAATGCAGCGGAGCTCACAAATAATATATGACCGAACAGATTCAGCTTTCTCCAAATTTACAGGAGAAGGCTTGGATTGGGATCGGCTTTTAGATGGTGTGTCCTGTGTGCATTGGTCAGGGATTTCCCCCGCTGTTTCCCAGGAAGCAGCTCATTTGACTTTACAGTTACTTCAAAAAGCCAATGCGCGAAAAATCCGTGTTTTCGGAGATCTAAACTACCGAAGTAACCTTTGGAACTATGGTAAAGCGCCGCATGAAGTAATGCCTCAATTGATGGAACTTACCCAAGTAATGATTGCGGGAACCCGTGATTTCAAACAATGCTTAAATGAGGAATTTAATAGTTTCCTAGAAGCCAAAACTAAACTGTTTCGTCGATTTCCTAAGTTGGAGTATTTGGTGAAAACAGATCGAATCTCTCACAGTTCCTCTTCGAATTCGATTTCTTCGAGTATTCATTCTGCAAAAAAAGTATTTTCCTCAAGGACCTATGAAATGACGCACATTGTGGATCGGGTGGGAACTGGAGATGCCTTCGCTGCTGGATTGATTTATGGTCTGCTTCACCTCAAACCAAAAGAGGCAATTGAATTTGCTATGGCCTCTGGAGTATTGAAACACAGTGTCCCAGGAGATGTACTAACCTGCTCCCTTCAGGAAGTTAAAGAATTAATGGATGGTGGAGGATCTGGAAAAATAAAAAGATGATACGAAATCCAAGTCCATTTATTCAGCGCATGCATGCAGGAGGTATGATGCCTATATTTTTCCATCCGGATGAAAAGGTATGTTTAGAGTTAGTAAAAGCAGCCTATGAAGGGGGTGTTCGGGTCATTGAGATGGTCAATCGAGGAAAAGAAGTCAAGGCTATTTTCCCAAAGGTCAAAGAGCTTGTAGGCCAACTTCCTGGGATGTATCTGGGTGTGGGTACCATCTACCATCCTGAAGAAGCTCAACAATTTTTGGAGATGGGTGCAGAATTTATTGTTGCTCCCGTGATGAATCCTGCCCTAGGCAAGTATTGTGCTGAGGTAGGAGTTCCTTGGATTCCTGGTTGTGGAACCGTTTCAGAAATCTTTTTTGCACAAGAGCTTGGAGCAGAGTTGGTCAAGATGTATCCTGCCAACTTGTTGACTCCTGCTTTTATTTCAGCTGTACATGCTGTGATGCCCAAAATAGAATTGATTCCCACTGGTGGAGTGGAACCTACGCTACCTAGTATTAAAAGTTGGTTTGATGCAGGGGCCCTATGCGTAGGAATGGGTTCCCAGTTATTTCGAAAAGAAGACATTGCTGCTGGCAACTATTCAAAGATCAGGGAGACCATTGCACAGGTAATGGCACAAATCGCATCCTTACGAAACCTTACCTGATGCCTATGTCCAGAAGAATTGTTTTTGTTTTTTTTGCCTTTATTCTAGCCCTTGGGGGCTGTCAATTGGATAAAGGCGTAAAAGTGATCAAGATGGGGCATGCCCAAGTGGTATCGCACCCTGTTCATAACGCAATGGTCTTTTTAGGACGACGATTGGAAGAAAAATCAGGCGGACGAATTAAAGTTAAAGTTTACCCCAATCAACAGCTCGGTACGGAAAGGGAATTGGTTGAACTCTTACAAATTGGAAGTTTAGGAATGACCAAGGTATCAGCTGCCTCTCTCGAAGCTTTTTCACCTGAGATTAGTGTTTTTGGATTGCCCTATTTGTTTCGAGACGATGCGCACATGAACATGGTGCTTAAAGGGGAGATAGGTAAAGAATTACTAGTGAGCACGGAGAAGTTTTGGTTGAGAGGATTGTGTTTTTATGATGCTGGAAAGCGAAGCTTTTACACTAAATCGGAGCCAATAGCCAATCCAGAAGATTTAGCTGGCTTGAAAATTCGTGTTCAGGAGTCCAAAATGGCCATAAACATGGTACGGGGAATGGGAGGCTCACCTACTCCCGTGGCTTATGGAGAACTGTATACGGCGTTGCAGCAAGGGATTGTAGATGCAGCAGAAAACAACCCTCCTAGCTTCTATAATTCAAGGCACTACGAAGTGTGTAAGTTTTATTCTATTGATGAGCATACAGCCATTCCTGATGTGGTACTAGTAAGTACCAAAGTTTGGGAGGGACTTAATTTGGAGGAGCAGAGATGGTTGCAGGAAGCGGCAAATGAATCTGCTGTTTACCAAGAGGGTCTTTGGAAGGAGGCAGTAGAAGAAGCACTTCGTGAGGTACAAAAAGCGGGAGTAAAGATCAGCTATCCCTCCAAAGAGCCTTTTTTAGAAAAAGTTTCAAGTGTTTATGAGCAGGTCTTCAAAGAACAGCCGCAATTGGAACCTTTGATTAAACGAATTCAAAATACGAGAAAATGAAAGTAAAGGAGGGATTAGACCAATTTTTAAGGGTTAGTATAGCTCTTTTGATGACAGTCATGGTTTTCAATGTGACTTGGCAAGTATTCTCAAGGTACATACTTGGTGATCCCAGTTCGTTTACAGATGAATTGGCTCGGTACAGTATGATTTGGCTTGGCCTTTTGGGCGCTGCCTATGTTTCAGGAAAAAATGGGCACTTGGCAATAGATATCCTTACTGCCAAACTACAAGGAAAAAGTCTTAAGTACCTGCAGCTGATTATCCATGGGCTTGTTATTTTTTTCTGCTTAGCTGTAATGGTATGGGGAGGAGGTAATCTTGTGTTTATTAGCCAATTGTTACAGCAAAAATCTGCCACCTTGCAGGTGCCACTTTCATGGATTTACGGAGTGGTACCTATTTCTGGGTTATTGGTTGTTTTTTACCATGGGTTTCATATTTCAGAACTTTTAAAAAATAAAGAATAGGTATGGAGTGGATTAGTATAGGTATTCTTGTTTTAAGTTTTTTGGTCTTGTTGCTAATTGGAGTTCCAGTGGCATGGAGTCTTGGCTTATCCAGTTTCTTTACACTGATTGTAACGGTTGATTCCTTACCTGCAGCAACTACTATTGCTCAACGGATGGCAACTGGTTTGGATAGTTTTTCGCTATTGGCCATTCCTTTCTTTGTATTGGCAGGAGAGATCATGAATAAAGGGGGCATTGCAAATCGGCTAATTGATTTTGCGAAGGGTCTTACCGGCAAACTTCCTGGAGGTCTTTTGTATGTGAATGTAATTGCTTCCATGCTATTTGGTGCAATTGCAGGATCTGCAGCGGCAGCGGCGTCTGCTCTTGGAAGTATAT
>CAZPKI010000004.1:0-40129 GCA_964587015.1 uncultured Limnohabitans sp.
GTAACGCCCTAAGAAGAATTCTACTTTCTTCTTTGGAGGGATACGCCATCACTTCCATCAAGCTTCCAGGAGTGGTTCATGAATTCTCTACCGTAGCAGGTGTAGTAGAAGATGTGACAGATATCATTTTGAATCTAAAGCAGGTTCGTTTCAAGAAAGTGCACGATGCATTTGATGGAAAGATCGCAGTAGAAATCAAAAACCAGTCTGTCTTTACAGCAGGGGACATTGCTAAGTTCACTTCTTCTTTTGAAGTCCTTAATCCGGAATTGGTGATTTGTCACATTGACCAAGCCAAAAATTTCGAGATTGAATTGACTATCGAAAAGGGAAGAGGGTATTTGCCTGCTGAAGAATCCAAGCCAAAAGATCAGGTTTTCGGACAGATTGCAATTGATGCCATTTTTACGCCAATCAAAAACGTAAAGTATAGCGTTGAAAATACTCGAGTAGAGCAAAAGACGGATTTTGAAAAATTGATTCTAGAAGTGCATACCGATGGGTCTATTCACCCGGAAAAAGCCCTTCAAGAATCAGCAAAAATCTTGATTCAGCACTTCATGCTCTTCTCTGATCAAACCATGGTTCTTGACTCTACTGGAGTTGCTGAACCAGAGCCTATCGATGAGGAATTCCTTCACATGCGTAAGCTTCTCAAAACCTCTTTAGGGGATCTCGACCTATCGGTTCGTGCCTTTAATTGCTTGAAAGCTGCTGATGTGAGAACTCTCGGTGATCTTGCTAGACTTGAAATTTCAGACATGATGAAATTCAGAAACTTCGGTAAAAAATCTTTAGCCGAATTGGAGCAGTTGATCCAGGAGAAAGGTCTAACCTTTGGTATGGACATTTCTAAGTACAAACTTGATGAAGAATAATTAAAATGAGACACGGTAAGAAAATTAACCACCTTGGTAGAACTGCTTCGCATAGAAAAGCAATGCTTTCCAATATGGCAGCTTCCCTGATTCTTCACAAGCGTATATCTACTACGCTTGCCAAAGCGAAAGAATTGAAGAAGTTTGTTGAACCTCTGGTAACCAGAGCAAAAGAAGATACCACGCACAACAGAAGAATTGCATTCTCCTACCTAAAAAGCAAAGAGGCGATCAAATCCCTTTTTGGTGAGGTAATCGAGAAAGTAGGTACTCGTCCAGGCGGATATACTCGAATCATCAAAACAGGATTCCGATTGGGAGATAATGCAGAAATGTGCATCATCGAACTAGTGGATTTCAATGAATTGATGTTGAAGGATGCTGCTCCAGCGAAGAAAACTACAAGAAGATCTAGAAGATCCTCTGGTGCAGAAACTAGCGCTCCAGCTCCTGCAGCTCCTAAGGCAGCAGCGAAAGCAGCAGCTCCGGCTCCTGTAGTTGATGAAGTGGAAGAAGCTCCAATCGCTGAAGCGGAAGTAGTTGAAGAAACTACTCCAGTAGCAGAAGCGTCTGCTGAAGAGACAGCAGCTCCTGACACTTCTGAAGAAAGCGAAACAGAAGAAAAATAAGTTGAAAGCAATTTCACATCTAAAAGGATTGGACGTCGTTCAATCCTTTTTTTTATTCCCTAGCGGCATCTCTCCCTCCCCAAGTTTTATTAACTTTGTGCAACTTTCAAGGAAATGAATACACAAAAAGCTACCCTTCTTCTTGCAGATGGTACCTGCTTCTCTGGAACACTCATCGGCGCTCCCGGTACCAATGGCGGTGAAATCTGCTTCAACACCGGCATGACCGGTTACCAGGAGATTTATACCGATCCTTCCTACACCGGTCAAATCGTAGTGACTACAACGGCACACATTGGCAACTATGGCGTACACCCTGAAGAGGTAGAATCCGCTGCCCCCTGTGTAGCTGGGATTGTAGTGAATAGTTTCTCTGAAGTATTCTCTCGGTTAGATGCCTCTGGATCCTTGCAAGACTATTTGGTAGCTGCGGGCATTACGGGCATTGCAGATATAGATACCCGTAAGCTGGTACGTCACCTTCGAGATGCAGGAGCTATGAATGCAATTATTAGCTCTGAGTTTGAAGGGAACTTGGAAGGCTTGAAGCAAAAGCTGGCCGAAGTGCCAGACATGAATGGGCTAGAGTTATCCTCCAAGGTCTGTACACAAGAGCCTTTCTTTTTTGGAGACCCAGCATCACCTATTAAAGTGGCCTGCCTTGATTTCGGGATCAAAACCAATATTCTGCGGAATCTCGCTTCCCGTGGCGTCTATTGCAAAGTGTATCCTGCCAAAACCTCTCTTGCCGAAATGGAATCTTGGAAGCCTCAAGGCTATTTCCTTTCCAATGGACCTGGAGATCCAGCAGTGATGGACTATGCCGTGGAAACGGTAAAGGATATCTTGGAAACCAACAAGCCAGTTTTTGGAATTTGCTTGGGACATCAACTCCTAGCAGAAGCGGTGGGAATCTCTACCTATAAAATGCACCACGGTCATCGTGGTCTCAACCATCCCATCAAAAACCTGATTACTGGAAAGAGTGAGATCACTTCCCAGAATCACGGATTCAATGTGGTACGTGCCGATGCAGAAAAAAATGCAAATGTGGAAATCACCCACGTGCACCTAAATGACAATACCGTTGCAGGAATCAAGTTGAAGAATAAACCTGCTTTTTCCGTGCAATTTCACCCGGAATCTTCCCCAGGGCCGCATGATTCTCGATACTTATTTGATGACTTTATATCTTTGATTACTAAAAACTAATCCTAACAAACCTGTAAAAACGATGACGTTGATTCAATCCATTCATGCAAGACAAATCCTTGATTCACGAGGAAATCCAACCGTAGAGGTAGATGTGGTGACTGAAAATGGAGCTTTTGGAAGAGCTGCAGTACCAAGTGGTGCCTCCACTGGAATAAATGAAGCAGTAGAACTCCGAGATGGTGATAAAAGTAAATACCTAGGTAAGGGAGTTTTAAAGGCAGTTTCGAATGTGAATGATGTCATTGCTCCTGAGCTTGTAGGCATGGATGTCTTTGAACAAAATACCATCGACCAAATCATGATTGATTTGGATGGTACTGCCAACAAAAGTAAGTTGGGTGCTAATGCTATTTTGGGTGTTTCACTAGCGGTAGCTAAGGCTGCTGCCATGGAGTCTGGACAGCCGCTTTACCGATACATCGGCGGAGTGAATGCCAATACGCTTCCCGTACCCATGTTGAATATCATCAATGGTGGTTCCCATTCGGATGCTCCCATTGCTTTCCAGGAATTTATGGTTCGCCCAATTGGAGCGACTAGCTTCTCAGAGGCGATCCGCTGGGGTGCTGAGATCTTCCACAACTTGAAAAAAATCCTTCATGACAAGCATTTGAGTACAGCAGTTGGTGATGAGGGAGGTTTCGCTCCGAATTTCTCTGGAGGAACTGAAGAAGCACTTGCTTGTATACTTGATGCAATCAGTAAGGCTGGCTACCGACCTGGAGACGATGTCACCATTGCCTTGGATTGTGCATCCTCTGAATTCTACAAAGACGGAAAATACGATTACTCGAAGTTTGAAGGACCAAACGGAAAAATTCGCTCCAGAGAAGAGCAAGTAGCTTACCTGGCTGAGCTCACTGAAAAATACCCAATCGACTCAATTGAAGATGGTTGCGCGGAAGAAGACTGGGCTGGCTGGGCGATGCTAACTGCCAAAATAGGATCTAAAATCCAATTGGTAGGGGATGACTTGTTTGTGACCAATGTGAGCTTCTTGAAGCGTGGTATTGAAGAAAAATCTGCCAACTCAATCCTAGTTAAGGTAAACCAGATTGGTACGCTTACTGAAACCTTGAATGCAATTAGCATGGCACATAAGGCTGGATTCACAGCTGTGATGTCCCACCGTTCTGGAGAAACAGAAGATTCAACCATTGCTGATTTGGCTGTGGCGGTAAATTGCGGACAAATCAAAACTGGTTCTGCTTCCCGTTCGGATCGTATGGCAAAATACAACCAGCTTCTTCGCATCGAAGAGCAACTTGGAGATTCAGCAGTTTTTAAAGGAAGGTTGAACTAATTTTCCTTCTAGAATTTAAATCGACAGTCCCGAAATTTCGGGACTGTCTTTTTTTGCATGATTTTTGTACCTTAGTCATCCAAAGCGCTCTCCATGAAAAAAGTCATCAAATACAGCAGCAATTTTTACGTTTTGGCGACCTTGTCTTTTTTAATTTGGATGATTTTTATTGATTCGAATAATCTGCCTACGCAGTGGAGACTCACCAAACAGCTTTGGGACTTAGAGGATCAAAAAGAATACTACAAACAGAAAAAAGTCCAAATCCAGCAAGAGCGCAATGCCCTCTTTAGCAATCCTGAAATGTTGGAGAAATTTGCCCGTGAAAAATACCTCATGAAGAAGCCAACAGAAGATCTGTATGTGGTGGTTGAAAAATAAATTTTTAGTCTTTTTTCTAGGCGTATTTTTTGGATTGCAGTTGCCTTCCTATGCACAACGGGAGATTGATCCTGAAGCCAAATTTTCGTTTAAGGACAGAAGCTATTTTGGGGGAAACCTCGGTCTTCAACTTGGAACAGTTACGCTAATAGACCTTTCTCCTTTGGCAGGGGTAATGCTTAGCCCTAAATTTTCAACAGGCTTAGGTGCTTCGTATCAGTACTACGAAGACAATCGCTTTCAGGGTGCCGCTGGCTCCTCTTTTGGAGGGCGAGCATTTGTTCGCTACAATGTACTCCCCAATATCTTTGCCTATTCTGAACTGGAATCGATCAATTGGAATGCCTACAACTATGGGCAGGATAATTTTCAGCGCACTTGGACAGAGGCGTTTTTTATAGGAGCTGGGTACTTCGCTCCTTTTGGCGCTCGCGGCGGTGCTAATTTCACTTTTTTATACAACCTCAATCATTCCAACCGAGAAGCCTATTACAGTGAGCCCTATTTGCTCCGGGTTGGATTTGTGCTCTAATACAAGCTTGCTAGAGACCTTGAAGGCATTCCTATTTCAGGGTTCTTAAAGTTTAATCCCGGCTAATTCTAAAAGAACCGCTTCATTTTTTCCAAGCCTGTTTTGGCTACAAAATCTGCATCCATGGCGTAATATTCCGGGTTGAACAGTTCCAAGGAAAGTACGATTTGCCCTCCTTTGGCGCGCAACGTATCCGCAAGATCCTGTAGTGGCGCTGCGCCATCCCCAGGAAATACCCGATCCTTATCTTGTTGAGCTGTTCTTGGGATGGTTCCTGAGAAGTCGTTGAGGTGAAAAATAGAGATGGCATTCCCATCGACCAATTTCAATCCTTCAAAGCCCGACCCCCCTCGAAAAAGGTGGTAGACATCAGCAAGAATCTTGGCATCGGGATCATCAGCAGCAGCTGCTACGGCTAAAGCCTGGCTGAGGTGAAAAAAGGCTGGATAGGCTCCCCAGAATTCCAATTGGGGCATGACGCCTGTTTTCCGTCCTAAATCCAATAGTTGCTTGTACCGCTCACCTGCTCGTAGCAAGTCCAGCGGAGCATCTGCTCCGATTGCGGGAGCTGCCACTCGAGTACAACCCAGCTCGGCAAGTAGGCCCATTTCTTTTTCCATCTGTGTAAACCCAGCCTTACTTTTTGCTTCATCTTGCGCCATCCAGGTAGGAAAGCCGATGCAGTCTACCAGGCTGATCCCCGCATCGCTCGCAAGTTTTTTCAAGGAAGCAATGCTTTTACCACCTTGTAGATATCCTTCAATCTCCATCATCCAGGGCTCAAGTCCTTGGTACCCTGCTCGAGCAGCCAGCTCGATCATCTGTGGGAGCGATAATTTTTGACCCCGAATGGTGCTTGTGTTTAGCGAAAAAATAAATTCGGTTTTGGGGTTTGCCTTAGTTTTTGCTTCAGTAGATGGTACAAATGCGCCCACCAAAGGGGTAAGTGCTAAAGTTTTGATGATAGATCTTCTGCTTGTCATTGGATTGCTTTTAATATCCGTTCAAATAGTTAGGTTGCCATTTAAACATAATCTGAATAAATAGAATTTATCCGAATTTTCAATCGTATTTTTCACCATGCGTACTATATTATTTCTAGTGGCTTTGGTACTTTTTAAACAAGAGGCATCTGCTCAAGTAGCAGGGCGGGATTTGCCTTTCTTATCCTCTTACCAAGAAGAAATTCCCTATTTTCAAGAATTGATCACTGGCGGCCAATATGAGGCACCTTCTTCACTTATAAAAGGGGATCCTTATTTCGTTACTCGTCAATTTGAAGCAGGAACCTTACGGATTAATGGAATCACCTATCCTCAGGTTCCTTTACTCTACGATATTTTCCGAGATCAGCTCGTTACTTTTCATCCGATTTTCAACCAAAAAATATTGATCAAGCCTGAGAAAATTGATGGATTTGAGTGGAGTGATGGGAAACTATTCCGGTTTTTTCCGGGCAATGAATCCTTTCTTCATCGTGGAAATGGAATTTATCAGGTGTTGGGTCAAGGTAAAGCAATTGCGCTGGTCAAGCGCTACAAAACCACCCGCTCCTTACGCGATATAGCACGCTACAATTCGGAGTATGTAGAGAAAAAGGACTATTTCCTTTGGAAGGATGGAATCTTTTTTCCGATTAATAAATCATCACAAGCAATTTTTGCATTACAGCTGAATGTCAAAGCGCTGAAAAAAGAGCTAAAGGGTAAAGGGTTGAAATTCAACAAAGATCCTGAGGCTTATTTGAACTATCTGGTGGCCTATCCTCAATCCAACTGATGCGTTCACTTATTTATATCGTCCCCCTACTTTTTTTTATCGCTTTGGCGACTGGGCCGGCATTTGCCCAAAAGCAAGAACAAAAGCAGGAGCCAAAGGTAAGCGGCTTGTTTGCTGGAGTTTCCTTTGAACGGTTTGCCGAGCTGGTAGAAAAGGATACGCCTTACCGCTTTCTATTTAAAAAAGAGGAGGTTGCGAATTTGACAGTTAGCCTACAAGCCAATGGGGATAAGTTGGAAGATGTTTTGGGCGTACTTTTTTTAAAAACGGAGTTTACCTTCTCCATTTCCAAAGATTTTGAAGTATTCATCTTTAAAGGAGAAAAGAAAGCTATAGAATTCCTTCCAAACTATTTTCAAGCCCCTTCTAAGGCAACTCTTTCTGCTGCTTCTGTTCAAGATGAGTTTGTTCGAAATCGACGCTACATCATTGGGGTTCCCGGTCCTGGAACGGAGGCAAAGCTTCAGGGAAAGGTGATTAGCTTGGAAAATAATCTCCCGATTGAGGGGGCGATTGTATTTGAAAAAGAGGCCATGCGCCAAGCGGTGACCAACAAGTCTGGGGAATTTGAATTGCTTGTTCCAAAAGGCAATAAAACCTTATTTATTCAAAATATAGGGGGCTACACGGAGCAGCGGCTATTGGATATTCAGGGGGATGCCACCCTTGAGCTCAGTATTGGAGAGGGAGTTTTTGCATTAAATGAGGTCGTGGTAAGCTCTGGGGCCATGTCTCAAGTTGCAAGACCTGAAATGGGAGTGCAGTCCCTTACCGTACAAGAAATGAGAAGACTTCCTGCCGTCATGGGTGAAGTGGACATTATCAAAGGACTACTGACCATGCCGGGCGTCAATACCGCTGGAGAAGCAAGTGTTGGTTTTAATGTGCGAGGTGGTGCTGCGGATCAGAATTTGATTTTGATGGATCAAAACACGCTCTTCAATCCATCGCACTTATTTGGGTTTTTCTCGGCGATCAACTCAGACATGGTGGAGGGAGTGGAGCTTTACAAGTCAGGAATCCCTGCCAGCCTCGGCGGTAGACTTTCCTCTGTGTTGCAAGTGACACCCAAAAAGGGGCGTTCAGATAAAATTGGAGGCTCTGGAGGAATTGGGCCAATGACCAGTAGGCTAAGTTTAGAAGGTCCTATCGGCGAAAAAACTACCTTTATCTTGGGTTCACGCCTTACTTATTCGGATTGGCTTCTTGACTTTTTATCAGATCGAATTGATTTGGGCGCAAGCAGGGCAGCTTTTTCGGATTTCAACGGTACGGTAGAGCATGAATTAGGTGCAAAGGACAAACTTCGGTTATCGGGTTATTTTAGTAAAGATTCCTTCCAATTTGATCCAGATACGGTCTACAGCTACTCCAACCAGAATTATGCCCTCTCCTGGACCCATTACTTCAACGATGCGCTAGAGGCTACGTTCTCAGCAGGCCAGGACGCCTATGATTTTGAGGTCGAAGGGGAAGACAATCCACTAAATGCCTACCAATACCGATTTGATATCCGTCAGCAATTTGTAAAAGCACAATTTCGCCAGGAGCTGGGGGATAGACACCTGCTCAACTATGGGGTGCATGGGATCCGCTACCAGCTCAACCCGGGGGAAATCCTGCCTTTTGGGCAAGAGAGCGGTGTGATTCAAGATCAAGTGGCTCCTGAAACGGCTATGGACTGGTCCCTCTACCTAGGGGATGAATTTGAAATCAACGATCAATGGGCCCTTAGTGGCGGATTACGATACAATTTTTACACCTTTCTTGGACCGCAAACCATTCCTACTTATGCAGTAGGGGAGCCCTATCTGAACGAAAACATTACCGGCGAAGCTCGCTTTCAATCCGGTGATCCAATTCAAACCTATCATGGTCCTGAATTTCGTTTTTCTGCACGCTATGCCCTATCCAACCAATCTTCCTTAAAGGCAGGGGTCAACTCGATGCGGCAAAATATTCACTTGCTCAGCAATTCATCCGTGATTACCCCAACGGATACTTGGAAGCTGAGTGATTCCTTCTTGAAGCCCCAGCGAGGTATTCAATATGCCTTGGGTTACTTCAAAAATATGAACCAAGGTGCTTTTGAGTTTTCTGCTGAATTGTACTATCGATCTATGCAGAACTTGCTGGACTACCGATCTGGTGCAAGCATCGTATTGAACGACCGAATTGAGCAAGAGGTGCTAGTCACTCAAGGAAAAGCCTACGGCATGGAGCTTTACCTCAAAAAATCAACAGGAAAGCTGAATGGATCACTTGCCTACACCTATAGCCGCTCGCTGATGCAGACAGATCCTTCGGAACAAAAAGAGCAGATCAACCGATCTGAATGGTATCCTAGCAATTTTGATCAGCCTCATAATGCCAATTTTGTAGGGAATCTAGAGCTCAGCAAACGGATTAATGTGACTTTGGCAGGAAAATATAGTACAGGAAGACCTGTTACTCTGCCGATTGCTAAGTTTAACTATGGGGGTTCGGAGCGGGTTTATTTCTCTGATCGCAACTCCTTTAGAGTCCCTGATTATTTCCGCGTGGATCTTTCTGTTAACCTAGAAGGAAATCACAAAGTAGCCAAGCTGGCGCATGCCTCTTGGTCCTTTGGGGTGTACAACCTGTTTGGTAGAGACAATGCCTACTCAATTTATTTTGTTCCAGAGGGAGGCAAATTGAAAGGCTATCAGCTTGCGATTTTTGCGGAGCCAATTCCATTTATCACCTATAACTTTAGATTTTGATGCGTAAAGCCATAGGTCTTTTTGTACTACTTCTCGCAACGCTTCTAGGGTGTAGGACGCCCTATGAACCAGAAGTACCTGCGACAGAATTGAGGGTGCTTGTGGTGGAGGGTTATTTGGATACGGAGGGTTTAAAAAGTGAGTTGAAACTAAGCCGCACTGCTCCACTGGGTGCTGCATCAGCATTTATTCCAGAGCTCCGCGCCAAAGTAGTACTCAAAAGTGCTGGAGGACAAGTTTTCCCACTCCAAGAAGCGGGATTAGGGGCCTACATCTTCGAAAAAAACATCGATGAAAAGCTAAGTTATGTGCTGGAAATTGAGCTTAGTTCCGGAGAAAGGTATGTTTCTGGAAGTCTTCAGCCCATTGTGACCCCTCCAATTATTGATGCAGGATTTAAGCGGGATGAGGAAGGGGTAGAGGTATTTGTATCCACCCAAGGCAATGCCAATGCAGATGATTTTTTATGGACTTTTGAAGAAACTTGGATTTTCCGACCTAGAATTCGTACGTCCTATATTTATGTTCCAGATCTTAAAAATGTACGGGATCGCAAGGATGCAGAACAAACCTCCCTTTGCTTCAAGGCGGAGCCTAGTCCGGGGATACTTTTGGAGACTAGCTCTCGGTTTAAAGATCAGGTTGTCTTCCAGAAAACCATTACCGAGATTCCTACCGGTGATGAGCGGATTATGGAGCGCTACAGTATTCTAGTTTCGCAAAAAGGCCTTGCTTCCAAAGACGTTCCTTTCTGGGAAATTTTAAAGAAAAACACCGAGGACATCGGTTCGATCTTTAGCCCACTTCCTTCCTTGATAGGCGGAAATATTCAGAGTTTGGATGCAGCCAAAAGCCCTGTGATCGGGCAGGTCAGCCTAGGGGTGATCCGCCAAAAACGGATCTATATCAATCAAGTGGAGGTGAGTCCCTGGAATTACCTAGATCCAAAGTTTAATGATTGTACAATCGGTGAAGAGGCTGTTTTGGCCAAGGATTACCAAGCAATCTTTGGTAATGGAGCAGTGGTACCAACAAGACCACTGATGGCAGGAACTACGATAATTGGCTATTATCCTTCCTCAAGAAGATGTACCGATTGTAGCTTGTATGCATCTAAACTTAAGCCCACGTTTTGGATAGACTAATGTCATGCAACTACTGAAGATATCCTTTAAATCACCAAGCAGCCTTAAAACCCTCATTTGTGGGTTGCTGTGTTTCCTTGGGCTCGTAGGTACTAGCTTAGGGCAATCAGCAAATGTTTCGAAAGAGCAAGTTTTTTTTCATACGCCGAAGACCCTCTATTTTTCGGGTGAGAAAATCTGGTTTGAAGCCAAGGTTAGTTTGGGGGAGCAAGCCACTTCTTCACAGGTGTTGTATGCCGAATTGGTGGATCGCAATTCCAATTCAATCACCCATGTCAAAGTGCCGCTTCAGGATGGAAATGCCTTGAATTTTATTCCAATACCAGATCAAATCCCTTCCGACCAGTATTTGCTACGAGTGTATACCCGTATCAGCCCCTATTTGGATTTGAATCAAGGGATCGCACAGCAGCTGGTGACAATCATCAACCCGAAAATTCCGCCCAAGGAGCTTAAATCCTCCAATCGCCAAATCTCCCAATCTTCCAAATCCTACGCAAAAGGGAGTATTGTTAATTTTGGTTCTTCAAGCACTACTGAAGGACAGGTACTGGCTTCGGGAATTTCCATTGCCAATCCATTTTTAGTGGAAGAACAAAAGCAGTTGGCTGCTGCAGAAGTATATGGTGATTTAACCCCTCAGCCTCTGCTCCCCGAGCTTTTCGGACATCTAGTTCAAGCGAAAGTAGCTTCTTTAGACACTGCACTAACTTATTTCCTTTCCCTTCATGGAGCAAAAAGTGCGCTGTTTACAGATCATGTGGACGAGCGGGGAGCGCTTGTTTTTGATGCTGGAGGCTTACGGCATTGGGATCGTTTGATCCTGCAACTTGAAAATGGTGAAGAGATGCCTGGCTTGGAAATTATTTCCCCATTAATCAAAACGAGCTTCCGAACGGATTTCAGTTTCCCTGAACTATCCTTGTCCCAAGAGGATCTTGTCTACCTTCAATCTCTTCTCAAAGCAGCGGTAGTTCAGCAGGAGTATTTGGAAATATCTGACCAGGACTCTTTGGAAGTAGTCACTGGCTTTGTTGAAGATTACAGCTTCAACTTGGACGACTACACTCGGTTTGAAGATGTGGAGACGGTGTTAAAAGAATATGTTCCTAGCGTAGCGGTGCGGCTAAAGGACAAAAAGAAAACTTTCCTACTGTTGAATGAAGCGGATAAAGGTGTTTTCGAGACCAATCCCTTGATCCTAATCGATGCGATGCCTGTATTTAATTCGGATCTTTTGGCCTCCTTTAATCCAAAATTTCTTCAGCGACTAGAGGTGCTCAACCGTGAGTTTTACCTGAATGACCGCGTCTATCCTGGCGTACTTAGTTTCTCGAGTTATGCCAATAATTTTGGTTTATTTCCTTTAGCTCCTGCGGCACGATTTTTTGATTACCCAGGGATTCAACCCTCGGTGCTCTTCGATCGAGACCAGTTTGTGCAGCCCTCTACAACTTCCCGAATTCCAGATTGGAGAACGGTGCTGAATTGGCAATCAAATGGGAAGCAAGTGCGGGTCAATCTTCCGAGCCTGGCTGGAACTTTTGTGCACTGGGAGCAGGTGAATGTAGGTGGCAAGCTGAGTATTCGCCGCACATTTTTTGAGGTGAAGGACTGATTTAGTCTAACGCAAAATTCCTTCTTAAAAAATAGGTCGACTAGTCCGGGATTAGGTATTCCAAGAGCGTTTTTCCGTAGCGTGTACGAATTAGGTATTGCCCTTGACTAGGGAGGTGGCTCAATTGGATCTCACCAGAACTTTGAAGTGGGGAGCTGATTAATAGATTTCCTTCTAGGTCATATAGGTATCCCGACCCCTGCTCTAGGTCGGTGACTGCAATAATTTTTCGTGAATCACCAAAATCAAAATAACCTATCCAGGCTTTACCTCCAGCCAAGGGGAGGCTCATCAGGACAACCTGTTGACTATCAAAAAGCTGTATTTTATTAAATTGTTCCAAGGCAAGTATTGAAGAATTGCCCTTTTGATCACTCAGGCTGCGAAACTTATCGTCTCGATTTGATTTTTGGGTTTGGGTTTTCTTGATGATTTCGCCGGAAAAGGAAATGTCAAGGATTTCCCCACCAGTGGTGACGGCTTGAAGTGTTGGGGTGCCTGCCTGATTAACTAAAAGAGGGCTAACAATTCCATCTGGAAGCTGGATAGGGGATCCGCTCCGAGATTCGCCTTTACGGCTGAAGAAATGCAACTTACCAGATTTACCTAGCGCCACCATAAAATCACCTTTTCCTGGGATGCGAGCATGAAAGGGAGTACCATTGGTAGGCTCACCCAGAGGTAGGGGATTCCAGCCTTCTAACTCCTTCCCCAATTTGTCTAACAACCATAAATTCCCATTTTCAGTTGCAATGAAGAAGCGATAATCTAGCGTTTGGTCATAGTCAATCAGGCTGAGATGCGTAATTTTTTCTCCAGGTAGTGCCTTAGGGAATCCAGGCAAAGGGTCTCCTAGACGGTCTATTGCATAGATCTGATCCGCTGTGGCAAGCACGAGCTGTAATTTGCCATTTTTAAAATAATCTATTTGATAGGTTTCGGATAGGATAGGGCCAGTTACAGCTTGGCTGTATACTTGTTCGCCAGCTGAATTGATGACATACAAGACATTATTTTGATCTTGAACTACAAGGTCTTCCGTATTATCATTGAAATTTTTGATTGCTTTAGGGCCGAAAATTAGATTTTCAGGAAGCACTACTTCTTTGCCAGATGCCAATTCAAAAGTTTTGTTTATAGTTACTAGAGGGACAGCCTCACTGGTATAGCTCAAGGTGAGTGTTGCTTCCTTACCTTTTGAATTTTGGTGGATTCGCAATCCCAAGCTGGTGAATGCCTTCAACTCCGTTTCGTATTTCTGGATAAATGTGCTCCAGCTAGGGTTGGTTGTTTGAACCCAGCTTGGCCACATTTTTTGGAGGAGGAAAGTTTTACTGTAGCCAGCAGCAGGTGATAAGCGGGGTTTAGTTTCGCTATCCATTTTTGCCCAAGTATTTCCTTGACTGTAGTCGTCCAACAAACTTCTAATGCCATTGGCAGAGTTGCTCATCAGCAGAATCTGTCCCACTTGACTGACAAATGTTTGTTTAAATCCAACATATCGACCATTAAATACGTGAGCAGGGAAATCCTCTTCAGGAAAAAATAAAATTTCCTTTTGCAAGTAGTATTCTGTGGGATCAAATTCAGTGGTGTCTCGGTAATCCTTGAGGATTTTCCAGGCTTGTTCTGGATTCTCCAGCTTTATTAGCAGGGCACTGTTTTTTTGTGTTGCAGATAGGGGCTGCATTTCAATTAAATACTGTTCACCACTGAGTAAATCCAAAAATCCTCGATCAATTAATCGAGTTTGAACTTCCCCACTGACGGTAGATTTGGGAACAAAGGAGCGGTTTTGAAGTTTCTGAGCTTCGTAATTGTCCTTCAAGTTGACCTGGGTAATGGCCTGTGTACGCGTGGAAATCAAGCTTTCAAATCCTGCAAGCTCAGCTTGAACAGAAGGTAAAAAATCTACTTCGGGTAGTCCTTGGATTGGGCCCTTAAAAACGAGTTGTTTATCTTCAAAGGTTACCGTCAGGGCAAGTAAGAGATCTGTGGTCTGCAACTCTTGAAGTGCTGCCGAGGTTTTGTCTGCAATGACCCCGCTAACTAGCTTGGACAGTCCTTTTGAGGAAAGAATTAGCCTACCCAAACCTTCTGTATTGGGTAAGTTGTCTCCTAGCTTCGTGGAAATTGGGCTTGCATCCTCACTGAGGTAAAATCGAATGGCCTCTTCAATGACAAAAGAGGAGGAAGAAATTAGCAGCACATTATTGAGTACAGTACTAGACCATTGGATGCTATTGTTTGCGTCCAATACATCATAAATCTCTTGCTCGCTGTATTTCCGTGTTTGAAATCGAGTAGTCTTAGGTGCCTTAGATTTCAGTTTATCCAAGAGTTCGGAAGGGGAATTGGAATCGAAATTCAGGGTATACAACAGGCTAAATTTGTCTGTGCCTACCGCATGATAGCTCACAGTCACTTGTTTGTTTCGGAGGGTTTTGGTTACAAAACCTGCTTCGCCCACAAGGCTATCTAAGGAATTTAACTGGCTGGATAAGGATTGAAAAGCTGGAAATCTCGAAAGTGCAGTCCAGATGGGTTGTTTTCGAAGCTCTGACCATGCTAAATCGGCTTGTTGAGTTTCGAATAAAAATACGGCATCACTCGATATCAGCTCAAGGCTATTGATGGTTCTGGATTGAATATATCGTTGATACACTTCATAGCCTCCCCAGCTAACGAGGGATAGCACTAAAATGACCAACAAACTTTTCCAGATTTTCAAGTTGAAGTATCGAGTAGAAGTAAATGGAGTAAAAAAAGACCTAAGACACTTTACGCTGTGTAAAGTGCCTTAGGCCATTGATCCGATAAGGATCAGATTAGTTGCTCAAGCGATCCAAAACTTGCATCACTTCTTTCACGTGACCTCTGGAGGTTTCTAGCAATTGCTTTTCTTCAGCATTCAGATCCAGTTCGATTACTTTTTCGATGCCGTTTTTGCCTAGGATAACAGGGACGCCAAGGTAGCAGTCGTCGATGCCATATTCTCCGTCCAGCTTGATACATACTGGGAATACTCTTCTTTGGTTTTTTAAGATGGCTTCTACCATTTGTGCGGCAGCAGCTCCTGGTGCATACCAAGCAGAGGTACCCATTAGCTTTACCAGCTCGCCGCCACCAAATTTGGTGCGCTCGATGATGGCATCTAGCTTGTCTTTGGCGACAAGTTCAGTAACAGGGATACCAGCCACAGTGGTGTAGCGCGGTAGAGGAACCATGGTGTCGCCATGGCCTCCCATTAAAATTGCCTGAATTTCTTTTCCAGAGACATTCAATTCTTCAGCCAGGAAGGCACGGTATCGGGCTGTATCCAAGATTCCAGCCATGCCCATCACTTTATTTCTTGAAAATCCTGAAGTTAAATGTGCTTGGTAAGTCATCACATCCAGAGGGTTGGAAACTACGATGATGATGGCGTTTGGAGAATATTTCGCTACATTTTCGGTCACAGACTTCACGATTCCAGCATTGGTTTCGATCAAGTCATCACGGGTCATCCCTGGTTTTCTTGGAAGCCCTGAGGTGATGACTACTACATCCGAATTTGCGGTTTTGCTGTAATCATTCGTGCTGCCAACAGTACGACTATCGTATTGATTAATGGGCGCTTTTTGCCAAATGTCAAGGGCCTTACCTTCAGCAATGCCCTCTTTGATGTCCACTAATACGATTTCTTCAGCTACCTCACGGTATGCCAATACATCAGCACAGGTAGCACCTACGTTTCCTGCCCCAACAACGGTTACTTTGCTCATGGTTTTATGTTTTTTGGTTTGATTGCCTAAAATTCGACCCTAAGTTAATAAGGGATATTTAGGAATTGAAACCGCTACTGGATTAAGTTCGTTGCGAAGGCACTGTTTTTTTTAATGCGCGTTGTGTAATTTATTTATGCTTCGCTATTCAAACATTTGCCGAAGGCTAAAGAAGCCAAAAGACTCCCGATAAGATCTGAAAAGTCGTTGGTTATTGGCATTGTAAAATTCAGCCAAAGAAGACATCATTTTCGCTTTGATTTTTGGATTGTTTTCAAAAATCTCCAGTAGGGCAAACTGTGGGATCACCAGTAATTCTGCTTCATCCGAACTCACTAGGGCGGTGTAAGTTCTTTTGGTGTTTTGCAAAAGAGAATTTTCACCGAAGGCATCTCCACGCTTGAGTTGCATGATGGTTTCAAAATTCTCACTCAGGTCGATGGTTAGATCTACCTGACCTTTTCGAATGAGGTAAAGGGCTTGGCTTGGGTCCTTGCTAAAAAAAACCACTTCATCACGAACGTATTTTCGCTCGTGCATGGTGGGTAAAAATCGAGCGAGTTCCTGCTGCTTGAGCAGCTCGAAAAATTTGATGCCTTGCAGGAAATCAAACATCCGCAGTTCTTGGGACTCATAGGTTTTGGAAAAAGGATTTCTCATGGCTTAGCGTTTTTGTATGTGCAAGCATTTTTTGGTTTCTAGGCTCACTTTTGCCCAATCCGCAATCCGCATGCCAACTACCCAGGCTATTTTATTGCCTGAAACTAGGACTTTTACCTCTTTTTTTAAGGCAAATGGCACTTTATTATCAATCAGGAAATCAGAAATTTTCTTTTCGTATTGCATTCCTAATGGGTTAAACCGGTCTCCTTCCTGCCAGCTCCTGATTTGTAGCGGAAATTCCAAACAGTCCAAATCGAATACTGCATTTGATGGATTCCGATCAATTTCTCCTTTAGGAAGACCCCAAGTCAGTTGGTATCCTCCGCTTGGAAGTTCAAAAGAAGGAGTTCCAAACTGAAGTTCAAGCTCCGGGAATGCCACAGGTATAGGATATAAGAAGAGCTCTTCTCGGTCTAGACTGAGTTCATGCGTTGCGCTACGCAATAATTTGCCTGGCTGGATAGCTTCTAAGCTTTTTGAAAGTGTTAAAGCTTGATCTGAATTAAACCCGTAAGGCCTCAACCAATAATAAAGCAAGGAGGAAAGTCCTGGCATGTTGTTCAAAGATTTGTAGGCAAGAAAGCTGACCCCCTGCTGCTCACGAACATGTGCTGCCTTCCAGCGTTCAAACAGGCCTGAAAACGCCATGCCAGTATCTTTTAACCGCTCAAAACTCTGTAAGAGATTCTGCCGTGTGTCGAGTTCTAGGCTGTAAATGGCAGGTAGTCCGCTATGGCGCAGCTTATTTCTTTTGTAGTCCTGGGTAGCATTGGATCGATCTTCTCGCCAAGTTTGCTTGACCTCCTCCATATAGAACTCAAGTTGTGCTCTAGAAAAAGGGAGCAGTGGACGAATCAGCCAGCCGCGGCGGGCACTCATGCCATACAGTCCTTCGATACCGGTGCCTCTTACCAGGTTGAGAAAAATAGTTTCTAGCTGATCATCCTGGTGATGGGCAAGGATGATGCCTTCCAAATTTTTCTGATTTCGAATCTCTTCAAAAAACTGGTAGCGAATTTCTCGGGCGGCCATTTGTATGGAAATGCCTTTTTTTTCTGCCCATTCAACCGTATTGGCCCGATGAATGTGGATGGTTATAGAACGGTACTGTGCCCAGTTTTTAACAAATTCTTCGTCTCCATCGCTTTCTGTGCCGCGCAAGCCAAAATTGACATGTGCAAGCTCTAGTTGAATCCCTGCTGTATGAAGTAGATGCGCCAGAGCCATACTATCTAGTCCGCCACTGCAAGCCAATAGGTAGCGTTTGTTGGGTTCAAAAAGTGTGCTTTGTTGGATATGCGAGATAAAGGCGTCGTACATTGATCAAAAATAGCTTTTTTAGCTAAATTTGCCTCCATTCCATCCCGTATGAAATCTCCTTTTTTCATTCTATTCCTTCTCTTGGTACTTTGGATGCCCATAGCTGTCCATGCGCAATCCTCTTCGCTCTTGGAGATTCGAAGTGCGGATTTACTTCAGGGCGCCAAAGGCTTTGAGCGATTGCTGGGAAACGTGAAAATGAAGCACCAAAATTCCCTTATTTCCTGTGACTCAGCTTATTTTTTTCGGGATGAAAATCGGGCGCAGCTTTTTGGGAGGGTGCAAATCAAGGATGAGGTGGATCCCATCACCACGACCAGCTCCTATGCCGAATACGATGGTGCCACCAAGGTAGCCAAGCTTCGCAAGAATGTGGTTTTCACTAATCAGAAGACCAGGCTGTACACCGAATACCTCGACTACAATAGGGGATCCAATCTAGCTACCTATTTTGAGGGGGGCAAGGTGGTGGATTCAGTGAATGTGTTGACGAGTGAGAAAGGAACTTATGAGATCAATTACGAGCGGATCAGTTTTCAACAGGATGTGATTTTGGTGAATCCAGATTACACGCTTAAAACGCAGGATCTTATCTACATGACTGTTCCTAAAACTGCCCAAACACCTGGATTGACCAACATTGTTTCCAAGGAAGGATACCACTTAGATGCTCAAAAGGGTAGTTTGTACGATACCCAGCTCAAGCAGTTTAAGTTTTTCGAGGGCTTGGTGGAGACTGAAGATAGCCGAGTGAAGGCGGATGAATTGTTTTACGATGAACCCAAAGCCTACTACGAGGGAAAAAAAGATGTGCGAGTGTTGAATAAAGAACGGAAGCTGGAAGTCTTTGGGGATGAGGGAAACTATTGGGAGACTAAGAAATATAGTCAGGTATATGGAAAAGCCTTGGTGCGAAAGTATTTTGAGTCAGATACGCTTTTTCTTACCGCTGACACCTTGATTTCACAGGATGCAGAAGCCGATTCAGCTAAATATTTACTTGCGTTTCATCAAGTAAACTTGGTTAAATCAGATCTTTCTGGAAAGGCAGATTCCTTGCTATATGCCTTCGGTGATTCGGCTATCCATCTGTATAAGGACCCGATTTTATGGAATCGTTCTAGCCAAATAGCGGCAGACAGCATGGTATTTTACTTGAAGAATGAAACCTTAGACCGGGTGTTTATGAAGAACAAGGCCTTTGCGATTTTGACAGATACCCTGTTGAATTTCAACCAGATGAAAGGGAGAAAGATGACAGGATATTTCAAGGACGGTCAGCTGAGTAATTTGTTTATCGAGGGAAATGGGGAGTCGCTCTACTATGCGCTCGAAGGGGATACCTTGACTCAAGGAATCAATCGTATTCTGAGCTCAACCATCGGGCTAACCTTTGTAGATGGCCTAATCAAAAAATCAAATTTTGGAGTTCGGCCGGATGGGAAGTTTATCCCAGTTCAGGATATTGATGAAAAGATGAGTCGCCTAGAGGGTTTTAGGTGGAGGGTGGAGGAAAAGCCTGTGCGTGCTACAATTGATACCTGGCGAAAGGTGGTTGAAATTGATTCAACCCTTCGGAATTTTTTCAACGAACCAGAGGTGAAGCTGACCATGCCTACCCAAGGGCAGCTACAAAAAGCCTTACAAGAAAAAAGTGTCAAGCAGACAGGTGGTGGATAAGTGCCTAGAAAAGGGTCATTTTTAAAACTTAACAACAATTAACCCAGTTATTGGGAAAAAAATGTATCTTTTTAAATACATTTAACGTAGAATTTATCGAGTTTATTGTAGGAATATCACCCTCATTGAGTAACTATTTTACATGAAAGCCCAATTGCTCAAATTGATCTTTGTATTGCTTTTACTGTTCCCCATCTTTGCGGGAGCCCAGCAGGTACATGTTTTGAGCGAAGCGGTAGAGTTTTCAGGAAAAATTGGTTCCTCTCAACGGAAAACAGTAATCCTTCACAACGAGTCAGCACAACCTAAAACATTCCTTTTACGAAACATTAAGGGGAGTATCGGCTCGTCTCAAAAGATGCGTATTTGTTTAGGAGATCAGTGTTTTGACCCTAAGAAGGACTTGGCAAAGGTGATGTTAAAGCTTGCTCCAGGGGAGATTTATACCGATCTGTTTATAGAGTTTGAATTAGGCATCGCGGAGACCTTAGGTAGTTTTGATTTGGTGTTTGCAAATAGTGAAGCCTTGCGTGATTTTTTTGTAGTGGAGGCGAAATACTCCGTTTCAAGTGAGCCAAAAGCAGATTTTTCGCACAAAGATGTCAAGTTGGGGGATATTTATCCTAATCCTAGCAACCGGGTCGCGCAATTGGACTACACGGTCGTAAATCCAAAATCTAAAGCAAAAATCACAGTAACCAGCTTTATAGGCAATCCCATTGCGGAATATGAATTGGATCCTACGCGAAATAGTTTGGTTATTCATGTGGCAGACTTCCAACCTGGGGTGTATTTCTATACCTTATTTGTTGACAATAAAAATGTGGTCACCAAGAAATTACAGGTGAAAAAGTAAGGCTTGCTGTCCTTTGTATTTCATTTGAAATCTTACAATTATCCCTTATATTTGCGGTCCTTTAACTAATCATGCGTCACTATTCGATCATCTTTGTATTTGTCTTGGTTCTCCTAGGAGCTTGTGGACCTTTTGCCAAGTTGGAAAAGAGTACCAACTGGGAGGAGCTGTACAATGGTGCCAACAAATACTACCAGGAAGGGGAGTACAACAAGGCAATCATCTTGTATGAAAAAGTACTTCCTGTGATAAAGGGATCTGAAAAGGCTGAAATGGCGGAATACAACTATGCCAACTGCCATTTTAAAACGGACAGGTACATCGAGTCAGCAGGATATTTCAATACATTTTTCAAAACCTACAACCGGAGTGCGCTGGCTGAAGAAGCCTTGTTCATGCATGCGTATTCCTTGTATTTAGATGCTCCAGATTACAATTTAGATCAGCAGAGTAGCAAAGAGGCGGTTTCGGCGATTCAGCAATTTGTAGGCAAATTCCCCGGTTCTGCCAGCTATGAGCGGGCAATGGATATGTTGAAAGATTTGGAGTCTCGATTTGAAGAAAAAGCTTACAGTGAGGCGGAAATGTATTACCGATTGAAAGAAGGCCTGTTTCCTGGTGACTTTTATAGGGCTTGCATCATCAACTTTCAAAACTTTGCCAAGGACTATCCAGAAAGCAAGCGCAATGAGGAGCTCGCTTATCGCTTGGTTGAAGTGGGTTATGCTTATGCGAAAAATAGCACTTTTGATAAAAAAGAGGATCGCTTGAATGATGCCTTAAAGTTTGCAAACAATTTTTACCGCAGGTATGCAGCAAGTGGGTATTTGGGAGAGGTCAAAAAGTTAGAGGAACAGACTAAAGAAGAGATTCAGGCGCATTCCAAGCAGAAAAAAGAAATTGCAGATAAGAAAGCTGCAGAAGAGGCGGTAACAACTACCTCCTCGAATTAATTTAGTTACACGCATTTAAACACTTATTCATATGGCTGTTAATCCATCAATCATCACCAGAGACCTAGACAAAGTTGCCGATCAAACAGGCAATATCTATGAGTCGATCCACATCGTGGGTCAGCGTGCAAAGCAAATTTCTTCAACTTTGAAGGAAGAATTGAACAACAAGCTTTCAGAGTTTGCCTCTACCGTAGATAATTTGGAAGAGGTATTCGAAAACAAGGAGCAAATCGAAATCTCCAAGTTTTACGAAAGAATGCCTAAGCCTACCTCTTTAGCGATGGAAGAGTTTACAGAGGGGAAAATCCACCACAGATTTCCATCGCAAGAAGGAGCGGAGTAATTTCCAATGAATCTTAAGGGCAAGCGAATTTTAGTCGGTGTTACGGGCAGCATTGCCGCCTATAAAACAGCGATTTTAACGCGCTTGCTTATCAAATCTGGAGCAGAGGTACAGCTTATAGCGACTACCTCTGCTCTTGATTTTATTACCCCCCTCACCTTAGCAACCCTCTCCAAACGACCTGTACTTTCTGCTTTTTTTGAAAAAAGCTCCGGTCAATGGCACAATCATGTGGAGCTAGGCTTATGGGCCGACTTATTTATAGTTGCTCCTTTGAGCGCAAATACGCTAGCCAAATTTGCTCAAGGAGGTTGTGACAATCTACTGACCGCAACCTATCTCTCCTGCCGTTGTCCTGTGATGCTTGCACCAGCCATGGATTTGGACATGTACCAGCATCCATCTGTTCGGGCCAACTTGGAAAAGGTAGCCTCCTATGGAAATATAGTCTTGGATGCCGAAACTGGGGAATTGGCCAGTGGCCTCTCTGGCCAAGGTAGAATGATGGAGCCAGAGCATATTCTCGAGCAGGTCATTCAGTTTTTTAATCCCAAAAAGGATTTTCAGGGCAAGAAAGTGATGATTACTTTGGGGCCAACTCAAGAAGCACTCGATCCTGTTCGGTTTTTAAGCAATCATTCCAGCGGGAAAATGGGCTATGCCCTAGCCAAAGCATTTGAAGCCCAAGGTGCATCAGTTTCCCTCGTCGCAGGCCCCGTTGCCTTGAAGTTGGACGAGAGCCGATTTCAAATCCATCACGTGACTACGGCAGCCGAGATGTTTGAAGCAGCCAAGTCCTTGCATGCACAGATGGATGTGGTGGTATTTGCTGCTGCTGTGGCGGATTTTAGGCCTGAAAACCCAGCTGTTCAAAAAATAAAAAAAGTTGGCGAAGAACTGACCCTTCGCTTGGTGCCAAATGTGGACCTTGCCCTTGCACTTGGGAAAATAAAAAGTGCCAACCAGATTCATGTTGGCTTTGCCTTGGAAACTGAGCAGGAAGAGGTGAATGCCAAAGCGAAAATGGTTCGCAAAAACTTTGATTTGGTCGTATTGAATTCAGCAACAGAGGCTGGAGTAGGTTTTAAGCACGACACCAACCAGGTTCGTATTTTTCATAAAGGAGGAAAAGAAGTTCAGACCGCTCTTTTGTCCAAGGAAGCGATTGCTGACATTATTTTGGAGGAAGTCAAAAAAGTAGCTTCTTGATTACGAGCAAAAGATTTTTTGTAAGTTTAGTACATGAAAAAAGGGATACTTATCCTAGTCGGAGTTCTTGGATTTTTTATAGAGAGCAAGGCTCAAGAGCTCGATTTTAGGGTCACTATAAATAGCGACCGCTCTAGATTTCAAAGCACAGAGGTCTTTAGCCAGATGAAAACCAGCTTTGAACAGTTTTTGAATGGGAGAACTTGGACATCAGATGAGTTTAGGCCTGAGGAGCGAATCAAAGGAAATTTGTTGATTACCATCAATCAGGTGCCACAAGTAGGGGTTTACAGTGCGACAGTGCAGGTGCAGGTGGTACGCCCAGTGTTTGGAACCAACTACGAGACGGTGGTGCTCAACTTTATTGATCGGAATTGGACTTTTGAATACCAAGATTCGCAACCCCTCGAATTCAACCGGGTTTCTTTTTTGAATAACATCAGTTCCTTACTTTCTTTCTATGTGTACATCGCGCTTGGCATGGATTACGATACTTTTTCGCTCAAAGGGGGCAATCCCTATTTCGAAGTAGCGAATGATATCGTAAACAATGCCCAGCAATCGGGTCGTGCTGGCTGGGTTCAAAACCCCAATGACCGAAGAAGTCGCTACTGGCTGATCAATGATATTTACATTTCAACCGTGTATGCACCTATTCGGGAGGCATTTTATTTGTATCACAGAAAAGGGATAGACCAACTCGCGACGGCGCCAGAGGAGGCCTATACCTCCATTTTGGAAGCGCTTCAACGAGTAGCGGAAGCCAACAGATTGCAGCCCAATGGGATTTTCACAATCAGTTTTGTCGATGCTAAAAGTGATGAAATTGCTCAACTATTGAAGAATGCTCCATTTGAGATTCGCGAAAAAGCTGTTCCGCTACTCCTTGAAATCGATCCGAATAACGCTAGAAAATACAACGAGCTGCTCAAAAGCTGAAGCTTATCCTTTAGTTTTGTTGGAAAGCCATCCTTAATTCATGCTTACTTCACTTAAAATATCCAATTATGCGTTGATCGATCACTTGGCCATGCAGCCAAGTGCTGGATTGAGTATGATTACAGGTGAAACTGGAGCGGGTAAGTCGATTATGCTTGGAGCTGTCGGCCTTTTACTTGGCAATCGGGCGGATACCAAGGTATTGCTTCATGAAGCGAAGAAATGTGTGGTGGAAGGAATTTTTGACATTCGATCCTACGGCCTGCAAGGATATTTTGAGGAGCTCGAACTAGATTATGAAGAAAGCTGCATTATCCGTCGGGAGATAAGTCCAAATGGAAAGTCTCGGTCCTTTGTTAATGACACTCCGATATTATTGGATCATTTGAAGACTTTGGGGGAGAAGCTCATGGATGTACATTCCCAGCACGACACCTTACTCTTGGGAGAAGGGGATTTTCAGTTGGGCTTGGTAGATGCCTTTGCCCAAACCGCCGTGGAGCGCGCTGCCTACCTTCAGGTTTTTAAAGAGTTTAAGTCCTCCAAAAAAAGACTAGAAGAACTTACAATTCAGTCGGGAAGACTTAAAAAAGAGTTCGATTTCAATCAATTTCAATTGAATGAGTTGAGTAGTCTTTCACTTGTAGCTGGGGAGCAAGAGGAGTTAGAGGCGAGTCAGCAGATCCTTGAAAATGCAGAAGATATTAAACTGAAGATTCGGGAAATCCTTACCCTTTTTCAAGACGAGCAGTTTGGGGTACTTCAGGGTATGGGGCATATTCAATCGAGTTTTCAGGGCTTGGAGCGATTGGCTCATTCTTTTGGCAGTTACCGACAGCGATTTCAGGAGGCTTTAATTGAATTAAATGATTTGGTAGAAAGCTTGGGTGACGAGGATAGTGTCGTTGAAGTGGATGTCGAAAAACTGGACCGTACCCGTGAGCGTCTCAGCAAAATCTATCAATTGCAGAAAAAACATGGCCTGCAGACCGTGAAGGAGCTCATGGAGTTGGAAAGCCAGTTGGCGGACCAAGTTTTTCAAGTGCAGCAGGTAGAGGATCAGTTGCTTGCAGCCAAGAAAGATCAACTTGAGAAGGAAAAGGCAATGCTTCAGGCATCTGAACTGCTTAGCCAAAAGCGAAAGGCTTGCTTCCCTGCTTTCGAGCGGGCATTGGAGGAGTTGCTGCAAGAGTTGGGGATGGAAAATGCCCGAATTCAACTGGAGAGGCAAGTCCTTGAGCCCCATGCTTCCGGTGTAGATCGGGTAGAGTTGCTTTTTTCGGCCAACAAAGGGATGCCGCTACTGCCCTTGAAAAAAGTAGCCTCTGGAGGTGAATTTTCGCGCTTACTTTTTGCGATTAAGTACCTGATGGCCGACAAAATGGCCTTGCCTACGCTTATTTTCGACGAGATCGATTCTGGTATTTCGGGTGAAGTGGCCTTGCAGATGGTCCGCATGATGCAGGTCATTGCACAAAACCACCAAGTGATTTGCATCACGCACCTTCCACAGATGGCTGCCAAGGGTGACCTGCATTTCTTTGTGTACAAGGATCATAGTGCAGAAAAAACCATCTCTAAGGTCAAGCAATTGACTGACGAGGAACGGGTACATGAGCTAGCAAAAATGATTGCAGGAGACAATCCTTCGCTTGCTGCTCAGACTAGTGCCAAAGAGCTCTTGATGAATTGAGGGGCTAACTCCTAAATTTTATGTAGTTTTACCGCAGATTTTGAATCCAACCCCATTGCTATATGTCACAAAATTTACTTACAGGAAAAGTAGGAATCATTACTGGAGCACTTGATGAAAACTCGATTGCTTGGAAAACTGCACTCAAGGTAAAGGAACAAGGCGGAAAATTTGTCTTGACCAATGCGCCCATTGCCATGCGTATGGGAGCGATCAAAGAACTTGCCGAGGAGTGCAATACCATTGTTGTAGGTGCAGACGCCACCGTCGTAGAGGATATTGAAAAGTTATATGCTGAGGCAAAAGAGTTTTTAGGAGCGGATTTTGACTTTATTCTACACTCCATCGGCATGTCCCCAAACATCCGTAAGGGCAAAGCCTACGGCGATCTCAACTACGATTGGGCCATGAAGTCCTACGATGTGTCTGCGATCTCTTTCCATAAAATGATGCAGGTAGCCGAAAAAATGGATGTTATGAAAGAATGGGGATCTATAGTAGGGCTTTCTTATATCGCAGCACAACGGATTTTTCCTTTCTATACCGATATGGCAGATGCCAAGGCCTTGCTGGAAAGTATCGCTAGAGGCTATGGGTATCGTTATGGCAAACTGAAGAAAGTTCGGGTCAACACCATCTCTCAATCTCCTACCAAAACCACTGCAGGTAGCGGTATTGGAGGATTTGATTCGTTCTACAACTTTGCAGAAGCGCTTTCCCCCTTGGGAAATGCCTCAGCAGATGCATGTGCCGATTACATTGTGACTCTGTTTTCGGATTTGACTCGTATGGTAACTATGCAAAATCTCTTTCATGATGGAGGATATTCCTTTACGGGGATTTCCGAGGAAATCATGGATAAGTTCAAAGACTTGTAAAATGGTCTACGGCTGACAGTCCACTGTCGACAGCAGGGGAGGTATTTATAAATCGTACTGCTAATCGATTGGATAAGTTTTTGCTAAGTCAAGGGATTCATTCCGTTTAACAAATTAAAGGCCCCGCACGTTCGGGGCTTTTTTGTTGTCCCTACTTACAAATAGGATTCATGAATCTTCACTACTAACTGAAGAAAATAAAGGTTGTAGTTCAAGAGGGTGGGCAGTCGACTGTGGGCCGTCGTCTGTCAACGATTTGAGTTAATCATAAAAGTGTTTTTTCATTTCTGTATTTCCCCTAACTTATACACGTTAAGAACCCAACTAGCTATGTTGAAAAAAATACTTTTCCTCGGTCTCGCATTGGTTGCTAGCGTCAGCTGGTCACTTGCACAGATCATGCCTTCCCCTGCAAGAGCAGAGGGAGAGGGCCCTTATGAGAAATTGATCATTCGTGGCGTGACGCTTATCGATGGTACGGGTGCACCTCCCCTAGGTCCAGTAGATATCGTGGTAGAAAAAAATCGCATCTCCCAAATACAAGCCGTAGGCTATCCTGGTGTACCGATCAACGAAAATCGTCGCCCCAAAGCAGATGATAAAACGAAGGTCATGGACTTGACTGGTCACTACCTTATGCCAGGCTTGATCGACATGCACGGGCATATCGGAGGTTCAGGTCAAGGCACTCCAGCAGAATACGTATTCAAACTTTGGATGGCTCATGGAATTACTACTGTGCGTGACCCTTCAGCTGGAAATGGACTTACTTGGGTCTTGGACCACAAGAAGAAATCTGCTGCCAATGAAATCACTGCACCAAGGTTATTGGCGTATACTTCCTTTGGTCAGGGAGCAAAAGGGCCAATTACCAATGCCGAACAAGCAAAAGCTTGGGTCAACGAAAATAAGGCCAAGGGGGCAGATGGAATCAAGTTTTTTGGAGCGAAGCCTGAAGTAATGGAGGCAGCGATCTCAGAAAATAAGCGTATTGGATTAAAGTCTGCCATGCACCACCAGCAATTGGATGTGGCCAGATGGAATGTGCTTCATTCTGCACGTGCTGGACTTACTTCCATGGAACACTGGTATGGACTTCCTGAGGCGCTGTTTACCGATCGCACCATTCAAAATTTCAGATTGGATTACAATTACCAGAATGAGCAGCATCGCTTTGCAGAAGCAGGAAAGCTATGGCAGCAGGCAGCTCCACCTTTCTCCGAGCATTGGAATAAGGTGATGAATGAGTTGCTGGAGTTGGATTTTACCTTGGATCCTACACTCAATATCTACGAGGCCAATCGAGACTTGATGCGTGCACGTACGCAGGAGTGGCATGGCGTGTATACGCTACCTTCACTTTGGCGCTTTTACGCTCCCAACCGTCAGTCTCACGGTTCTTACTGGTTTGACTGGACCACTGAAGAAGAAGTACTTTGGAAAGATAATTACCGTCTTTGGATGACTTTCGTGAACGAATACAAAAACCGTGGAGGTAGGGTAACTGCTGGTTCTGACTCTGGATTTATTTACCAGCTGTATGGATTTGCGTATATCCGTGAACTGGAAATGTTGCGTGAGGCGGGTTTCCATCCTTTGGAAGTTATTCGTGCTGCGACCATGCATGGTGCGGAAGCCTTGGGTCTGGATAAGGACTTGGGCACCGTGGAAGTAGGCAAGCTGGCTGATTTTGTCATCTTGGAAGAAAACCCACTTCAAAACCTAAAGGTATTGTATGGTACTGGTGCGATTCGTACGAGTGAGGCAAACGAGCCGATTCGTGTAGGTGGAGTCAAGTACACCGTGAAGGATGGCATTGTATACGATGCGAAGCAACTTCTTAAAGATGTACGCACCATCGTGGATCAGCACAAGGCTCGTGAAAATGCGCGCATTACTCAGCCAGGGTTAGATTGGTAAGTTTGCCATTTTGGGCTTTTTGAATAGAAAGAAGGAGAGCTCGCCTAGCGCCTTTCCTTCTCTTTTTAGTAAATAATTGGGTCGATTCTCTTTACCTTATCTCTATAAAATTATGCCGTTTGTATCACTTTCCCAGACCAAACTATTTTACCAAGAACATGGATCTGGATCCGAGACTTTGGTTTTTTCACATGGCTTACTTTGGAGTCACAAGATGTTTGCTTCGCAAGTCGCTGAATTATCAAAGGAGTACCGAGTGATTGCATACGATCATCGTGGACAAGGCAGTAGTGAGGTTGGAGGTCCCTACGACATGGATACGGTGGCAGCAGATGCTGCAGAATTAATCCGGTCCTTGGTTGGTGGGCCAGTTCATTTTATAGGGTTGTCCATGGGCGGCTTTGTGGGGATGCGTCTCGCTGCTCGTCATCCGGAATTGGTCAAAAGCTTGATTTTGCTAGAGACTTCTGCCAATGCGGAGCCTCTTGAGAATTTACCGCAGTACAAGTTGCTCAATGGCTTGGTGCGTTGGGTAGGGGTAATCCCTCCCATAGCGAGTAAGGTCATGAAAATCATGTTTGCCAAAAGTTGGCTCGCCGATCCTGCTCAAGTTGACTCCATCCGTCAGTGGAAGAAGGAGTTAACTTCAAATAAAAAATCCATCACAGGCCCTGTGGAAGGGGTGATCTACCGGAAGGGGGTAGAGGAGGAGCTTGCCAATATCAGCTGTCCCACCTTGGTGATCGTAGGAGATGAGGATGTGGCGACTACCCCGCAAAAAGCGGCATTTATTCACCAAGGGATTGCAGGGTCCAAGCTAGAGACCATTTCAGGTGCTGGGCATAGCAGTTGCATCGAAAAGCCGGAGGAGGTCAATCGGCTGCTGAAGGATTGGTTGGAAAGTCTGTCAACAGCTAACAGTCCACTGTCGACAGTCGATTCGTAGTGTGATCGAGTTTAGAATCTAAATTTTTTACGTTTTTTAGGCATTCACAACAATTGACTGTGGTCCGTCAACTGTCAACGGTGGACCGTTTTATTTTTTAATAGGCTATTTATCAAGTGTTTAGGTAAGCTCTGATATTTTTTTTCAAAAAATCTGAACCTTTTGCCTACAATAAATGTATATACATCAATTGAAAGGTGAGCCCATGGGAAAGATTGAAGAAGCAATCAAACAGTCGGAATTTAAGGACAGCTACAACAAGGTGGTGGTCAACCTATTGTACACCCATAGTTACTTGGTGAATTTCCAAACTGCCGTATTGAAACCCATGGATCTTTCTCCCGAGCAATACAACGTCTTGCGGATTTTGCGTGGGCAGCAGGGGAAGCCCGCTACCATCGCTGCCATCCAAGAGCGGATGCTGAATACGATGTCCAATGCTTCTAGGTTGGTGGACAAGTTGAAGTCCAAGGACTTGGTGAAGCGTGATGAATGCCCTGAAAATCGTCGCAAAGTGGATGTACTCATCACCGAAAAAGGGCTTCGCCTATTGGAATCATTGGAGCCTGAAATTGTAGCGATCAATAAAAAAGTAATTCACCTCGAAGAAGCCGAACTTAGTCTTCTCAATGGCTTATTGGACAAACTTCGAGGGTAGTTCAACTTAAATTTCTACTAAAATTTATCTATTCTAATTTCTAAACTTAAAACAAATCAACTATGAGCACCACAAAATGGATCATCGACCCTACCCACTCTGAGGTAGCATTTAAAGTAAAGCACTTGGTAATTTCTACCGTAACCGGTTATTTCCGAAAGTTTGAAGGACATGCAGAATCTACTTCTGATGATTTTTCAGGCGCGGCAGTTGCCTTTAGCCTAGATGTAAATAGCATCGACACGAACCAATCCGATCGAGATCAACACCTCAAATCAGCAGACTTTTTTGATACTGCTAGCTTTCCATCAATCGCTTTTGCAGGGAAAATCGTCAATAACGGTGGAGAATACCAGCTCCAAGGAGATCTCATGCTAAAGGGTATTACCCAGCAGGTGACCTTGGACGTGACTTACGGTGGAACCGTAGCTGATCCTTACGGACAAACCAAAGCTGGTTTTGAGATTGAAGGCAAACTGAACCGCAAAGACTTCGGATTGACCTGGTCTGCCATCACTGAAGCTGGTTCTGTGGTAGTCAGTGACCAAGTTCGCTTGCAGCTAAGCGTGCAATTGGTAAAACAATAAGTCAACTCAGTACCTAAATCAACTCCAAAGGGAGCCTCTTCTTGAGGCTCCTTTCTTTATCGCTATCTCCATGCAACCCTTAATCTTAGGAATTCACCACATTACTGCCATCTCTGGGGACCCACAGCAAAACCTAAATTTTTATTCGGGCATTCTAGGACTTCGTTTGGTAAAGAAGACCATCAATTTTGATGCTCCTGATGTGTATCACTTTTATTTCGGTGATGCGCTCGGACGTCCCGGAACAGTTTTTACCACTTTCCCATTTGTAGGGGCACGAAGAGGTAGAAAGGGTGTTGGCGAGTTGACCTACACGGCCTTCTCCATTGCGATCACTAGCCTTGATTTTTGGGAAGACCGACTCAAAAGATTTGGAATCCCCGTATCGGATCGCCTGACGCGCTTTGGGCAATCTATCCTCCGATTTGAAGACCAGGATGGCATGGGCATAGAGCTTGTCGCCAATGCAGCCGATCAAAGAGAAGGATGGACCTATGGAGGTATTCCACTCGAACATTCCATCAAGGGATTTTTTGGAGCCACCCTTACCCTTCGAAGTAAGGAGCCTACCGAACGCTTGCTTGTGGAAAGCATGAATTACCGCCTGCACGATCAAGAAGGGAATCGCTTCCGCTATGGAATAGATGGAAAGCCCGGAGAGTGGGTGGATATCTTGGTAGATCCCAATGGGCAGCGAGGCGTGCAAAGTGCAGGTACAGTGCACCATTTGGCATTTCGTACCGCCACTACCGCTACACAATTGGAAATGCAGCAGCGCCTCCTAAAGCAAGGCTATGGAGTGACGGAAGTTCGAGACCGAAATTATTTTCTGTCTATTTATTTTAGGGAGCCAGGGGGAGTATTATTTGAGATTGCTACCGATGTGCCTGGATTCGCAATTGATGAGGATGAAGCGCATCTGGGGGAACTCCTAAAACTGCCCGACTGGGCAGAGAAGAGCCGTGTGCAGATCGAATCTTCCTTAAAGCCAGTCACATTTGAACCTGAAAACTATGTCTAATTGGATCCAAACAGGCCTTTCTCTTTCAGAATCAAAAAAGGCACTAATTCTTTTGCATGGGAGAGGAGCATCCGCTGAAAGTATCCTATCCCTCACTTCCTACCTGGACCTGGCTGACTTTTCTGTTTTTGCTCCGCAGGCCGCCCAGCGGACCTGGTATCCGTATGGATTTATGGCGAGCGATCAAGGCAACCTTTCCGCTTTGAATTCGTCTTTACAACAAGTTTCCCTCCTTTTCCAATTCTTGATTGAAAATGGAAAAGCTCCAGAACAGATTTATGTGATGGGCTTCTCGCAGGGGGCCTGCCTTTCTTTGGAGTTCACAGCACGAAATGCCCAGAAATTCGGAGGCGTTGTTGCCTTTACGGGAGGGTTGATTGGAGAAAAATTAGAAGAAAAAAAATACAAAGGAGATTTTCAAGGTACGCCTATCCTCCTTAGCAGTAGCGCACATGACATGCATGTGCCTGCCCAACGAATTCATGATTCTGCCCAGCTTCTTCAGAAAATGGGTGCGGAAGTTAGCCTTTCTCTTTTTGAAGACGAGCTCCATACCATCCGACCTGAAGAATTGACTTGGGTCAATCAACGGCTTTTTTTGTAAGGTTTCTTGGTTCAAAAATCCCTGGCACTAGCCGGGGTTTTTTTGTTTAGCACTAGGCCAATCTTTTAGTAAGAATAGGTTATCTGGGAACCCAGTTCAGGATCAAGTTCGATTTGTGCATACACGCCGACTTCCTGCTGCAATTCTTCTACGTGGCTGATGATTCCGACCACTCTATTTTCATGTCGCAGCGCTTTGAGCGTTTCAAAGACCACGCGGAGCGAATTTTTGTCGAGTGCTCCGAATCCCTCGTCCAAAAAAAAGAAACTTTGATCCGCCTGATTCAGGGCTTTTACTTTTTCTGCTAAAGCCAATGCAAGGCAAAGAGAAGCTTGGAAAGTTTGGCCTCCGGAAAGGGTTTTCAGCAAGCGCTTTTTTCCACCATTGAGGTAGTCCATCACCCAAAAGGTATTGCTGTCATCAATTTCCAAGCTCAAACTATTTTTGGTGAGCATCCTAAATCGCTTGTTGGCGGTATTGCAGAGCTCGCGCAAGTAAATCGAGCTCACATACCGTACAAATCCCTTCCCTGAGAAAAGCCGCTCCAACTCCCGTAAATTGGTTTCTCGATTTTCGATTCGTTCAAACTCTCCCAATAGGCTTTGCTTTTCTTTCAATTTTTGTGAAATCTCTAGGAGCTCTTGGTTCAGTAAGATGACCTTAGACTGGAGGGTTTTTTCGGTATCCTTTGCAGAGGCAGTCTTTTCCAATAAGGCTTGGAACCTTTCTTCTGAATATTCTTTGATTCCCTCCTCGGCATTCAATGCTTTAATTCGTGCATCAGTTGCAGCGACCTGCTGCTCGTAAGCACGAATTTCCGCATCCATTTTTTCCGCATCCAAGTTCTCCTGCAAAAGCTGGAGTAGTGCCTCTTTTGCTGTAAATCCATGCTTCGCCATCATTTGGGTGAATTCCAGCTGGCTGCCTGCAAGTCGATCTTGGGTAGTAGTCAGTAGGATTTCAAAATTCTGGAGATCGGCCAGATTTCTAGATTGAGCAATTTGCCGCTCCTGGAGATGTTTTTGAACACCTATTAGGGATTCCGCTGCTTTTTCAATGCTTTTTTCAACTAGGGCAATGGCATTGCCGATAGCTTCTGCTTCCTTCTTCTCATACGGTTCACAAAATTCCGGATCCTTGATTTCCTGCTGTTTACCGGCTATTCTGGAAAGTAAGTCTTGGTTTTGGAGCTGTGCCTGCTGCAAGGTTTGTGCTGCTTCTTCCTTCGCGTTTCGTAGGTCAGTAGTCTTCTTACGTAACTCATTGAGCTGATTTTGTAGTTGTTGCGTAGTTTGAAAAACTTCAGTCAATTCAGAAATTTTATGTGCAAGCTCCTCCGTATTTGCGATACCGACGGCCTTTAGTTTTTCCCAAAGGGCTAATTCTTGATTTTCAAGCCCCAGTTTTCCCTGCTCCGTAAGGGTCTGGTTTTTTTGAAGGTTGCTGTACTGAATTTCTTCAATACTTTTCTTTTGGATCAGCGCTCGAATATTTTCCAATTCAATGTTGCCTTGCTTCAAATCCAGCTCTGTTTGTTCGAGTGCCGCTGCGGAGGCAGTTGCCTGTAAGGGATTTGGATGTTCACTAGCTCCACAGAGGGGACAAGGCATCCCATCTTCCAAAAGATGGGCATGCGAGGCTAAGCCTTGAGTTCTGAGTATTTTTTCACGGGCCATCTCTAGCTGACTTACTGCCGTTTTTTGCAGTGCCAACCATTCTTCCAAGCTTTGGTTTGCTTTTTCAGGCACTAGACTTGTGAACTCATCTAGCCGATTTTTGCTCGAAGTTAGTAGTGCCGCTCCCTCTTGGAGGGCTTGCTCCAACTCCAATTTTCGTTGCATCAATTCCAGAAGCTGATTGCTCCCAGTTTTTAAATCGGCTAGTACCGAAGGGTCTAAATTTGGAAGTCCAACTCGTTTCCCTTCCAGCGAATCAATCTCTTTTTCTAGGGATTGTATTTCCTTGTTTTGAAGTTCAATTGCCGGGAGCAAAGCATTCAGCTTGTCCTGAATTTGGACTTGCTTTCGAGTCAATTCTTGGATCTCAAGCACTTTTTTGAGGTCTCGAATCTTTCCCTCGCGCTGGGGTCTCAGCGCAGTGATTTCTTTAAATTTAACTTCGTCAGCCAAAAGGGCTTTGATTTCCTCTTCAAAGGAATCTTTGAAGCGATTGCAATCGCTGAGGCTAACCTGGTATTTTTCCAGGTCCTTTTCTAGATCTAGGATCCGATCCCAAATGGGCCTTAGGTAGGTTTTGGCACTTTGAAAATCCCGATAGAGCTGCCGCTTCGCATCCATTTCAGGTAGCTTGGCGGCTAGACTCGCTTGAACTAGCACTAAGGATTGATGCTCGAGGAAGGATTTACGAGTCCCCTCCATCATCCGAACTTCCTCAGTCATTGCCTGTAAGGCCTGAGCTGCCTGCAGCATTTCTTGGCTTAATTCAGTATACTCCTCTTGCTTGACAAGCAAAATTTCAGAAGAAATCCCTTCCATGTTGTTGATGAGGGCTTCTATCCGTATTTTTTCCTCACGAGCTTGTTTCAACAAGCTTCCTGTTTGGGGGGAAAGATCGAATCGATCTAAGCCGAACAAATCTTGCATCATCTGTGCACGCTCCGTAGGCTTTTGGTCTATAAAATCCCGAAACTTTCCTTGTGGGATGATGATGGTTTGTTTGAAGTTTTCTCGGCTCATGCCGATAAGCTCTTCTGCTTTACTTGAGGTGGCCTGCCATTCTTGCCTCACTTGTTCATAAAAACCATGACTTGCGGTTTCTATTTTTTCAGGGTCTTTTTTGTTTCGTTTGACGCTGTAGCGAGCAAGGTAGGTGTTCCCATTATGCTGTCCAGATTTAAAAATAAACTTAAGGTCTACCTGATGGTGCTGCAAATTAATCATACTAGAGCGCTCACCAGAGTTGGATACCCGCTCCGGATTTCCATAAAGTGCAATCAGGATTCCCTCCAAAATGGCAGACTTACCGCTACCAACCGCTCCAAAAATCCCAAAGAGGCCTGCGGCAGTCAAGGTTTCAAATTCGATGACCTGCCGTTCTCTGTAGGAATACAATCCTTCTATTTCCAGTCGAATAGGAATCATGAGGAGGTGGTTTTGCTCAATACTTCTTTAAATAAATCCACCAGTTGCGCATTGGGTTCTTGCCCTTTTTCACTGGTGTAAAAAAGTCGAAATAAGCTTTCCATATCCCTACTTAGGTCTTCAGCCCGTAGTTCATCCTGGGCCTGTCCAGGTGTATGTCGTAGTTGAGGAATCAAGTTGACGATTCCATCGTGTGCTTTCAAAATGGCTTTTCGCGTGTTGGCATCGATGGACTCATCCGTGAGAAAGGTGATTTCAACGAAGCAGGAGGGATGAGATTCGAGCCAAGCTAAGGTGTCAGGAAGGTTATCAAAGCTTACTTTGTACAAGGGTCTTCCTTGTTTTAATGGGATGGGTCGGTACTGCACTGGCTCATTTGGTTTGGCCTGTATCAGTACCACATTTTTTTCCTGGTCCGCTTCAGAGAAAGAGTAGGCCAAAGGAGAGCTGGAGTAAACTACAGGGCCAGGAGACTTGCTTACCGTCTGGTAGCGGTGCAGGTGCCCCAAGGCAGCATACTGAATGGCAGAGGGAAGCTGCTGGGTAAATAAAGATTGCGTGCCTCCAACATGCAGAATGGGTCGCTCTGATTCAGGCTCTGCATCTGGAGGGCTCGTACTTCCTTCATCCACAAAAAAGAAGTGTCCCATAAATAGATTGACACCTTTTTCATCACAGTAGCGATCCGCAAGCTTCTGCCAATTCTGAGCAAGCAATTCCCGGAAAGCCTCTTCTCGATTCTCTTCACCTAGGTAGGTACGGAGGCTTACTTCATTTGCATAGGGAGCGAGGAGGAGACGAATCGGAAAGTCAAATTTGGGGATGCGGAGCTCCACGAACCCTGGGTCCGATTGGCTGATTTCCATTCCACCATCCAAGGTGCCACAGGGGATGATGCTGTCGTAACGGCTATAAAAAAGAATGCCTAATTCTCGTGCCAAGGGATCAGGTGCTTCTACAAACTGGCTGCTGTCGTGATTGCCTGAAATAGCCACTACTGGTCGCGTCCCATTTTTGGAAAGCCTGCGAAGCGTTTTGTATAGGAGTTCTACCGCCTCATGGCTGGGATTGAAGGTGTCAAAAATATCACCAGCCAACAAGACTAGGTCTACTTCCTCTTGGTCTGCGATCTGGCAGATTTCTTCCAAAACTAATTTCTGTTCGGAAATGCGGGAATACTCTTGGAGTCGTTTGCCTAGGTGCCAGTCCGCAGTATGTAAGATTTTTAGCATTCCGATGGTGCTTAGTCTAACCTAAAATTTAAGAGTGATGTCGGTGAGGAAAGCCGACTTTCTAAAGTCAAAACAGTTAATTACTCCCTAAGATAGAAGAAGGTGGAATGCTCTACAAACTTGGGGATTGACTTTGACATAAATTGGCACCTTTATTGGTTAGTTGCAGGGAAATTGTAGATTCGGTTGTGAAATTTAAGTTTATATCGCTTTTTGTATTCCTTTTTTCTCCCCTCTTTCTAGTGGCACAGGAAGGGGTATCTCTTTTTATTCAAGAGGGTACGGCTAGCTATTATGCCCCCAAATTTCAAGGTAGGCGTACCGCAAGTGGGGAATTGTTTCATTTGGATAGCCTAACAGCTGCCCATAAGCTATTGCCATTTGGCACAGTGCTGCGGGTGACCAACCAAAAAAATGGGAAGACGGTCGTCGTACGAGTAAACGACCGTTTACCAAACAGCTCCAAACGAGTAATTGACCTTTCCTATCTGGCAGCCCAAGAGGTGGACATGATTCGAGAAGGCTTGGTTCAGGTTAAGATTGAAGCGAATTCGGTATCTCAAATGAATAAGCTGGTGGATTACTTCGAAGGCAAGCCACATCCAGGACTTCGGCTTCGACGTTACTTTCCAATCATTACTGTTCCGATTATTTTCTTCGACAAGTAAGGATTTGGTTGAATTACAAAATCCGAAAGCTTAGTTCGATTAAACGTTATCAGGCTCTGGGTGCTTCCAAGTGCCTCGATACGGCCGTCTTAGTTTGGCGGTAGCTTCGGGATCATTCAAGACTGTTCTTGTTTTCGAATCATACTTCAGCGGTCGCCCACCAAGTTCCATGGAGATATTGGCTAAGATGCAGGCTGCGGTGGAAATATGCCCTTCTTCCACATCGGCTACCGGTAAACTGTCTTTGTCAATGGCCTCCAGCCAGTCTTTCATTTGTAGGCGAGTGGCAGGCGCTGCATTCAGTTCCATTCGATCTTCGGTAAGGTCTTCTGGATACTGCTCCTTTTCAAAGACACAGTCGAAGTGTATTTTCTCAGCTTTTGCATCGTAAGGAAAATAATCTGCTTGCATGGTGCTCCCTGCAAGCATCCCTTTTTCACCATAAATCTTGAAAGCCCATGGATAAGCTGGGTCGGGTGCATTTCCCCAGGTACGGTGCTGCCAAACCACATTCAGCTCAGGGAATTCGAAGATGGCGGTTTGGGTATCTGCAATATTGGATTTACCCTCTTTCTGTACATAAATTCCGCCTGTGGCAGTGACTTGTGTAGGCCAGCCGAGCTTGAGCATCCAGCGTACTGTATCCAGCATGTGTACGCACATGTCGCCAGGAATGCCATTGCCATATTCCATAAAGGTTCTCCACCAGCGGGTGTGGGGAAGTCCATCGTAAGGACGTAAGGGGGCAGGTCCAGTCCACATGTCGTAATTAAAAAAGTCAGGAACAGGCTCCACAGCCGGATTGCCATTGGCGCGCATATGGTAGTAGCAGCATACTTCAGCATGACTGATTTTACCCAGAAGACCACCATCAATAATTTGTTTTTTCGCTGAAATCAAATGTGGGGTACTTCTTCTTTGGGTGCCAATCTGGCAAACGCGCTTGTACTTTCTAGCTGCCGCCACGATCGCTTCTCCTTCGATGACGTCCACGGAAATCGGCTTTTGAAGGTACACATGCGCACCAGACTTCATCGCTTCTATGGCTTGCAAGGCATGCCAATGGTCCGGTGAACCGATCACTACCAAATCACAAGCATGGGCTTTGAGTAGTTCTCTGTAATCCTCAAATAGTTCGGGTACTTTCTTCGATTTTTGTCGCTGCGCTACTAACTCTCCTGCAGCAGTCAACATTTTTTTGTCTACATCACACAGCGCTACCACCTCCACGTCAGCTACCTGAATCAATCGAAATAGGTCTGATTTCCCATACCAGCCTGCACCAATCAAGGAAACCTTCAAGGGGCCTGACTTGGTATTAAAATCCATACCCAATAGACCAAAGCTTGCTAGGGTCATGAGTGCGCTGGAACCTTTTAAAAAGTCTCTTCGATTCAATTCGTTCATTTTTGTGTCAGTTTGATTGTAGAATTTGAATATACAAAAAGCAGCATTTTATCCAAATCGGTTTTGGAAGAATGGTCAAACAAGTCCTGAGAAACAAATAGGCTAGTTGCCAGGCTGATACACACGCTTGGCATTCTGAAGCACAATTTTCTTATCCAAAGTCATGGGCTTCAGTTTCCTCGCCACAAACCGCTCCATCTGGTCTGCATAGTGTGGAGAATTGGGGCGGTTGCTCGCTCCATACACGTTGATGCTTTCCAATACAGGCAGTCCTTTTCCAAAGCGAGCCATCAAAATGTAGGATTCTCCCTGTGCAGCCTTTCGCATTCCTTTCTCCCAAGCCGTAGAGCGGATGGTGGTCAATACATCGTCGATGCCCCATAGCGGAAGAACTTTGTCTCCCCGTACGAGCTTTTGGTATTCCCCAAGTTGCACCAGTTCCTTACCAAAGTGGGTTTGGAAGTGGGTTTTGGCGGCCTGCAAACTTTGAATCGCTTCTTTTTCCGAAATCACCGTATCGATGGATCTCCCTGACTTGGTAAACTCGTCCCACCAGAAATAGTAGACAAATGCAAAAAGGGCTGCCCCTTCACTTTTGACATCGGCTTCCTTATTCCAAGTAGCAAGCGCATTAATTTGTGCCTTCAAGTTCGGGTACGTTTCAGGGTTAAGTATGAATAGGGCTTGTAAATTGGTTCGGAAAGCCAAGTCCTTGGGAAGTGTTTGGTCAAACTTAATTTGATTGAATTGCTGCCAGGAAATCTTTCCATCGGCTGGCATCAACTCCCGAAAGCGCACGGATCGGTTGTTGTCACGCAAGTCGAAGCCCATTTCTTGGGGATGTGCCGCAGCCGAAAGGGTGTCGGCAAGCGCTCCAGCTTTGAAAGGAGAATGGTTCGTATTGAACAGGTAGCCTACTGCTGGATTCAGCTGCTGAGGGAGCTCTTCAAAGGCATGGTAGTCCTTCCATACCAGTGCCTCCCGATTTCCTAGCACGGTCTCGGAATGATCTACTCCAGGTACGCGTTTGGGCAATAGGGCATTGCTCACGTAATAGATGGTGTCGTAGCGGTCGGCATAGACCGTATTGAAGTTGGGAAGCTGCAAAGTGGACATGGCAGACTTCCACTCTTGGAAGTTGCTGGCCTTGTTCATTCTCCACCACTGTTCTGGTGCTCCAATCCGATCCAAAACGCCCATTCGGATCGCAAATGTCCCTTTTTTAGTAACCAAAGTAGGTCCGTAGATGGATTTCCAGACAGTTTGTGGTACCGGGAGGGTGATCCAATCCCAGAGTTTCACCTTCAGCCAAACTGTTTTTTCTTCCAACGTCAGCCACTTTCCGTCTACTTGATACAGTGATGGGTTCTCAGGATCTGTTTCAAGTTGGTATAGGTCCAACAAGTCGGGAGAGTTGACCGTATGTGCCCATCCCAAGTGCTCGTTGACTCCATGGAAGA
>CAZPKI010000005.1:0-11620 GCA_964587015.1 uncultured Limnohabitans sp.
TTTTTCCTTTTTGTTACCAATGGCAGGCGAAAAAAATAAAGAAAAACTCATTTTAGATGCTGCAGTAGCCTTATTTACTGCACAGGGTTTTGCGGCTACGCGCATGGAAGATGTAGCCAAGAAAGCGGGAATCAGTAAAGGCCTCACCTATTTTTACTATAAAAATAAGGAAGACCTATACATGGCACTTACCAAAAAAGCCTTCGAGCAACTGAAAGATGAGTTTAGAGAGTCCTTGCGCGCCAAAGGCAAAAATGGATTGGAGATGTTGACTGATTTGGTTCAACGCATCTGGAAGTTTGCCAAGGAACAACCTGTCTATTACCATTCAATCATTCATTTTTTGGACTTACTCAAGAAATACACCTCTCCAGAGTTAAAATCACAAATCAATCCCTTGATTTTAGATTCAATTCATTTTCATAAACTTTTGGAACTTCAACAAGAGCCTGCCCGATTTGGAATACAAATCGTGTCTCAAGGAATAAAAGACGGCAGCATTCGACCGGAATTGCAACCAGAGATCACATTTTATACTGTTTGGTGCATGGTTCTTGGCTATGAAAAAATGGAAGGTCCCATTTCATTAGAAGGAAAAGAAACCAAAATAAGCCCCGAGGCATGGCAGCGTGGGTTCCTTAAATTAATGCAAGAGATGCTAAAAGGAACGATACAGGCCACGAAGCCACAGGTGGTGCAAGCAAGTTTATTTTAATAAAGGGGCATTAGCCCCTTTATTTATCTGCTTTTCCACAATTCTTTTAACTGCTTACCATTGATAAGCAACACAAAACGAACTGGATTAGGAACCAAAACAATACGCAAGTCCACTTTGCCCAGCTGATCTGATTCGATAGGTACCCCCTGATTACCAGTTACCTCATAGGTGATGCTCCCTTTAGCATCTGGAAGCATTTCCTGGTAGTAATTAGCCAAGTACGCTGTGGGCAATAAAACATCCGAGTCTGACTTCAACTTGGCATAAATCTTCTCCAATTCGGGAGCTAAAATCTCCTCGTAATTTTCGTTAAAGTCGTCCTCGAGATCATGCAATTGCTCCTCTAAATCATCGTAATTCTCATCATTATATTCCAAGGCACTTAGCTGATTCCTTTGTTGAACAATTTCTGTCAGCTCCTGGTCTATTTTTTCCCAATTCATGGTTGATCTCTTGATTGTTTGTCTACAAATATGGCGATAATCCTAAAAATAGCGGTTCAAATTACGGCAACTATTCACTTACGAGGAGGATTTTTCCATTTCTTCCCGCTTGTTCATAGGCGTCTAAAGCAGCTTTAAACTCAGAAAGTGGGTAGGTTGCTGCTACATCTACCTTCGAGGTAGCCTGCATCAAAAATCCGAAAACCCGTTGAAAAGCTTTCATTCGTTGTTCAGCAGGGAGCTCTTCAATCCAAGTGCTTAACCAGAATCCATCGATTCGTAGATTTTTAAAGATGAGCAAGCCACTATTGATCGAAAGGTTTTCCAAGGAAAGCGCTCCAAACACCATCATCCTGCCCTTCTGCTTCAGACAAGACAAGGCCTTCACTCCCAATTCCCCTCCTACCGCATCAAAAACCACATCTACACCTACCTCTGTTTTTTCGAAGACTACTTTTCCAAGTTTTTCTGTGGCAGTATTGACCACCAACTCAGCACCTAAATCCAACAACACTTGCTTTTGAGATTCATGACGAACAGTCGCAGCCACACGAATGCCCTTGGCTTTGGCCATCTGAATGGCAAATTTTCCAAATGCTGAAGCACCCGCAGTAAGTAATAACCATTGACCCGCTTCTAGTCCAGAATCTTCAATCATGCCATAGGCAGTTATTGGATTGACAAAAGCCTGGCAGGCTACCTCATCCGGCATTTGAGCAGGAATGGGTATTACCATGGCTGATGGCACGCAAACATACTCTTTCCAGGTGCCAATAGCAGTAAACATCACTCGAGTACCTGCTGGTACTTTTCCGGCTTCATCCCCTTTTTCAACCACTCCACTAGCCTCAAAACCCGCACTGCTTGGTAGCTTGGGTGTGATGCCGTACATACCACGAACAAACATGATGTCGGAAGGATTGATGTTTCTAGCTGTTACCCGAATAAGTACCTCATGTGCCTTAGCTTGAGGCATTTCACTTTCTTTGAGATACAAGACTTCCTGAGGAATACCCGTTTGATCAAAAATTAATTCTTTCATGTATGCGATAAAAAGATATAATGAGGGATATAATTACAAATTGCTTGAGCCACAAGTTACAGCATGGCCATATTTTTCCTATCTTTTGGAAGAAAAATAACCCCAAAACACATGGATTTATCTTCAGTTTTTTCCTTGGATGGAAAAGTAGCGCTGATTACTGGAGCCAGTAAAGGAATAGGCTTTAGCATAGCGGAGATCTTCGCTGCTGCAGGCGCAAAAGTAGTTATCAGCAGTAGAAAGCAAGAGGTCCTCGATGAACAAGCACTTCTACTCAATTCCAAAGGATATGAAGTGACCGGAATCGCATGCAATGTTGGAAATATCAACGAGCTACCTCTGCTGGTTGAAAAGACAGTTGAAAAATACGGAACCATCGACATCCTGGTGAATAATGCGGCCAACAATCCTGTTTTTGGACCTGTACACGAAACTACCCTAGAGGCTTTCGATAAAATCATGAATGTCAATGTCAAGGCAGCATTTGAACTGAGCAGACTTTGCTATCCCCACTTGAGAAAATCTTCCGGAGCATCCGTCATCAACATTTCAAGTATTGGGGGATTGTCGCCTGAACAAGGTCTGGGGATTTACTCGGTTTCCAAAGCTGCATTAATCTCGTTGACCAAAGTTTTTGCCAAAGAATGGGGCGACTCTAAGATCCGTGTAAATGCCATTTGCCCTGGCCTTATTCAAACCAAATTCTCTGAGGCACTTTGGTCCAATGAAAAAATCATGTCCATGATTATCAAACAATTGGCCATCAAACGAGCAGGGACATCTGAAGAGATTGGTGCCATGGCCTTGTTTCTAGCCTCTCCTGCTTCCACCTACACCACCGGAGCGATATTAACCGCCGATGGAGGCTTTACCATTTGATTTTATAATGAACCCAAACCAAGAAATCTCGGCAGCCCAACTGCAGGAACTTTTAGTTGCCTACAGGCAATTTGTAGCGCAAGAACTATTTCCCATAGACCTAGATGTGGTCAAAGGGCCATTTAAATCTTATTTACCCCAGCTGCAAGCTCTTCGTGAAAAAGCAAAATCCTTGGGCCTTTTTGCACCCCACCTCGCTAAACATGAAGGGGGGTTGGGATTGAGCCTGGTTCAATTTGCCCAGGTGTCCGAAATCTTAGGCCAAAGCCCAATAGGACATTACGTCTTTAACTGCAATGCTCCCGATATAGGAAACATGGAGTTGCTCCATCAATTTGGAACTGAGGAGCAAAAAGAAAATTGGCTAGGCCCCCTGCAACGCGGTGAAATCCGATCCTGCTTTGCGATGACCGAACCCCAACTTCCAGGGAGCAATCCAGTGAATCTAGCTACCACTGCCGTCCTAGATGGGGAAGACTACCTCATTCAAGGCCACAAATGGTTTACCACAGCAGCCGATGGGGCACAATTCACCATTGTCATGGCGGTAACGAACCCAAATGCGCCTTCTCCCTACCAGAAGGCAAGCATGATCTTACTTCCTTTGGATACGCCTGGCTATACCTTGGTTCGCAACATTTCCATTATGGGAGAAGCAGGCGAAGATTACCTCTCCCATGCTGAAATTAAATTTGACCAGTGCCGAGTGCCTGTGACTAATCGAATTGGCTTGGAAGGCCAAGGTTTTGCACTGGCACAAGAACGCCTAGGTCCTGGGCGAATCCACCACTGCATGCGTTGGATTGGAATTTGCGAACGCGTATTTGACATGATGTGCACCCGAGCTCTTTCTCGCGAGCTCGAAGTAGGCAAAGTCCTGGCCGAAAAACAGACCATCCAAAATTGGATAGCTGAAAGTCGAGCCGAAATCAAGGCCAGCCGATTGATGGTCTTAGATACAGCTCAAAAGATGCAGGAATTGGGTGCAAAAGCAGTAAAAGAAGATATTTCTACCATCAAATTTTTTGTGGCAGATGTACTGATGAAGGTAATTGACCGAGCCATACAGGTGCATGGGGCACTGGGAATCACCGATGATACGCTACTCTCCTTTTGGTACCGACACGAGCGTGGTGCACGAATCTACGATGGGCCTGATGAGGTGCATAAATCAGCCCTAGCAAGAAGCATTCTTAAAAATTACAGCAGCAAATGAGTAGCACCTTGAGTTTTGATGTGCTTAAAGACTATTTAGCCGCCAACCTAAACTGTTCCGCTGAGCAAATTCAAGTCGATCAACTTCCAGGAGGCTATTCCAACTTGAGCTTTTTGGTGCATAGTCCAACTGAAAAGTTCATCTTAAGGCGACCTCCTTTTGGTGAAAAAATCGCCAAAGCCCATGATATGGGACGAGAATTTAAAATTCTCCAAGGCTTAAAAAAGGCAGGATATACCAAGAGTCCCAATCCCATTCTTTTTTGTGAGGAGGAGTCTATTTTTGGAGCTCCATTTTTTTTAATGGAATTTGTTGAAGGGGCAATTTTAAGGAACAAGGTTCCAAAAGGGTTGACTCTTGGTGGAATGGAGTTTGAGAAGCTTTCCCGAAGTGCTGTATACTGTTTGGTGGAACTACATCAGTTGGAACTTCAGGAATCAGGATTGATTCAATTGGGTAAGCCAGAAGGATTTACCCAACGTCAAGTGACCGGATGGGTGGAGCGGTACTTTCGAGCCAAAACAAACGAATTGCCTGAGCTGGAAATCGCAGCCAGCTGGCTCCAGGAAAATATTCCGTCAACCGAGTACACGGCGTTTATTCACAATGATTTCAAATACGATAATTTAGTTTTAGATCCGGATGACCCCTGCAAGATCCAAAGTGTATTGGACTGGGAGATGGCCACAATTGGAAATCCACTGATGGATTTAGGAACTAGCCTTGCCTATTGGGCAGAAGAAAAAGATCCAGAAATCCTCAAATTATTTAATTTGAGTCATCTACCTGGCAACTTAAGTCGGGAGGAGCTGATGGACTACTACTTTTCAAAGGCAGCAGGATCCAAGGAAGAAATGATCTTTTATTATGTTTTTGGACTAGTGAAGGTGGCGGTCATCGCCCAACAAATCTTTAAACGATATTCCCAGGGCCATTCTAACGATGCTAGATTTGCACAATTAATCCATGTAGTAGAAGCTGCCGGCAAAAAAGCGACCCAAACACTTCAAAAAAATCAACTCTAATTCACATGACACTTCAAAAAATTTGCATCCTAGGAGCTGGGACACTAGGCTCACGTGTTGCGCTTCAATCTGCAATTTCAGGATTTTCTGTAACGATCTTTGACTTGAAACAAGCATCTCTGGATTCGGCTATGCTGACCATGCAAAAAATCCTTCGCCAACTTGTTCGTGCGGGAAACCTTACTGAATCACTAGTCCCAGGAATCCTCCAGCGAGTACAGCCTACCTTAGACCTTGGTGAGGCTTTGAAAGGAGCTGATCTTGTAAATGAGAGTGTTACAGAAGATGTCACCATCAAAAAGGCCTTGTGGACACAAGTTGGGCAGCTAGCAGACCCAAAAACTTGGTTGACTACAAATACCTCCTACCTCCTCCCCTCCCAATTTGCAGAAGAAACGGGTAGACCCAAGCAATTTTGCGCCTTCCATTTCCACGATGTCTTTTATTCTAGGGTGGTAGATATTATGCCCCATCCGGGTACAGATCCTGCATTGATTGGGATCCTAGAAGAACTGGGTAGGAAATTGAATCAAGTTCCTGTCATCGTACGCAAAGAAAACCCTGGGTATTTGTTCAACACGATGCTCATGGCACTTTTAGGCGCTGCAGGCAAACTCATCACCCGAGAAGTGGGCAGTATAGAAGATATCGACAAGTCCTGGATGGTCAATTTCCACATGCCGATGGGACCATTTGGAATTTTAGATTCCATAGGATTGGATACTGCGTGGCATGTCACCCACAAAATGCCCGATTCTGCATCTCAGGCATTTGCTGCGCATTTGAAAACCTATATTGATCAAGGAAAACTAGGAGAGAAAACCGGCGAAGGATTCTACAGCTACCCCAATCCACGCTACCGAGAGGCCGATTTTATCCTATAAATGAAAATTGGATGTACTTGATTTTCTCACCCTTATCCGAAAAAATCTTCTCATAGCGTGTCTTGATGCCGTAATGTGCATCACGGAGTTCGCTTTCGTAAAAATCTGAGGTATTATGATGTATCTGGCAATCGGGTCGAGCACTTAAAACCGACTCAGTATACTCGTAAAGACCTGTATTGTCTGTTTTAAAGTGGATGATCCCTCCAGTCTTGACCAGCTGCTTGTACATCTCCAGAAATTTTGGGGAAGTCAATCTTCGCTTTTCATCCCCATCTCTTGGAAAAGGATCCGGGAAAGTGATCCAGAGTTCAGAGATTTCGCTAGGTGCAAAAAAGTTTTCAAGATGCTGAATTTGGGTGCGTAAAAATGCCACATTAGCTATACCCTCGGCTGTAGCAGTTGAGCTCCCCTTCCAAATCCTACTTCCTTTAATGTCTATTCCAATAAAATTTTGGTTCGGGTACTGCCGACCTAGACCTAGGGTAAATTCGCCTCTTCCACAGGCCAATTCGACGACCAAAGGTTGGTCAATAGCAAACTGAAGTGCGTTCCACTGCCCTTTTACTTGCTCAAAAATAGGCTTACCTTCCTGTACGACATTGGGGTTGACTTCGTTTTGGGCAAAGCGAACCAGCTTTTTTCTACTCATTAAAGATTTTCAATTTCTGCAACTACAAAAGTACTCCCTCCAACAAATATCAGGTCATCTGGGGAAGCATTTTTTCTTGCAAATTCAAGGGCTTCGGTAACGGTAGGAATAACCTGTCCAATCAAACCTTTTTCATTCCCCTTCCTTGCCAATTCATGAGCATCCAATGCGCGTTGGATGCTTGCTTGGCAAAAAATATAGTTTGCTTCTTTTGGTAGCAAATCCAAAACCTTAGAGATATCCTTGTCATTCACCATTCCAATCACCATCCAAAGCTTTGAATAGGAATACTTTTTAAGCTGGTTTACTGCCTCTACAATCCCGGCTTCATTGTGACCTGTATCTGCTAAAATGATCGGTTTCACCTGCAACAGCTGCCATCGACCTTTCAGCCCCGTCTGCTCAGAGATACTTTCCAATCCTACTTGTAGCGCCTTATCCGAAAGGTTCCAACCCTGATCGCGTAGCTGTTTGACAGCCTCCAAAATTCCAGGAAGGTTGAAGCGTTGGTAGTCACCATTCAAGCCAAACTTCAAATCAAACTCCCCATCGCTGCTCCGAACCTTAAAATTGGCCAGCTGTTGGATGCTAGGGTCTTCTGATTCTGGTAGTTTAGTTACTTCCCATTGCTGATCGGCAAAAACGATAGCTGCCTGCTTTGCAGCTGCCTGCTGTGAAAATACTACCTGCGTTTCCTTTTGCGTTTGGCTAATCACGACTGGAACACCTTGCTTGATGATCCCTGCCTTTTCTCCAGCGATCAGCGGAAGGGTATTTCCTAAAAATTGAGTGTGGTCGTAACCGATGGTGGTAATCACACAAAGTTCAGGATGAATCACATTGGTACTATCCAATCTCCCTCCCATCCCCACTTCGATCACTGCGATATCCACGGCCTCTTTTGCAAAATACCAAAATGCCATTCCTACGGTCATTTCAAAGAAACTGGGTTGAAGCTGATCCAAAAAGGCTCTATTATTGGCTACAAATTCAACCACATCTTCTTCCGTAATTTCTTTTCCATCAATTCGAATTCGTTCGGTGAAGGATTTGAGGTGAGGAGATGTATAAAGTCCAGTTTTATAGCCTGCCGCTTGGAATACAGAAGCCAAGGCATGGGAGGTGCTCCCCTTCCCGTTGGTCCCAGCAACATGAATCGTTTTGAATGTTTCCTGCGGATTACCTAGATGAGCACATAGAGAAAGGGTATTTATTAAATCAGCCTTGTAGGCCGAAGCTCCCACCCGTTGAAACATGGGTAAAGCATTGAAAAGGTAATCCAAAGTTTCTGTGTAAGTCATCTTACTCCACCTTGACCACAAAAGTGATTTTCCCTGTTGAAAAGTCAGCCGCCGCTGCCCCAGATTTTTTGAAATCGAGTTGGTTGACTACTTGACGGTAATATGCCAATACAGCATTGGATACATTGTATTCCAAGGGGATTGCTTGGACGACTTTTCCGGATCCGTCCACCGTTATTTTAAATACCATTCGCCCATTTCTAGTGGATACCCTGTCATTTATTGCTGGTCGCGAAGCAAAATCCCATCCTGCCAAATCCAAGCTATACCCAGCACCTCCTGCGGTACCTTTACCCGTACCTGTAGGACTTCCCTGATCTCCTTTGGTATCGGAGTTTCCCTGTCCGGTGGATCCTCCAGAAGTTGAAGCCTTTCCAGACTTTCCACCAGCCCCAAAAATTGCCCGCTGGTCCACCTTGGGCTGCTCCACTACCGTTGGATTAGGGCTCACTTCTTTCTTTTCCACCTTTGTCGGTTCACCATTCGCTGTGGTTTCGCCTTTAAGAGGGGAAGGAAGGGTACTTACCGCTTGATTGGTACTTGGCTTAGTTGAAACAGTCTTTGAAGGATTTGTAGGAACTGCTACCTGTTGAACTGGCGTGGTCTCCCCTGCAGCTGCATCTTCAGTAGCAGGATTTTCTAAGGTATTGGCAAGTACTTGAGACTGATCTCCTGAGCCAACATCCGAAAATCCCAAATTCAACTCCATTCCATAGGTAGGTTTAGGAGGATTAGGTTGCTCCCAAACCACAATAAAGTACATGGCGAGAAATAGCAATACTTGCACCAGTACGGTGATTACAGCCGATTGAATTCGGCTTTTTTGTTCGAGTGAATTGGAATTCACACCCAACATTAATTGTAAGGTTTGGTCGCGATAGAAACATTGGCACCCAGTCCTGCGGCAATGCCTCCAATTTCAACTAAGTATTCTACAGGGACCTCCTTGTCCAAATGCAACACTACCTGCCCTTTTTTGCCTTCCAATAATGGAGTTAACACTGATTTGAGTTGTTCTCTTGTCACCAATTGATCGTTGACCGAAAACTGAAGGTCTTTCGTAACCGATACCGTTACTTCCTGCATGACGATATCAGAAGTTTCGCTCGAAGGCAAATTAACAGAAAGCCCTGAAGGGGTTATAAATGAAGAGGTTAACATAAAAAATATCAGCAAAAGAAAGATAATGTCCGTCATGGAGGACATGCTGAATAAAGCATCGACCTTATTTTTCTGCTGCAATCCCATCGTTATTTGTCTTGAAGTAGATCGATGAACTCAATAGAGGTGTATTCCATGTGGTGGACCAATTTGGAAACTTGCGTAACCAAATAGTTGTAGCCCAAGTACGCGATGATACCTACAACCAATCCTGCAGCGGTAGTAATCATGGCTTCGTAAATTCCTGAAGAGAGTAACTTGGGAGACACCATTCCATCCTCTTGGGCAATGGAAATAAATGCCTGAATCATACCGGTAACGGTTCCTAAAAATCCAATCATAGGCGCCGCACCTGAAACAGTCGCTAAAACGCCTAAATTCTTCTCAAGCTTGTAAATCTCCAGTTTACCGACATTTTCAATGGCCACTTCAATGTTTTTCAGAGGCGATCCAATTCGATCTATTCCTTTGGAAATCATGACCGCCACAGGAGTCTTTTCTCCTGCGCAAAGCATTTTTGCTTTATCTATTTGGCCATTTTGCACCAATATTTTTACCTGATCCATCAAGCTTCCAGGTGTTTTAGAGGCCTTTTGTATCACTAAAAGTTTTTGGATAAAAATGAAAATAGCCAAAACAAATAATCCATAGAGTGGAATCATCATGTATCCACCCTTTATCAATAGGTCTACTAATCCAATGGATTGAGTGGTAGCTTCAACTGCGGCTGGAACAGTCGCAACGGAATCAATAGCTAGTGTCTGTAATAAAACCATCATCAATAATTCAATATCCAATAACGTGTTGAATCCTGCGCTTTCATTTCTTTTAGTTTGGCCGAAGCTTCCTTCCAAGTGCTATAGGAACCAATTGCTAACCTATAGTTTTGATTTTTTTTAAAAGGATACACTAGATAGTATTCAGAGAATTTATCCCCAGAATTTTTTATGTATCTAGCAGTTTCCTGCTCACTCGCAAAGCTTCCTATCACTAAATAATACCTTGTCTTCCCCTCTATTTGCTCAGCTCGTTTGACTTTAGGATTTGTCGCAATTGATGTGCCAGAATTTGTTGAGGTCGAAGTTAAATCGAAGTCGGAAATACCAGAGGAATCTTGATTAGCCAAAGAATCCAAGTTCGATTTTGCGAGCTTGAAACTATCTTCAAATTGGTTTGAAAGAGCTGCGGTATCTAGTGGGCCCGCAACCAAACTTTCCTTCTCATCAATAGATTCCTGATTCGAGTTTAGTTGAATAATGATGATAATAACTGCTGCTATAATTTCAATTAAAACCACCCAAACCCATGTGTTTACTTTCTTTATCTCGCTTTTTGTTTGAGTTTTAGAAGTATCAGCAGGTCGATTTGTTTTCGTTTCTCGTTTCTTGTCTTTATCAGTAAATGAAGAAGTTTTAGGCGACTCAATGGAAGGAGCTTGGTCCGTTGCTTTCGAACTGGACTTTACAGAAGAAAGCGGCTTCACCTCTACATAGGGAAGCCCAAAATCCTTGGGATCTGGCCATTGTTTGGGATTGGAATCTTTTTCTGCCATTGTACTAGTGAGAATATACGAAACTAACTTAAAACTAGGTAATGCCCAACCCTAGTTAACAGTAAATTAAAATTTGAAACTCAGCCCTCCAACTCCTTGAATTCCACGCACTGGGTAGTTCAACCAACGGGAATTACTCCTGTTAAGCAAGTTATTTCCTTCTGCAAAAATGGAAAGTCGCGGATTTACTGCATAGTCTATTTTCAATTGGAGATCTACAAGTCCAGGAAGCTTGACTACTTCGGCCCGTACGGGTTTAGTTTCAATTACTCCGAAACCTCTTGCTTGCAAGCCACCCATGACTTGAAAGTTAGCTTGAAGGTTTAACTTTTTGAACGGACTGTACCGATTATTTAGTTGTAGGATCCAAGTGGGTCGGTGCCAGGCCACTTGCTGATTAGATAAGTTATAATGAAAGAAATCAAATTGAGTAGTAAGGGTATACTTTTCGGTTAAAGACAGTTCTACATTCGAATTAAACTGAAAAACGGTAGCATCTTGGTCGTAAACCAACTCAAATCGAGCCGTATCTGCATACGAATTCACGAAGAAATGGAGATTGGATTGGCGACGAAGGTCAATCCCTGCTCGATAAACTAACTTATCCGAAACAATTCCTGCTACACCGGCTGCGAAGGAAAGTTTAGTCACTGTATTCAACAACTGATCACTGGGTCCAAGGAAAGGATTTTCTTGAACAAAACTTCGGTAGGTATTGCGCTGAACATCCCCAGAAATTGCAGCATT
>CAZPKI010000005.1:11720-34298 GCA_964587015.1 uncultured Limnohabitans sp.
TCCGATTCATCCAAAAAGTAACTGACATCACCAGCCAGTTCTGTATGCGATTCTTTGCTCTCCTCTTCCATCCAGCGCACTGGGCCTTTCCCAAAACTCTGGTGATGGAATTTGGTGGCATATTGCAAATCGGCAGGCTGGGTAGATAGGTATCGCCCCTCAATCAAGGGTGACAAAAAATTACCATATCCAACGCGAACCCATCCTGGATACAAATCCAACTTGGGGACATTCCATTCTTTGGTGGCAGGCTCTGCCTGAATTTCAGAAGCTGGAACAGGAAGAAAAAACGACATTACTGGGAAGCTTAGCGTTCCCAATGCTTTGGGCTGAGGCAATGCAGGCATCTTTTCAAAACTTCGAATCTGCTTGGGCAAACGGATTTCTCGATCCTTTTGAATCACAAACACTTGATCTTGAAGGCCTCCCCTTGCCGAAGTTTGAGCAGCACTAAAACTTAGGCTTCCGCAAAAAAGCAATAGAAATAAGAATAAGGAGTAATTGCTTCTCATGGTCTAGTCCAGGCTTTTAAGTGTGGCTACTGCTTTTTCTTTGACAGTAGCATCGGTAGATTGATCAATCACAGATTGGAGGGTCGCCTTTGCTTGAAACACCTCTCCCAACTTCAAATAGTTGTCTGCCAGAAGCAAAAACATAGTTCCATACCAATAGTCAAATTCGGAAAATGGTGTAGAATAGTCAAAAATTAATTCGTTTGACCCCTTAAAATCCCCTTTTTCTTGGTATTGAACTGCAAGGAGGTATAGTGCTTCTGCCGCCGCCTCAGTGGTATATTCCTGGATTAACAAGCCAAAACTATCCTCAGCATCGGAATTTTGGCTTAGGAAACGATGGGATTTACCTTTGATCAATAGCGCTTTCGCTACCGAACCTGGAACTAATTCATCTTGAGCTAGCAATTGATTAGCGGCGGCAATTGCTTGCGGGTAATCCTTCATGAAAAAATGTGAAACCATCATCCCTTCTGTCACCTCTGCCTCTTCCAATGGAGATCTGGATTGACCTGAAATTGAGGCATAATAGCTCAAGGCTTCTGCAAAATCTTCCCGCTCTAAGGCAATATTTCCCAATTGTTGCAGAGACTTGACACGATACGGAGATGCTGGCATTTTCTCCATCAACTTAAATAAATCATAGGCTCTTTCTGCATCGCCGGCCTGTCTATAGGCATCAGCAGCAAAATACAAGGCCTCACTTTTTTGGGCTGCTTCTGGGTAAGCTCGAAGGTAACTATCTAGGGCCTTGGCTGCCTGAGGAAATTTTTGGCTGAGGTAAAGGCTTTTCGCAGATTCATATTCAAGCGTTTGAACTGATCCTGCATTGGGGTTCTTATTTTTATAGTTTTGAAGGTACGCTCCAAATTCCTCTGCTTTATCCTGTACAGCTAAAGCCTCTTGAAGGCCTTTCAGCGCTGCTTCAGCGTTTTCTGCCGAAGGATACTCTTCCAAAATCTTTTTATAGTCCACCTGGGTTTGACTGAAGCGCTGCAGGGAATAGTTTGCTACTGCCCTCCCCTCCAATGCATAGGGAAGAAACGGCGAACTTGGTTTTTCACGAATCAATTCACTAAATGCAGTGATAGCCTCCTCATAGCGAAGCTCTTCAAGGTAAATCTGTCCCTTCTGGAAAAAGGCATCTTCCAAGTAGACACTCGTTGGGAAATTTGCTAGCAATAAATTGAGTTGCTCAATAGCCGCTTGGTTCTTTCCCTGGTAGTTGGTCACCACGGCCAATTGAAGGTGTGCATAATCCTGCCCTGCAATTTTATCAGCAATCCCCTCCGTGAAGGTGGCCTCTGCTTGTGCAAATTTCTTTTGAACGAAATAGCAATCCCCCAACCTCAACAAGGCATCTTGATTCGCTGCTTCATTTTTGTTTCGTTGACTTGAGCGGTATGCCTGAAATTGCTGCTCTGCAGATGCATAGGCTTGGGAATTAAAATATGCATAGCCTAATCCGTAGGTCGCCTTCAAAAAATAAGGGTCAGAAGCCGAAGTTTGATTGATGGCAAGCTGATAGGAACTTATTGCTTTTGCCAAATCATCCTGCGCACTGTAAATCTCTCCCTTCCAGAAATGCGTTTCAGCCAAAAGGATGCGATCAGATGGATAATTTTGGGATTTGGTCAAATAGCTAAGTGCTTGCTCAAATTTTTGATCTCGGTAATAAATTAGAGCCTGGTAGTAGGCCACTTTTTGATAGGCTTGCTGAATGCGTGGGGATTTACTTTTAAGCTTATCGAGTTGCTCCAAGACGCGGAGGTAGTCAGAAGAATTGAGTAAGGCGTCAGAAAGTAAGGTTTCTACTTCTGCAAACCTTTTTCCTTGGGGATATGCATTCAGGTAGTCATCCAAGGTGTTGACCGCCATTTGAAAATTTCCGCGCTGCAAATTGATCTTAGCCAAGTTAAATAAGGCCTCTTCTTGAATTCCTAAATCAATTGAACTCGCAGAAGCCACTTGGAAACTTGTAAGGGCATAGGGAAAATTACCCTGCTTTACGTAGGTATGTCCCAAATAGTAACTCGCTGCCTGGGCAATGGCAGGATTTCCCAAGGCGGCTACTTTCAGAAATTCACTTGCCTTTTGGTAGTTCGTTGTTTCAAAAAATGAGATCCCTGCTTTGTAATATTCCTCTTTGGTCAATTCACCCTTTTTATAGGAACTAAATGAATTGTATTGGTCCGCGGCATTTCTGAAATCCTTTAGCGCATAATGTGACTCAGCCAAGAAGAGATGAATAGATTCTTGTTGATCCAATGACTTTCCAGAAGCGAGTAAAGGTGTGGCATACCCGATGGCATCAGCATATCTTCCTTCCTTATAGTAGAGTGAAGTCAACAAATAAGGAACCTTGTCGTCATAAAACTCGCTTTTCTCCGCAAGTTGAAGTTCTTGAATGGCCTGTTGGCTATTCCCCTGCTCGAAGGCAATGTAGCCGCTGTAATACAAGGCATCTGCAGCTATGGGAAGCGCTAACTCTTTTACCTGATCCAAGTAGCTTGAAGCCGCAGCGTAATTTTTTAGCTGAAAGTGGCTATAGCCCAGTTTGAAGGCTACATCGGCACGATTATTCGGGTTCACCAATCCCACGGGAACCAGCTCAAAAGCTTCAATAGCCTCCAAATATCGCTTCTTAAAAAAATAGTAATTCCCTAAGTAAGTGGCGGCAGTCGCTACTGCGGGTTGACCAGTGTAGTCTTCAATAAATCTCTTGATTAGACCAAGACCATCTGGCCGTTCCAATTGCAGGGCCGACAGGGCGCGCTGCAGTTCGGCCTGCTTTTGCTGGGAAAGGTCAAGCCCAGTTGCGAGTAACCTGTTGTTATCGTAAAGATTTGCAGCAAACAACTGCTGATCATACAGGCTTGCAGCTCGATCCAAGCCCTGCTGGGAGCTGCTTTGGTAAAGCGAAGATTGTGAATAGGACTCCAAACTGAGGCCAAGCCCTGCGAGCAGAACCAAGAAGTATTTCATGGCAGTTAGCGAATTCAATGCATTATTTTGTAGACCAACTCACGGAGGATTTCCCCTTCAGTCATGCTTCCGGAATCAACTCCTTTAAAACGAAGATCTGCCTCTTTTAGGTATCCAAATACATCAATTACCTTGCCCAACTTGTAATTTTTTGAAGCAATGACATATTCTTTAACCCCATAAGGGTTTACTCCGATGGCAGCAGCGAGTTGCGCCTCTGGAAGAGCGCCTGCTCGATGCAGCAGTGCAATTCTAGAAAAATAAGAATACAGCAAGGAAAAAATTGGGATAACGGGATGATTTTTAGGGTTTTGAATAAAATAATGGACAATTAGATTGGCCTTATTCACATCGCGATACCCAATTGCTTTGGTCAATTCAAAGTTGTTGTATTCTTTGTGGATGCCGATGTACTTCGAAATGTGATCTACCGTGAATCGAGTTGGCTCGGGAAAATTGATGAGCATTTTTCCCACCTCATTGGTCATTACTTCTAGGTTGTTGCCAATGGAGTCAGCTAGCAGCTGTCCCGCTTTAGTTTCAATTTGATAGCCTAAGTCCTTAAAATAGCTTTCAATCCACTCATTAAGCTTCCAATCTTTCACTTTTTCAGCTTCAACAAATACTGCTTTTTTCTCAATCTCCTTTTTTAAGGTGCTCCTACCGTCCAGTTTTTTATGCTTGTAGGCAAACACCAAAATGGTACTTGGCAAGGGATTGCTGAGGTATCCTATCAATAATTTCTGAGCATCTTCTTTTCCAAGGTCGGGAATATTCTGCGCCTCCTTTACCAAAACCAGCTGTCGATCGGCCATCATCGGAAATTTGCGCGCATGAGAAAGTATGGTACTTACTGAAACTTCTTTCCCGTAAAGCACGAGTTGATTGAATCCACGTTCAAATTCAGGAATGGCATTCTTCTCGATGTAGTCACTAATCAAGTCGATAAAATAAGGCTCATCGCCCTGCAAAAAGTAAATTGGGGCTATTTTATTCGCTTTTAAATCTTTTAAAACGACTTCAGGAAGGAGGGCCATAGGAGAAATTACTCGTGCACCTAAAGATAATAGATGGCAGCAATCCATTGAGAATTTCTTAGCAAATAAACTTTAATCGATGATTCTAGGTTAATTTTGCAAGCCAATTGAAAGACGATGAATTTTGAAAAAGGAGTAGCGCTATACAAGGAAGGAAATTTTGATGCTGCATTGGAAGTCTTCAAAGAATTGACTGCTACCGAAAAGGGGAATCCCCTCTTCCATCTCTATAGAGGACGAACCCTAACTCGCTTGGGAAAAGGGGCTGAGGCCTTGGCAGATTTCGATATTTTGATTGATTTGGAACCTTACAATACGGATTTCTTAAGTGACCGCGGGGTGGTATTGCATTTATTAGGAAGAAATGAGGAGGCGCTCTCAGAACTCGATCGTGCTGCCAATTTAGATCCAAATAACCCCTATCGCTACAGCAGCAGGGCCTATTTAAAAGATCGAATTGGAGATTTTTTGGGGGCAATTGCAGATTATGAGAAGGCTATAGAACTGGACCCTGAGGATGCTGTAGCTTTCAATAATTTGGGCTTGGTAGAAGAAAAAATGGGGAGAAAAGAAAAAGCGAAGGATTACTTCCAAAAAGCAGATACCTTGAGCGGCTATCCTCCCAAAAAAGAAGTTGAATTAGCTCCGGAAGCACAACCAAATAAAGTCGAAAAATCAACCCCAAAAAGATCGCTATCCAAGTCAGAGACTACAAAATTGACCGCTGGTCATTTCTTAGACGTACTCAAGGGAATTTTTACAAAAGCCGAGATGAGGAAGGAATTTTCATCCTACATCAAGGGGTTATTTTCCAAAAAAAGTAGCTAGATACTTTTAATCACCCAAAGTGGTTTGGAGATAAAATAAGACATCTTTAGAGATAGATTTTTGGCAAATAGTTGATCAAAAAAATCTTTCTTCTTGCTTATTGTAACGAGGATATCCCCTTTTGCTAGTTGCAAGTAATTCTCAAGTCCAAGCGCCAAATCATCACGGAAGGCCTTCAAGACATAATTCACCAAATCATAAGATATCGCTGGTTTCATTTCTTCAACCATGGTCTTGTGAAGTGCTTTATCTATCACTCGAGATCTTGAAGTCACGTGAACTATATCGATTTCCGAATCAAAAAATGTCGCAAACTCGACCACTTTTTTAATGGCAGACTTGTCTTCTTCAACATAGTCAGAGGCATATACTAATTTTCTAGGGCGTTTGAAAAAAGCTTTTCTTGGCACCACAAGAATATCTCTATCGGTTTGCATGACCATCTTGCTAGATCGACTTCCAAACACTTGTTTTTTAAACTCATTCATTCCCTCCGTGCCCACTACGATCAAATTCGCATTGATTTTTTTAGAATATTCGATTGTAGTTTGTACGATTCCTCCTTCAGAAATTACTATCTCACAGCTTTGGAGGCCGTTGGGAATGCTTTCCTTTAGGACTGCATCCTGTAAACTCTTCAATTTTTGTTCTACAAATTCTTTTTGATAAGTACCATCCAAATCCAATGGAGCAAGGTTTTGGTAGTCTTGCTTATTTAAAACGTGAAAAACAATCAATTTAGCCTTGTACTTCTCTCCAATCTTCGCAGCATATTCAAGCGCATTCAATGCACATTCTGAAAAGTCAATCGGACAAAGGATAGTGAATGGAGATGCCATAGTGGATTGTTAGTAACCTAAAGATCGATTTACAAGATTAAGCAAAGGAAGGTCGGCTTTTAGCCGTTTATAATTCTCAATAATTTGAGGAGCGGCAGCCAATGGGTTTGTGACTGATGCAATATGTGGGGTCAATTGAATACGAGTTTCCTCCCAGAACGGGTGAGACAAGGGCAAAGGCTCTACTTGGTACACATCCAAAAGAGCCCCTGAAAGCATTCCTTCATTTAAGGCACTCAACAGATCTGTTTCATTTAAGTGCTTTCCTCTTGCCACATTAATCAAATAGGTGCCTTTTGTGCACTTTTTGAAAAGCGAAAGATTCAGAATCCCCTCGGTTTCTGGGGTAAGTGGAAGTAAACAAACCAGTACATTTACCTGTGAAAGGAATTCTTCCAGTTGATCTTTTTGAAAGTATGGGTAACGGAAATCTTTTTTCTCCGAAAAGCCAAAACCAATAACCTCAAATCCTAAACCAGCTAACTTATCAAGTACATCCCCTCCTAAGGCACCTACACCCATCACTCCTACTTTAACTGTTAGCTCAGGATTGTTCATGTCCCAAACCTTGGCTTGTTGGTCATGGTAGTAACGAAGGAACTGCCTATGATAGTTCAATACGCCCATGATTACATAATTGGTCATGGACCAGGTTAGTTTCTGGTCGACAATTCGAACGATTGGAAGTTCATCCCCAACAGCAGGGTCCGATAAAATATGGTCGACACCTGCACCCAGCGAACTGATCAACTTTAAGTTGGGAAAATTTTTCAAGTAACCAGGAGGATGCTGCCAGAGCAAAGCCATTTCCACATCCTCTGGTCGATCAATATGTGGAAAGATTTGTAAATCTAGGCTTGGATGGTGGTGCTTAAGTGCTGCTATCCATGCCTTTGGATCTCTACCCGGACTAATAATGGCTATACTCATAATCTTGAAGCTAAGTAGCACCTAAAGTAGGTCATTCCCGTTGGGCAAAAAAATCTATATATCAAAAAGTCTAAAATGACTTCTTCAACAAAACACCTAGTTAGTGGGTTATTGCATTTAATTGTCTTCTACTAAGTAGTACCCAATCAAGGAATTATGAAATTTACTTTTTTGCTTTTTTGGATCACCCTATTTATCCCAACAAAAATGGAAAGTATATATTCTTTTACCTCACAAAATACGGTAGGTGATTGGCGAATTGTCAACGATGGAGTAATGGGCGGAATTTCAAAAAGTTCACTTTTGCTCACTAGTTCAGGACATGGAAAATTTGCGGGTCATGTGTCCTTAGCCAATAATGGCGGCTTCGCATCAATTCAACTCAATAAAAAAATAGGATTGACAACTGAAAACAAGTTTGTTCTTATAAGAGCAAAAGGCGATGGAAAACAGTACGAGTTTCGAATCAAAGCGAAAGCTTCCCAAAACGCATCCTATGTCCACCCATTCAGTACTACTGGAGAGTGGCAACTTATTAAACTTCCACTAGCAGAGTTTTATCCCCAGTTTTTCGGAAGGATCTTAAATAGTCCCAATTTCAACTTTCAAACAATAGAACAACTGAGTTTTTTAATTGTAAATAAACGTGAAGAGGATTTCGAATTATTGATCGATTTTATTGGAGTTGAATAGATTTTCTTTCCTACATCCACAACTTTTATTTTTTTAACTGTTTACTCGTTTTTTCAGCTACCTAAACCAAACTATTTTATTGTCATTAAGAAAAACCTAAAAATCACTTCAAAAAATTTAATTATGGAAACTCTTGTACTTATTTCTCAGCTTATCGTATCGATATCAGTCGGCTATGTTTGGATATTCAGATATCCTGTAGTTGTCCAAGAATTTAAAGATTTTGGACTCAGTGAGCTTACCCGATCCTTTGTCGGCGCATCCAAAATTTCAATTGCCACATTACTAGCAGCTGGAATTTGGTATCCTGCACTAACTCCCATTTCAGCGGTTTTCATGGCGTTATTTATGCTTGCTGCACAATACTTTCACTTTAAAGTAACGAATCCCATCTCAAAACGAGTTCCTTCATTTCTCTTGTTGGCACTTTGTCTGTTTATTTTCGGAATGACTTACCAATCAGTTTGATGGTAAATTTTATCCTGAAAGCCTCTATATTTTTTTCAAGCTTATCATTTCTAGGCTACTCGATTTCCTATTTCACCTCATCCCACATGAAGCGTGAGTTTGAACGATTCAATTTGAAAAAATTTGGTCTCCTAGTAATTTTATTTGAAGGATTAGGAGCCATTGGATTACTAGTGGGCATGTATTTCAAGCCCATCTTATTTATCTCGTCAGGCGGCTTGGCATTGCTCATGTTTCTAGGAGTGGCCACTCGATTTAAGGTTAAGGATAGCCTTCGGGTAACCTTACCTGCCTTATTCTTTATGATTTTAAATGCAGCCATTTTTTTACTGGCCCTTGAAGAAGCATAGCACTTAAAATCAAAATAAACCAAGATTCCAAAGGCAACCAACCAGTTCAAAAGTGGATATTTAGCCTTAAGTAGTACGTCTACAGCGAAAAAATAGCTAATTTCGAAACAGATTTAAAGAGTCACCAAACTTTCTAAATTCAACCACTTGATATACATTGATTAAACAAAAACCAGCCATGAAACTGAAAATCAATTTCCTTATCCTAGCCCTGCTTTTTGTAGCAACACTTGGTACGGCTCAGCAAATCCAAATGCCACAGGCAAGCCCTAGCTCAAAAATCATTCAAAAAGTGGGACTTACGGATGTTACGGTCGACTTTAGCAGACCTAGCACAAAGGGTAGAAAAATATTTGGTGAACTAGTGCCCTTTGGACAAGTTTGGAGAACGGGTGCCAACGGAGCAACTATCCTAACCTTCTCCACTGAAGTAGTCATCAGCGGAACAAAAGTTCCAGCTGGTGCCTATGCACTCTACTCCATTCCAGGAAAAACTTCTTGGACCATGATCCTAAGCAAAAACACAAAACTATGGGGAGCAATTGGATACGAACCCAAAGATGACCTCCTTCGTTTTACAGCAACGCCTGCTAAAACAAGCCGATTGTATGACTCCTTCGAAATTAGCTTCAATAAGTTAACAGATTCTAGCGCGGATCTTTCCATCAAATGGGAAGAAACCAGAGTAGAATTTACGATTAAAACAGAGGTAGATCCCATTGTGATGGCAGACATTAAAAAGCAAGTGATTGATGCGCAAAGTACAAATCCTGCTTTGCTCTACCAGGCTGCAAATTACTATTTCACAACTAATAAAGACCTGAACCAAGCCTATACTTGGATCAAACAATCAACTGCAAGTGATCCAAAGTATTGGACCTTACACCTTCAAGCCAAAATCGAAATGAGCCTTGGCAAAAAGACAGAAGCCTTAGAGTCCGCAACAAAATCAAAGAAGCTGGCAGAAGAGGGTAAAAACCTGGATTATGTGGGGTTGAACGATCGCTTGATCAAGTCAATCAAATAAGCAATGGAATTATCCACAATCATGCCAGTAGCACAGCCCAGCTATTTAAATCTGCGGATAATCGTTGATGGGCCACGGCCCACAGGCAGACCACGGTCCACTGCTCACCTAATTGAACCTCACAATTTCTTTTCTCTGGTTAGTGGTGAAAAAGCGGAGAATCAGAATCAGATAAACAATTAAGAAGCCTTCGAAAATTCGAAGGCTTCTTTTTTAATTCTATTCAAATTTTTACTCCGTTTTTACTTTTTAATGTCGCTACTTCCAACAAAGAGCTGAAGAATCAAGCCAAAAAAGACCACTGCAAGGCAACCAATGGCATTGTACCAGAGGAACCCAATGTTCCACTCAAAGCCCATTAGTCCTTTCCCATTGAAGAAGTGGACTACCAAAATCAGCGCCTGAGAACCGATTGCTGCACTAAAAACAGCCTTCCCTTTGACCCATCTCACAAAAAATCCCACAATAAAAATTCCCAAGATCGTTCCATAAAATAAGGAACCCAGCAGGTTTACCGCCTGAATAAGGTTCTCAAATAAGGAAGCATAGGTAGCGAAAAGGATTGCACCAAAACCCCAGAATGCGGTAAACAACTTGGAGGAACGCACGTAGTGGCTATCACTTGCCTCCTTACGAATAGATCGCTTATACAAGTCCACGGTAGTAGTGCTCCCCAAGGCATTCAGCTCTGAGGAGGAGGAGGACATCGCAGCTGTGAAAATTACCGCAAACAACAAGCCCACTACACCTGGTGGAAGGTAATCCATCACAAAGCGCATAAATACATAATCCGTATCCCTGGTTTCGGCTTCAGGATCGTGCGTAAGTAGCAGGGACTTTACTTCAGTTCGAATTTCTTGTTGGCCTACTTTCAAGCTTTTTAAGGTCCTCGTCAATCCTGCTACAGTTGCCTCCTCCTCTTGTTCCATTGCAGTGAGCAATTGAGAATAAACCACCTTGGAAGAATCAAAATTTGCTTGAAAGGCTCCCTCTAGTCGTGCTAATTCGGGAGCATGGCTACTTTTTCGAAGTGACTCAGTTTGTACTTGATTGAAATGAATTGGCGGAGTAATGAATTGATAAAACACAAAAACCAACACCCCTATAAATAGAATAAGGAACTGCATGGGGATCTTCAAAAATCCATTCATCAGCAAGCCCATTCGGCTTTGGGTCAATGTTTGCCCAGAAAGGTAACGTTGGACCTGACTTTGGTCTGTACCAAAGTAACTTAAAAACAAAAATACAGCTGCAGTCATCCCTGACCAGATTGAATAGCGGTCTTCCCAATTAAAATCAAAGTTGACCACATTTAGCTTGTCCATCTTTCCAGCTACGCGAAGGGCTTCGGGCATGGATATTGGCAACAGCTGGATGACCATTATCCCTGCCAAAACCATCCCTCCCATCATCACCGCCATTTGTTGCTTTTGGGTGATTGATACAGCCTCTGTTCCCCCAGAAACGGTATATAAAATGACCAGCACCCCAATGAAAATGTTCGTCCAGGTCAAATTCCAGCCGAGCAACGTAGACAAAATAATTGCAGGTGCATAGATGGTAATTCCAGCTGCCAAACCACGCTGCACGATAAATAAGAGCGCAGTCAGGGTTCTTGTTTTGAGGTCAAACCTGCTTTCAAGGTACTCATATGCCGTATATACCTTCAACTTGTAGTAAATGGGTACGAAGGCAATCGAAATGATAATCATGGCCAGGGGTAGGCCAAAGTAAAACTGGATAAAACGCATCCCGTCTTCGTATGCCTGTCCAGGAGTACTCAAAAAGGTGATGGCAGAAGCCTGCGTCGCCATAATGGATAAGCCTATCGTCCACCAATTTGCCGTATTCCCTTTGAGGTAGGTTTCCAAACTTTGCTTGCCGCGAGTTTTATAAACCCCATAAATGGAAATAAAAAGCAGGGTCAAAAAAAGCACCAACCAATCTAGCGTACTCATGAATATGCGATTGTTAAGCCATACATTAATCCAATCATTACAACCAAGCTGACCATCAAAGCGATATACAGTTTGGTCCAAGGAATCTCTTTCTCTTCCATCTTATTGCTCTATCAAGTTGATCACTAATTTGATTGCTCCAGGTACTCCTGCAGGCAATTGCCTGAAAAAAGATAGCCCAGTATACACATAGGTTCCATCCCCTACCTTAGCAGTGATCAAAGCACCCTTCGTTGCTGCTTCTCCAGGATCCTGTAGCGTCAAGGGACTTTGGTACCGATCATCTACTTTGGAGGCAAAATAAAGTCCTCGTTCTTGTACCCAACCCTCAAAATCCTTTTGTTGCATCTTATTTGGACTGCTAAGCAGGCTACTCGCCCAATCCCCGTCCACAGGTGAACCTTCTACTGTAACACGGTCACGGCCAATCTCAAAGGGATAAGGTCCCAGCTGGGAAGTTACCAATGGGCTGCTCGTATTGTATTGCAAAATTAAGTTGCCACCAGCCTTCACATAATCCATTAGAACTGGCTGTTTACTCGCTAAGAATTCTTGCGTATTGTAAGCACGTATCCCCACTACTATGGCTTGGTACTGCTTCAACTCCTCCAATTCCAAATTGACTTCATCGAGGAAACTAACTTGATAGCCCAAAGCAGACAATACTTCTGGAACCTCGTCCCCAGCCCCTTCTAGATAGCCTACTTTTCCACCAGAAATCTTCCAGTCTTCTTGGATCAGTTGGATTTGTGCTGGACTAAAATAGGTCAAATTGGGGATATGGGGATAGGATATCCGATGGACAACCTGGTCAAATACGTTCCCGGAAGTACCCTTAAAGCGAGCTTTAATCTCCTTTCTTCCATTTTGTCCTCGAAGAAAAGTTACGGTATACCTACGCTGCTTTTGGGTAGGAAAATCTTCAATCTGTAACACCTTGAATTGATTGGAGTCTAAGCCTTCAAATTCTATCGCCCCTTCAAGCAATTGAATTCTAAAATTGACAGTTACAGTCACAGTTGGGTCCGCTCCTTCCACAAGGAACACCAATTCCTTCGATAGGGAAAGGTCTACCTCGGGTACTAGTGTAAATGGTTGCTTTACCTCTCCATCAATGGGATCATTGTACTTGTATTCCAAAGGGATCGCCATCGAAAAAGATTCCCCATCAACCGTAAAGGAAAGATCTCCACCCACTTTAGGCAGTTCATAAGGAATTCCGATCTTCTGCTGGCTAGCTACCTGAAACAAGGCATTCTCTACGGGTTTTTGAAGCCAATAAGGCTGGGAAAGAGGTGCATTAGCTTGCAGTTGTAGCGGAATAGACATCCGAACCGGCTCGTTTCCAGCGGCATTTTTTCCTACATAATAGGTTCCGTAGACCTGTAGCGAAATATTCGAAACAACAGTCTTGGAAGGATTGGTGAATACTAGTTCGGTGGGCATTTGCTCCCCTGGATAGCCCAGTTCTTTTCCTGCCAGAAACTCTATTTTCAAGCCCAATATCTTGAAAATAAGCTGATCTAGCTTTTCCGCCTTTTCTTTGATCCAAGGAGCTGATGCATTTAGTGCGGCAATTGATTTTCTCAGCGCAAGCAATTGAGGGATTTGCTGATCTGGCTGACTGAAATTGAATGTACGAATCAGCTCATCCAAACCACTTTTTACTTCTTTACCTCCGGAAAGCTGCTCCCATCGGCTAGCTAAATCTTCAAAGGGCGAGTTGCTATATACTTCACCCCCTACTTGCTCCAAATAGTCCTTGGCCTTTCCAGTACCTGCCGTAGACCCAAAGCCCTGAGATTTGTGCATCGTACGGCTGTCAGCTGCAAGTTGATGGTAGGTTTTACCCAATAAGGGATCGTAGCCCCCTACTTCCATCGCATAGTAGCGCTTCCCAGCTTCTGGCTCAAACTCACCTCGAAAATTGTAGGCATTGAAAAAAATACGTTTTGCCTGCCAAGGCTTTACATGCTTCAATTGCTCTGGATACGCCTTTGGATCACCCGAAAGCGCAAAAGCTTCATTGGCAAGGATAGCAGAGGTGGTATGATGACCATGGGTAATGCCCGGAGAAGTATTGAATCGAGTAATGATGATGTCTGGTTGGAAACTACGAATCGCCCAAACGACATCGGCCAAGACCCTTTCTTTATCCCAATTTTGAAGTGTTTCCGTTGGGTCCTTGCTGTATCCAAAATCAAGAGCTCGAGTGAAGTATTGCTTGCCTCCATCTACTTCTCGTGCCTTGATCAATTCCTGAGTTCGTATTTGTCCCAATTCCATTCCCAATTCCTTGCCGATGAGGTTTTGTCCACCATCGCCACGCGTGAGGCTCAAGTACCCCACTTCAGCATGCTCCCCATTCACTAGGTAAGCGATCATGCGGGTATTTTCATCGTCTGGGTGCGCAGCTACGTACAATACCCGTTTGGTTTCCCGCAATTTCAACAGCTGATGGTATAGCTGAGAGGAAGAAAGGGACTGCCCAAAACTTAATGAAGATAGAAATGCGAAAGAAAAGAATAGCTGGAAAAAGGATAAAATTCGTGGACGCATGGGTGTGGGATCAACTAAACGCAAACTAATTCAATTCATCACCAAATAAAATTGAATTTTGATGAATAGAGTAAAAAAACAGATCAGGTATCGTATTACAATTGAAAGCCAAAATCACAACTTAATAAAAAAAAAGGCCGGAAAATTCCGGCCTTCAAATTAGGTTGTCAAGAATTAATTTTCTTGCCAATTGGCTCCAAGAATGGCAGAAATCTTTGCATTCATCGCATTCATTTCAGCAGTATTCTTCAAACGAGTATAGATTTGAAATAAGATAATCATGATATCGGTGTTGTCAGCCTTAATTTCCAAAGCTTTTGTAAAGTAAGGAACAGCCATTTTGTACAACTCATCTGCCTGAGTACCCATCTCTTTAGATCTTTTCTCCCACTCGGCATCAGAAAGAGAGTTCAGTTCGGCTAGGATACCTCTTGATTTCTCCAACATAAGTGCTCCAGTGTAATAATTCCCTTCAAAGAATTTAGGATCTACTTCTACTGACTTCTTGTAATCCACTAATGCACCTTCAATGTCTCCACCTTGCTCTTTCAAATATCCAGATCTTAAGAGCAAACCAGGGTTATTTGGATCCTTTGCCAATGCACTATTGATTTGAGTCATTGCTTCATCCATTTTATTGAGCTGAAGCAGCAATTGGATTTCATACTCCGCCAAAACCTTGTCGTTTGGATATTCAGCAAGAGCTTTGGTTACTAGTGCAAACGCAGCTTCTGGGTTTTTCTCTTCAGTGCTCAAGATCTGCACCATAAAATAATACGCATTGGTCTTATTGTATGTTGGCAATTCAAACAGGTAGCCGAAATGTCTTTTGGCATCTTCGAAACGACCTAAATCATTTGCCAAGTAGCCCGCATTGTAGTGTATGGTAGAGTCTGTTTTATCGATTTCTCCAGCAAGATTGAAGAACTCATAAGACATTTCCATGTCGTCTTCATTGTAGCGATTCAATGCCTTGTCAAAAGCAACATTCTTCAGAGTGATTAAGGAATAAGGCCTCAAATTGTCTGGAATGCCAGCCAACTCATCTGCATACACTAACTTTCCAACCGCTGATGTTTTGCTGTTGCCAGCCATTTCAAAGGTTTTGTTAAATGTTGCTAAAGCTTGATTTCCAACTTTCACGGTCTCCATCGTATTCGAAGAATCCCTTCCAAAGATTTTGGTCTCGATTTGTGCTTTTACTAAGAAGGTGGCTGGATCACCACTAGTTTCAGGGTTTGTTGCAGCAGCATCAATAGAAGCTAAAGCAGCTTGAAGATTACCAGATTTAAATCCTTTTTCTGCCTCTTTTACTACTTTCTTTTGTCCAAAAGCAAAGGTGACGGTCGCAACCATTGCTAGTGATAGAACGAGCTTTTTCATTCGTGTTTTTCGTTAGGGATTTTTATTCAGTTGTTTCTATGGATGATTCGGGTGAATCGGGTGATTCAGGCAATTCAGTTATCTCACTTGAATCGGTGACAATATCGGAAGATTCTGAAAGTTCTTCCTCTTCTCTAGAGATTTTTTCTACTGAAGAGATTTCGTCTCCTTCTCCTACTTTAATCAATCGAACACCTTGGGTAGCTCTACCCATGATACGCAGCTGATCCATACTAATTCTGATAATGATTCCAGACTTGTTGATGATCATCAAGTCATCGGTATCGACTACCTCTTTGATTGCAACCAATGCCCCTGTTTTTTCAGTTACATTCATCGCTTTCACTCCTTTGCCACCTCTATTGGTGATTCGGTACTCGTCAAGGTCGGATCGTTTTCCGTATCCCTTTTCAGATACCACCAACAAGGTTGCATTTGGTTCAGATGCACAAACCATGCCAATTACATAATCCTCCTTGTCGGTAAGCGTGATGGCCTTCACTCCAGTGGCTGTCCGACCCATTGGGCGAACTGCCGTTTCCTTGAAATGCACTGCTCTGCCTGACTTGGCTGCAATCACAATGTGCTGGCTACCATTGGTTTTAGCCACGTGCACCAGCTGATCGTCTTCTCTGAAATTCAAGGCAATGATGCCATTGGTTCTTGGTCTAGAATATTGCTCTAGCGTAGTCTTTTTGATGACTCCTTGCTTGGTCACCATTACCAAGAAGTGGTTGTTGATATAATCTTGATCCTCCAAGTTCTCGACCTGGATGATGGAACGGATTTTATCGTCTTGGGTGATGTTGATCAAGTTTTGGATTGGCCTTCCCTTTGATACTTTAGAGCCTTCCGGAATGGCGTAAGTTTTAAGCCAGAACAACTTGCCCTTGTCGGTAAAGATCAACAGGTAGTTGTGTGTGGAAGCAGTAAACAAGTACTCCGTCCAATCGTCATCCTTGGTGCTAACACCTTTGGATCCAATCCCCCCTCTTCCTTGGGTACGGTATTCAGTTAAGGCAGTACGCTTCACATAACCCTGATGAGAAACAGTGATCACCACTTCCTCATTTGGAATCATGTCCTCGTAACTGAAGTCTTCGGCATTGTGCTCAATCTCTGTTCGGCGATCATCCGAGTAGCGTTCCTTCATTTCCAGAAGTTCAGCCTTGATGATCTCCATTCGCTTCCCTTCATCAGCAAGAATTGCCTGAAGCTCTTCGATAAGCGCCATGATTTCTTTGTATTCGGCAATGATTTTATCACGCTCCATGCCAGTAAGGCGCTGAAGTCGCATATCAAGGATTGCTCTAGCCTGAATTTCACTCAAGTCAAAGCGCTCCATCAAACCATTGCGGGCAGTCTCTGGGTCAGCTGAATTTCGAATCAGGGCAATCACTTCATCCAAGTGATCCAGTGCAATCAAATAACCCTGTAGAATGTGTGCTCTCTTCTCAGCTTCTTTCAGTTCAAACTCTGTTCTTCGCACCACCACTTCATGTCGGTGAGCAACATAGTGAACAATCAAGTCTTTCAAATTTAGGGTCTGTGGACGACCCTTAACCAAGGCCACATTGTTTACCGAGAAGGAAGTTTGAAGAGCCGTTTGCTTATATAGGTTGTTCAAAACCACACTGGAAACTGCATCGCGCTTCAGTTCATAAACCACGCGCATCCCCGAACGATCGGATTCATCTCGAATGGCAGAAATCCCTTCTATCTTCTTTTCATTGATCAATTGGGCGGTCTTTTCCACCATATTGGCCTTGTTGACCATGTAAGGAATTTCGGTGATGACAATCATCTCCTTGTTTCCTCCTTCTTTGATTTCTATGTTTGCTTTGCCACGAACGACAATTCGACCCCTACCCGTTTCAAAGGCTGCCTTGACTCCATTGTAGCCGTAAATGATACCTCCCGTAGGAAAGTCAGGAGCTACTATAAAGTTCATCAGTTCTGCAACTGTAATGTCTCTGTTGTCGATGTAAGCGATAATTCCATCGATAACCTCTCCTAAATTGTGAGGGGCCATATTCGTAGCCATCCCTACCGCGATACCTGATGCGCCATTTAAAAGAAGTGCAGGCACTTTGGCTGGAAGTACGGTAGGCTCCTTCAGTGAATCGTCAAAGTTCAGCTGAAAATCTACCGTCTCTTTGTTGATGTCCACCAGCAATTCCTCAGCAATACGCTTGAGTCTTGCTTCGGTGTATCGCATAGCAGCTGCGTTATCCCCATCTACTGAACCAAAGTTTCCCTGGCCATCCACCAAGGTGTAGCGTAAGGACCAATCTTGGGCCATACGAACCATTGTTTCGTATACGGCTGAATCACCATGTGGGTGATACTTACCCAGCACCTCTCCTACGATTCTTGCAGATTTTTTATGTGGTTTGTTATGCAATACTCCGAGTTCTTGCATTCCGTAAAGGATACGTCTGTGAACTGGTTTGAGTCCATCTCGGACATCTGGAAGTGCTCTGGAAACAATTACCGACATCGAATAATCGATGTAGGCACCACGCATTTCCTCTTCAATATCAATTGGAATGATATTCTCGTTTTCTCTTTGGCTCATAAATGGCGTACTGTAACTTAAATTCGGTATGCAAGATAGTAAAAAGCAGGCTGGAATAAAACCAAGTCTTAAACCTTATCCTGCAATTATTTTGTCAATTCCATTGTCCGATTTTACGGTTTTGAAAATAAAAAATGGAACTACCTCGATACTCCACACCATTGTGATTGTGCTTCATGACCACACCACATCCATTTATTCTACAACGCTTGGTTCCAGGAGGCCTGATGGAAAAGCCAGTTTGAATCGAATAAACCTCTTGATTCATGGCAAATGGAGTGAAATCAGGAGAGCCATTCTCAAAAGATCGTTGCATGTACTTTCCCTTCACAAAAACGGAAGCATACTCGGAAAGGTCGTAGGAAACACGTAGCGCGCCAGCATAGGTATATTGATCTTTGGCAGCAGCCAATCGAGGCTGGTACACTTTTGGAACTGCAGGTTCTCCTTGGACAACATTCACCTTGCCCACTTCTCCTTCTACACTTATGCTCCAGGGGTAATTTTGCCGAATACGCTGCTGGTATTCACGATCCATTCTCATTTTTAGCTCTGGGTTTCCCCTATTATACCTTTTGTAGCGTTGCTTAAGGAGAAATCTGCGTCTGCTGGCATCGTACAATACCAACCCAGCAGAGGCATAATAATTGGTCGCACTATAGGCGTCTCCTTCGAGCGAGAATTGATATTGTCCTCCGGCAAATGGGTTGAGCATTCCTTTTTCCCAACCATACCCACCACCTAAGGTTAGAATGTTAAATAAATTGAGACGAAGACTAGCTTCTACGGTAGGTACTATCCACTGCCGAGTAGTCAAAGCCAAGGTGTCAGGCAAAGGATAGTATTCAAATTCTTGATTTTGATATTGGGTGATTGGATAAATTTTTGAATCACCCTTGAAAAATGTAGTTCCCATCGTGTAATGGGCTGCACCAGTAGCTAATTGAAATGAAAACATTTGCTGTATCGACCGAAATGCATTGCCGATGCTAGATTCACTTTTAGGAGATCTCGCTTTTCTGGTAATGCCAAAAATATCTTCGTCTTGGGAAAAAGAGGCAGCACTTGTAAGCAGGAAAATATAAAACAACAGGCAAAACCTTTTTTTAGACATAAGTAAAAAACGTACAGCGCAACCCTTTTGGTGTGTGAAATGCCAATAATTATAAATCCTGCCCATTGAAATGATTAGAATAGTACGTGATAATCCACTTTTTTACCAGTAATCAAAGAAAATAAAGTTTGAAGTTCAATTAAGTGAGCTGTGGACCGTGGACTGACAACTGTGAACGATTATCCGCTTTGTAAACATGGTTATTGAGCCAAGGTAGGATTGCGGATAATCATAGAATTACTTCTTAGTTAACTGGGCCACTTTCTGAACTAGCTTTTCCTTCAATACGGGATCATTTTGAATGGCCTTGGAGATTTGCTCAAAAATCTTCAATCCCAATAATTTCTCATCACGAATCAAATCTGCCTGAAACCCAATCACCATTTTTTGCAGTGAATTTTGAAAGGTAAGCGCTTCTTGGTAAGCTTCCCGCTCCTTTTCCGTTAACCCAATGGCCATTTCTTTTTTGGCATTGCCCCAAACACCTTTAATTTGATTGTATCGAGCACCTCCACCCAGTCCTTCCTTAGCACTGATCCATTCCTTCAGCTCCTTGGTTTTATCGGCCATGTACTTCGAAGTCATTACTTCGATTTGAGCATACTTGGTCCAATCCGCATCTGTAAGTACTACTTGGGTAGTATCTACTTGTGCTACAGCTTCTTGGGTCAAAGACCAAAAAAGTAGTGCAACTAGGAAAATGCGAAATTGAAAGGTCATGGCATGAATCGAATGAATGGCTCCATTTCGGTTGAACAAAGTGATTTTTCAGCAAGAATTAGCTAGAAGTATTTTTTAGGGATGCGATAGCAGCAATAGGATCCGGCGCATTAAATACAAAGCTTCCAGCCACCAGAATATCTGCCCCAGCTTCTACTAGGCGTTTGGAGTTCTTTTCACTCACTCCTCCATCAACTTCGATTTGGGTTTTACATCCCTTTTTAAGGATTAGGTTCTTCAAATTGGCAACTTTCGCATAGGTATGTTCAATGAATTTTTGACCTCCAAATCCTGGATTGACCGACATCACACACACCAAGTCAATCTCCTCAAGTACTTCCGTCAACAATTCAATTGGGGTGTGCGGATTGAGTGCCACCCCAGCAGATACGCCTAGCCGCTTGATTTCTTGAAGGGTACGATGCAAATGCGTGCATGCCTCCACATGAACAGTCACAATCGAAGCACCTGCCTTTACAAAATCCTCCAAATACAACTCAGGGTTTACAATCATCAAATGCACGTCCAAGGGCTTGGTCGCATGGCGATGAATCGCTTCGGTGACGGGTATACCAAATGAAATATTGGGTACAAAAACCCCATCCATGATATCCACATGGATAAAATCCGCGGCCGAGGCATTGAGTAGCTCTACTTCACGTTGCAAGTTTGCAAAGTCAGCAGCAAGTATGGAGGGAGCAATTTGAGGGTTCATCTTCAGGTTTGATAGCTACAAATCAAGGAATAACTCCTGTTTTGTCCAATGTTAAAGTTTAATAAGTTTCTTGTATGCAATTTCTTTGCCATCAAACAGCTGAATAAAATATATTCCTGAGGGCAGATTCGCTAAGTTAAATAGATAGGGGTCCTTAACAGCATATCGCTCCCCAACTCTTTCTACAACTTTTCTTCCCGAACTATCCAAAATTTGAAGCGTAATCCTCAATTCCTTTCCAAATCGTATGCTGAGGGACTCAGTACGCAGCGGGTTTGGGTAAAAAGTTGAACCTAATTCAATTTCTTGATTCAGTCCCAAAAGCGTACCATACAAAGCACTTCGGAAATTGGGTATTCCATAACCTAAATTTTGATCCGGAGTGGCATATTGACTGCCACTTTTCAGAAGATTAGTCAACAACTCATCTTTGGTCCATTCTGGCCTCGCCTGCCATAAACCAGCGGCGAGTGCAGCAATTTGAGGAGCCGAAAAGGAAGTGCCAGAAGCTGCTCCTACTTGACCTGAAGCACGAATCAGTACTGGACTTTGTCCAAAGGCTACTAGCTCTGGCTTGATGCGACCATCGGCAGTTGGGCCTCGTGAACTGAAAGAAGAAACAGTAGAACTGCTATTGATCGCACCCACAGCAAGAATTCCATCCGCATCTGCTGGCGCTACTAAGCTGCTGCTACCTGCTGAACCATAATTGCCAACACTGTTGACCACCAAAATACCTCTTTTTGCAGCCAAGGTAGCTCCACGCGTGACATAGGTGGTTTTTCCATCCAATTGAGACTTGGTGTAGGTCAAACTCGGCTCGTCAAAATCAAGGTACCCCAGGGAGCTGTTGATAATATCAACGCCCAAACTATCTGCATACTCAGCTGCACGAACCCAGTTGAGCTCTTCAATCGGATATTCGGTAGCTACATCTTCGGTAATGGCAAAGATTACTTTCGCTTGATGCGCCCCAGCTACCAAGGTTCCCGCTTGGTTTGCGAGGATCAAAGAAGCGACTTGGGTACCATGTTCATTGTCCCGAAAGACATCTTTGATCCAAGGTCGAACCACATTCAACTGACCCAAAACTTGGGAATTGCTAAAAACATGCGAAAATGCAGTCGCCTTATCCAAACCCGGAAACCCAGAATCGAATACCGCGACGGTAATCCCTTTTCCCGTAAATCCTGCCTGGTGCATCGCTGGAATGCCGAGCAACTCATTTTGAAAATCATAGGCCGCAGCCTGTCGGTAACTTTCTTCAAGTACCCATTTCTTTAGTTGGGTGGCAGAAACTTCAGTACTGTTCCGGTTTCCTGTCCTAGAAATAAATCCTTTGGCCACCCAATCTACTTTTTGCACAAAGGGCAGCCCTTCCATTTTTTTCTTGCCTTCTGCGTCAGTGACCACAATGGCGGCATTCAACCATTTGCTTACATACAGCAGCTCTTGGCTAAGTGAACTTATTCCTTGGATGTAGGATGCCGTCACGGGCAGATCCAAACTGTCCAAGGGAAACTTTTCTCGTACTCTTCGTTGGATGGCCTTTTCGGTTAAAAACTTACTTGGACTTCCTAAGGAATATTCCTTTTGGGGCTTGAACTTAAAAAATACAGCATAGCGATCTTGAGCTACCGTTTTTGTAGTCCAACAAACACAGAGAACTAGCGCTAAAAAATAAAATGATTTAGACATGTTTAGTTTGGATCGTTCAAGATTTGAAACCCAGTAGCTGCTCGAAGATACCAATTCCATGCCACTTTAATACATAATGAAGGGCATGTAAAGTTGATTATTCGAATCGGATAAAAAGAAAATGACTACCCCCAATTATGACTCGCCTCCACACGCCTGTTCATCACATAGGAAAAAAGAGGGA
>CAZPKI010000006.1:0-30836 GCA_964587015.1 uncultured Limnohabitans sp.
TTGATCGGTACTTGGGGAAAGATCTCGCTGAGAAGATGACCGAAGAAGCTACGGAAGATAGTTCGTTTTTATGAGTATCAAGTAACTAGTAGCAAGTACCAAGATTTTTAGTAGCAAGTATCAAGTAGCAAGTATCAAGTAGCAAGTATCAAGACCTAAAAATTGTACCATGTACAAAGTACAAAGTACCAAGATTTTTAAGGAATAGAATTCGAGTTCCAATGCGAATCTCTACTTCGTACTTGGTACTTGGTACAATGTACAGCCTGCTAACACCAAATATATTTCGGAGCAAGCCCTTCAATTATACAGAATATTCTAAAAACTTCGGACCAACCCTTGGTTTACAAAATAATTCTACTTACTTTTGCATCGTCAATTTTGACAGAGCTATTTTTCGTGCCGTGAGTCCTCGCTGTTTCTTGTCTGGGATTTAGGATACCATGGCAAGAAAAACAAAGGACAATATTCATGGAAAACACAATCAAATTCTCAGACCTGGGGATTTCGGAAGAAATCTTGCGGGCAGTGGAAGAGATGGGCTATACCCAACCTTCCCCAATTCAACAACAAGCCATCCCCTTCGTTTTGCAAGGCCGCGACTTAATCGGTCAAGCGCAAACAGGTACTGGCAAGACTGCAGCATTCGCCATTCCGATCATCGACTTGGTAGATCCTGACTTCAACAAGCCTCAAGCAATCATCCTATGCCCTACCCGTGAACTAGCGGTTCAAGTAGAAGGAGAGATTCAAAAACTGGCTAAATACCACAAGAAAATCAACTCTGTAGCCATCTATGGTGGTGAATCTATCGATAGACAGATTCGCGTCTTGAAAAAAGGCGTACAGATCGTAGTAGGAACACCTGGACGAGTTCAGGACCACATCAACCGTGGCACCTTGCGCTTGGAAGATGCAGGAATCATCGTCTTGGATGAGGCAGATGAAATGCTAGACATGGGCTTTAGAGACGATATCGAAGCGATTCTTCAGGAAATGCCGGAAGAAAGACAGACCGTATTCTTCTCCGCAACCATGGCCAAGCCTATCCTTGACCTAACTCGCAAGTACCAGAAAGACCCAGAAATCATCAAAGTTGCAAAGAACGAATTGACGGTTGCCAAAATCGATCAAGTATTCTACGAAGTGAAGCAGTCTTTGAAGATGGAGCTGATGGCTCGTTTGATGAACATTCACAATTATGCCCTTAGCGTGGTGTTTTGCAACACCAAGCGCATGACAGACGAGGTAACCGAATCTTTAGGTGCTCGTGGCATTCTTGCTGAAGCACTTCACGGTGACCTTTCTCAAGCACAGCGTGACAAAGTAATGGGCAAGTTTAGAAAAGGACTTTGCACGGTATTGGTTGCTACTGATGTGGCCGCCCGAGGAATCGACGTAGATAACGTTGAGGCGGTATTCAACTTTGACATCCCATTGGATGAGGAGTATTACGTACACCGTATCGGAAGAACGGGCAGAGCTGGAAAATCAGGAACTGCCATTACGTTCATTACTGGCCGCAGAGAGATGATGAAGCTCAAAGATTTGGAGCGATTCACCAAGGCTACAATCAATAAAATGACCCCTCCTTCTGTTACTGAATTGGTAGAATTGAAGAAAACTCAGTTTATCAAGGATGTACACCGTGTATTAAGCAAGCAGGAGGACAACCAATTGTTTGAAGCCACCATCGGCCAAATGCTTTCAGAAGGTTTGACTCAAGAACAAATCTCTCTTGGCCTACTTAAAATGGTCATGGGCGATACCGTCAAAGAAATGAAGGAGCAAGACTTTGGCATTGAAGCTCCAGCCTACGGAGACCGCAGAAGAGAAGGTGGTCGTGAGGGTGGACGTGAGTCTAGATTCGGAGATCGAAGAGAGGGTGGACGTGGCGAGCGTTTCGGAGACCGAAGAGAAGCTCCTAGAGGTGGTGATCGCTTTGAGCGTGGGAGCCGTTTTGGCGACCGCAAAGAAGGAGGAAGTCGTTTCGGAGAGAGCAGTAGCCGATTTGGAGACCGCAAGGAAGGAACTCGAGATTTTGCTCCCCGTGCAGAGCGTGCGCGCGAAGAGAACATGACTCGTTTGTTTTTGAATCTTGGTAAAAAAGACTTTATTCGTCCCAACGACATCGTAGGTGCCATTGCAGGTGAGTCTGGCCTATCCGGCAAAAGCATTGGAGGAATTGATATCTTTGACAACTTCTCCTTCGTCGATGTACCGCACAAGGATGCAGAGCACGTAGTACGCGTGATGAAAAACAACACCATCAAAGGCAGAACCGTCAATATGGAGATTTCAAAAGCTTAAAGCCTAAGGCAAAAAAGCTTAATCAGAATAAAAGCACATTTCTTCCCGAAATGTGCTTTTTTTGTGTCTTCGTAGATTACACTTCCGATGCAGCTTTTCTTTCAAGATTCGATCACCTCTCCCACTACCTTTCTCAACGAGGAAGAATCCAAGCACCTCGTTCGGGTGCTGCGAAAGAAGCAAGGAGATCAAATCCTGCTCACGGATGGAAAAGGAATGCTCTACACCTGTGTGCTAGACCAAGCAGACCCAAAAAAGGCTAGCCTAACGGTACTTTCATCCAAGGAAGCAGAAAAGGATCCCTTTTACATTCATTTGGCGATCGCTCCTACCAAAAGCCCCGACCGCATGGAGTGGATGGTGGAAAAAATCACAGAAATAGGATTTCATGAATTGACTTTGCTTGATACCATGCATGGAGAGCGAAGCTATTTGAAAACGGATCGCTTACAGAAAAAAATAATTTCTGCCTGCAAGCAGAGCATCAAATGGAGAACACCCACCCTAAATGGCACAATTAAGCTCAGCGAACTCCTAAAGTCTACTGACTTTGCCGAGTACCAGAAGTTTATTGCCTACGTGGATGAAAATCATACCCACCACCTCTTGGACTTAGCCAAAGCAGGCGGAAAGTACCTCATCTTGATTGGTCCAGAAGGAGATTTTGACCCGAAAGAGATTCAACTGGCATTTGCGCATGGATTTCAGGCAGTTTCCCTTGGGAAAAGCCGATTACGAACAGAAACAGCAGGACTAGCAGCCATTCAAATGCTGCAAGTACTCAATCGATAAAGTAAATCAGGATTACTAACTATCAGAAAGTCAGCCCCTTTTTACCTTATCCAAATTCCATTTTAAAAAATTGGAGGCGGAACTACCAAAAGTCCTTAACTATTTTCTTATTTTAGAGTATCTTTTTTCATTCTCCATAACAGGAGCCTTGGCTGAAGACTGAACTACTTAACTCATCCCCTAGTGCCTTACAAAGAGCGAGAAATAGAGAAAAAATACTTTTCCATTGGAGAGGTGGCCGACATGTTCAAAGTAGCGGCCTCCCTTATTCGCTATTGGGAAGGAGAATTTGACATCATCCGCCCCAAAAAAGACAAAAAAGGCAACCGCCGTTACACCCAAGACGATATCCAAAAGATTCGCTACGTGTATCACCTGGTCAAAGAAAAGGGATATACCCTTCAAGGCGCCCAAGAAGTCATCGCGGCAGGGAAGAAACAAGGATTTAACAAGGTAGCAGCAGTTCAAAAACTTCAGGAAATCAAGGATTTTTTAATCAACCTGAAGCATGAACTCCATTCCAGATCCAACACCTGAGGAAAAACAATTTTTTATTGCCCTCGCTCTAGCACCGAAAGTTGGGCCTATTCTATTCAAAGCAATTCTAGCCTACGCAGGCTCAGCATTGGATTTCTTCGCCTTACCTACCAGCAAGGTTGTCAAAATCCCTAGAATAGGACGGAAATTACTCGAAATTCGGCAGCAACAGGCCTCGCTACTTGCTAAAGCAGCAGCTCTCCTTGCCGAACAAACTTCTGGTGGATACCGACTGCTCACCTCGCTGGATGAGGCGTTTCCAAAACGACTACATTCCATTGCAGATGCTCCAGTGCTCCTATTTACAAAGGGCCAAGCCAACTTGAATACCCAAAGAACAATAGGAATCGTGGGAACCCGAAGTGCTACTGCCTATGGCAGGTCCATCACCAAAAAAATCATTGAAGATCTATTGCCCTACCAGCCGACCATCGTATCGGGACTTGCCTATGGTATTGATATTGAGGCACATCGGGCGGCTTTACAGCTAGGATTACCCACCCTTGCAGTGATGGGATCTCCCATCCACTTGATTTACCCTGCTGCCCACAAAGGCACCGCCACCCAATTGGTAGAAGCACATGGCGCCTTGCTCAGTGAGTATGCACCAGGATCTATCTTGCTGCCTGGAAATTTTCCAGCTAGAAATCGAATTATCGCCGCACTTTCCGATGCGCTCTTGGTCGTGGAGGCTGCAGAAAAAGGAGGAGCATTGATCACTGCCGAAATCGCCTTTAGCTACCACAAGGAAGTTTTTGCAGTTCCTGGAAACCTCCAATCTACCTTTTCAGAAGGCTGTAACCAGCTCATCAAAAGAATGAAAGCAGCCATCTACACCGGTCCAAATGACCTCGCAGAGGCTTTGCACTGGACCAAACCAGGAGAAGAGCGAAAAACAAAGGCCCTACAGGATTTCTCAACTCGGGATGCCTTGGAGTTCAAAATCCTTAGCTACCTCCAAAACCAAGGAGATACTGAGCTCGATCAGCTTGCTTTTGCCAACCAAATCCCATTAGGAATGCTGTCCTCAACCTTACTTTCACTTGAGTTTGAAGGAATAATCAAGTCTTTGCCTGGTAAAAAATATAAGCTCCTCAGCTAGACTTTAGGAATCAGGAAATCCAATTGGGTCGCTTTAGAAGCTACCAACTCTGCTTAAAATTAGTTGGTATTTTATTCTTTCATCTTGCGCATAAGCTTTGGGTAGTACCACAGGTAAAACCCACTTAGCGCAAGCAAAATCAATCCAAAGGAAACCAAAGTGGAGTAGGTAAGTTTGGCTCCCTCCTCTCCAGTCGTGTAATAATCCACTATACTTCCATCGTGCACCTTTTCGATCCAATCGGAATGCCTCGTACCCACAGACAAGATCTCACCCGAATACCCATCTACCTGCACTTCTGTAAAATGGGTTTTGAAGGTAACCTTGGCCGTGCCCTTATCTGGGCGAATATCAATGCGATCTACCTCCGAATCTCTACCCATTTTTTTCATTTCCTCCTCCCCGATGCGTACCATCTCTGAAGGTAAAATCCAGGTACCCTGCTCCACCTTACTCGCTAAAGTTGGAGGCAATAGCTCCACCTTCTTTTTCCAAGCCAGCAAAATGGAAGTTACCCCAATCACAAGGAAAAAGACAATCAAGGGAATACCCATCAAGCGGTGTAACTTCCGCAGGTTGCGAGTACGTTTTGCTTGGATTTTAATAGGTTCGTTGTGCATGGGAATCGGTAAGCAAGCCCGCATCAGTAGCTTAGCAAGAATAGACTCGCAAGATAAAGAAAAATCAACCAGAGCGGAGCATTTGGTAGGAATGGTAAGAAAACCCACTTCCTACCTCCAATTCTACAAAGGAATGGAGACCTAGCAAAAAAGGGCCCGAAGGCCCTTTTTTAGATTACTTAATACTTCTTAGAAGAGTTCCTTGGCCACTTTATAGGTAGTTTCGGCTTTACTCATTGTGTAAAAATGCAAACTTGGCACTTTAGCTTCCATCAATTCCTTGCACTGCTTGATTGCCCATTCGATACCCACTTCCTTCACTTGGGCATTGGTTGTACACTTGAAAAGTGCATCGGTCAAGTCGTCTGGAAAATCTAAAAAGAAGGATCGAGGCAAAGCAGTGATCTGACCCAAGGTAGAAATAGGCTTGATTCCTGGAATGATTGGGACATCAATCCCCGCTTCCCGAACCTTAGCCACATAGTCAAAGTACTTTTGATTGTCAAAAAACATCTGAGTCACGATAAAGCTAGCGCCATTGGCCACTTTTTCTTTCAGATACTTCAAGTCAAATTTGAGGCTTGGGGCTTCAAAATGCTTTTCAGGATAGCCCGCTACGCCCACACAAAAATCAGTTTGGAAGCTAGGCTCGGTTTCCTCATGCAGGTACTTACCCTGGTTCATATTGACCACTTGGGCTACGAGTTCGCTGGCAAAGGAGTGTCCATTGGGTTCGCCTACAAAACGTTCTGCTTTTGGAGCATCCCCACGAAGGGCCAGTACATTTTCTACCCCAATAAAATCAAGATCAATCAACAGGTTTTCCGTTTCCTCCTTAGAGAAGCCTCCACAAAGCACATGCGGTACGGCATCTACCTCAAATCGGTTGATCAAGGCAGCACAAATCCCAACAGTTCCTGGGCGTTTTTTTGTACTTACCTTTTCTAGAAGTCCATTGGCATGCTTCTTATAGATGTACTCCTCACGGTGGTAGGTCACATCCACAAATGGGGGTTTAAACTCCATTAAAGGGGAAATACCCTCCATGAGCTCCTTCAAACTTTGCCCTTTTAGTGGTGGAAGAATTTCGAAGGAAAAGAGGGTTCCTTTTGCGTTTTTTATATGCTCAGTGATTTTCATTGGGGTATGGTCTCAAGAATTGCGGTTGGAGTATAGGCCAAATTTGGAGATAACAAGCGCTCAGCTGCTTGAAGGCTGATGCCTTTTCGCTCTGCATAACTTGCTACTTGGTCTTGACCAATTTTCCCTAAGCCAAAATAGCTGCTCTCTGGGTGTGCAAAGAAGAATCCAGAAACGGAGCTGGTGGGATACATCGCATAGCTCGAAGTCAAGGTGATTCCTATCGTATTTTCTAAATCCAACAATTCGGAAATAGTTACCTTCTCGGAGTGCTCAGGACAGGCTGGATAGCCAGGTGCTGGGCGGATGCCTGCGTATTCCTCACTGACCAAGGCCTCATTGGATAGCTGCTCCTGAGGGGCATAGCCCCAAAGTTCCTTTCGTGTCAATTCGTGTAAGTATTCGGTAGCCGCCTCTGCCAATCTATCGGCCAGGGCCTTAAACAAGATGTCGTTGTAATCATCCCCTGCCGCTTGGAATTCAGCCAGCTTGGTTTCCATGCCTAGCCCGGAGGTGACAGCGAAGCAACCCAAGTAGTCCACCTGCTCAGGGTGTAAGTAGTCGACTAAAGAGCGGTTAGGTACTCCTTTGCCTTTTTTGCCCTGCTGCCTCAAGAAGTGGAACTTTGCAATAGCCTCTCCTTTTTCGTTCAGTACGCGGGCATCATCGCCTTCACGCTGTACAGGAAGCAAGGTGCATACCGCCTTGGCAGTGAGCCACTTTTCTTTGATCAAGGTATCCAGCATGGCTTCTGCGTCTGCAAAAAGGCGCGTTGCCTCTTCCCCGACCACAGGATCAGCCAATATCTTCGGGTATTTGCCACTGAGCATCCAAGTACTGAAAAAAGGCGTCCAGTCTATGTATTTTCTCAATACGGAAAGATCAAGGTCCTCAAGTACTGTTCTACCCAAAACTTTTGGCTTCACAGGAGTAATTCCCCCCCAGTCAATTGGCACGGGGTTGGACATAGCCTCCTCGTAGGAAATCAACTGCTTGACGGCCTGCTTGGCTTCGTGCTCTTCCCGCAAGGCCTTGTAGGTAGCCTTCAGATTGATGCGGTAGCTTTCGCTGGTTTCTGGTGAAATGGACTCCCCAGCGATCGGAACTGACTTACTCGCATCTGTGACGTGTATGACACAACCGGAGTACATGGGGTCAATTTTTACTGCCGTATGAATTCTGGAAGTAGTAGCTCCACCGATTAGTAAAGGAATCGTCAGCCCTTGGCGCTCCATTTCTGAAGCCACATTAACCATCTCATCTAGGGAAGGAGTAATCAATCCACTCAATCCAATGATGTCTACCTTGTTTTTAATCGCCTCATCGATGATTTTTTGGGCATCTACCATCACACCGAGGTCGATGATTTGGTAGCTATTGCAAGCCAAAACTACTCCTACGATGTTCTTACCAATGTCATGGACATCTCCTTTTACGGTTGCCAGGAGGATTTTCTTTAGGGAAGAGGCTTCTTGCCCCTCCTCAGGAAGTGGCATAAAGGGCTCCAAATAAGCTACAGCTTTTTTCATTACCCGTGCAGATTTAACTACTTGAGGAAGAAACATTTTCCCTTCACCAAATAAGTCGCCCACTACATTCATTCCATCCATCAAAGGACCCTCAATCACTTTTAGTGGATTGACCAATTCAAGGCGTGCTGCCTCGGTATCCTCAATGATAAAGTCCAAAATCCCTTTTACCAAGGCATGTTCAATTCGCTTGGCTACTGGAGCTGCTCTCCAGGCCTCGTTGACCACTTCTTTTTTATCTGCAGACTTCACCGTTTCGGCAAAATCTAGTAGTCGCTCGGTAGCATCCTCCCTTCGATCAAACAATACATCTTCTACCCGCTCCAATAATTCCTTATCGATATCGGCATAGACCTCGAGCATGGTGGGGTTGACAATTCCCATATCCATCCCATGCTGGATTGCATGGTAAAGGAAAGCGGCATGCATGGCTTCGCGTACGGGATCATTTCCACGGAAGGAAAAAGATACGTTGCTGACCCCACCACTTACCTTTGCGCCAGGAAGGTTTTGTTTGATCCAGCGCGTTGCATTAAAGAAGTCAACCGCATTCTTGCGGTGCTCTTCCATCCCTGTAGCTACTGGGAAAATATTGGGATCAAAAATGATGTCCTGCGGATTAAATTTTACTTGGTCTACCAAGATTCGGTAGCTCCGCTCACAGATTTGGATGCGTCGCTCGTAGGTATCTGCTTGTCCCTTCTCATCGAAGGCCATCACCACTACTGCTGCACCAAACTTCTTGATGGTCTTTGCCTGCTGGATAAATTCTTCTTCTCCATTCTTTAAAGAAATGGAGTTCACAATACCTTTCCCTTGCACACACTTCAATCCAGCAAGAATGATACTCCACTTGGAACTATCAATCACAATCGGAATACGACTAATCTCTGGTTCTGAGGCGATTAAATTCAGAAAGCGTACCATGGCATACTCTCCATCCAGCATCCCTTCGTCCATGCAGACGTCCAACACCTGTGCACCACCTCGAACTTGATCTAAGGCGATATCTAGGGCATCGTCGTATTGGCCATTGAGAATGAGGCGGGCAAATTTTTTGGAACCAGTGATATTGGTTCGTTCGCCGATATTCACAAAGTTGAGCGTAGGTGTAAATACCAAAGGCTCAAGGCCAGAAAGCTTCAAATAGTTTGATTTAGGCATGTTGCTCCTCCTCTTCCGTAAATTGATCAATTTGTCTTGGGCTATATTCGGCTGCAAGCTGTGCCAAAGCACGAATATGGTCAGGAGTAGTGCCGCAGCAGCCTCCCAAAATATTCAGCATTCCCTCTTTCAAAAAGGTTCGTACTTGATCTGCCATTTCATTTGCACCTTGGTCATAGGCACCAAATTCGTTAGGCAAACCAGCATTCGGGTAGGCAGACACATAAAATGGAGCCTCTTGTGCAAGCACCTTCAAGTATGGTCGAAGTTCCTTGGCTCCTAATGCACAGTTGAGGCCTACAGAAAACAAGGGCACATGAGACACCGAAATTAAAAAGGCCTCGGTGGTCTGTCCAGAAAGCGTTCGTCCAGAGGCATCGGTAATCGTTCCTGAAATCATGATTGGAATACCTCCTTCCCTCGCGTCTAGGGGAATGTTTCGTTCCTCGTACACTTCCTGAATCGCATAAAGAGCGGCCTTGGCATTGAGTGTATCAAAAATAGTCTCTACGAGAATTAGGTCGGCACCTCCATCCAATAGGCCTCTTACCTGCTCCGCATAAGCTTCGGCCAGCTGATCAAAGGTGATGGCGCGGTAACCGGGATCGTTTACATCAGGAGAGATAGATGCTGTTCGGTTGGTCGGACCCATCGCACCCGCTACAAATCGCGGTTTGTCTGGGGTAGTCTCCGTGAATGCATCTGCAACCTCTCGAGCGATTTTGGTCGATTCAAAATTGATGGCATAAGCTAGGTGGGACAAACCATAATCTTCCTGAGCAATGGTCGTTCCTGAAAATGTATTCGTTTCAATAATATCCGAACCAGCCTCCAGGTATTCCTTGTGTATCGCACGAATGATATCGGGTCTGCTCAAAGAAAGAAGGTCATTGTTGCCTTTTAAAGACTTAGGATGGTCTTTTAAAGCTGGAGTCCGAAAATCTTCTTCGGTAAGGGTGTAGCGTTGAATCATGGTACCCATGGCACCGTCTAGGATTAAAATCCTGTTTTTAACCGCATGGAGCAGTTGTTCCGTTCTGTTTTGTCTCATTGTTGGTTACGTTCAAAAAACTAATCGAGCAAGACACGGAGAAAAAGTAGGTCAATTTACTGTTCTTCTCATCTATTCTTGGCATATCCAAGAGGGGAGTTAGCACCTTGATTACAGGTTGCTAAGACGTCAAAGGGCCCATCCCTCGGTCTTTCTCGATAAGTAGCTGCAAAACTAACACTAAAATCCAAAAAACCGAAAAATCAATCTAATTTTCACACAGAAAAAATAGTTTTTTTGAAAAAAACAGAAGGAAATTAGGGACGAATCCCTATGCCAAAAGTTAAAAATGGTCCTGACTGATAGGAATTCATGGAAAGTCCTCCGAGCTTGAAACCAGGAATTGCCTGTTCGTAACCCGCAGAGGAAGAAAATACGACATCAAAAATCTTACGTTTGGTCATGGGAAGACCATATTCTAACAGCAGCTCTGGCTTGAGGAAAATCCCTGAGTTTCGGAGGTATCCATCAAAATTTCGTTGATCGAGCAAGGCCGGAAAATCAGGCTTCACATCTTGAAGCAGCGAATACCTCAAGTTGCCATAGCCAAGACCACCTATCGCTCCTATCCCCCAATTTTTATATTGAAAGAGTTTTTTACCAACATTAGCATAGATTCTAAGGCTATTTAAACTATGAGATTGCGTAGTACTTGCTCTGCCTTTTTGCGCGACATTAAACACATCCATCCCATAAAGCAGGCCATCTGTTTCCCCTAAAATACGTAGCCCCAACTGGGAGGGGCTCCCTTCAAAAGGCTGGTATCCCTGCTCTTGAAGGTAGGTATTGAACAGTTCGGGCTTCGAAAAATGGATTCCCCGAATCAAGGATATCCCAATCGTGGCATCCTTGTATATGAAATTACGGTCTGGAAGGCTGATCCCAGTACCCACCCTAAAAAATGCTCCTGCTTGCGCATTGTCAAAAGACAATCCATTCATCTTCCAACTGTCCTCAAATGGACTAAATGCGTATCCCGCTTTGGCAATCACAACAAGGGCCTCTTTTCGATTGGGAATGGGGAAATCATAGGAAAGCTGGAACCCAATTTCTGTCAGAAAATCCCCGAAATAATGTGATCCATTTTGGATATTATTTTCTCGTAAAATAAATCCTTGTCCAGGTTTTTTTAGAAAGGACTCTAAACTCGTGGACTGCTCTTTTGGAAGAAGCTGGACGTTCATGTAACCCACTCCAAGAGATAGGTAATGGATCAATTGGAATTTCCCCTCTTCAGTAAGCGAGTATCCCAGATTCACCAAAGCACGAGAGGCACGGTATTGAAAGTCATGTCTCCCTATTTCTGCGGGTTGACTTTGATGCTGGGACAGCTCAAATCCAAAAATAACATCATTCATCCTTGCCTGATATCCCAACCCAAAGGAATTGTACTTATTTGGAATAGGAAGCAATCCTCTCTCATTTAAGAGGGCATTGAATTGACTCAAGTTTGCTCCTGAGGTACCCGTAAACGCATAAATAGAAGGTCTATTTGCCAAAAACCCTTGGGCCTGAAGGCCAACTCCCAAAAGAAGGAGTGAAAATAAAATAAGGAGTCTTAGCATCGTCAAGTAAAGCTTCATCCAAAGCTAGTCGACAAAAATAATGCTAAAAGCAAATTTTAAAGGAAAACGAACCAAATCCCGGACTTTATTTACGATACAAAAATTCGAAACTACCCTAGTTAGCTTGACATCCACTGCATCATCAAGCCACTGATATAGGCTCCGTAGGTACCCAATGCGTAGCCAAGCACCGCCAAAAGCACCCCTACGGAAGCCAAAGAAGCATCAAAAGCGGAAGCCACGATGGGTGCAGATGCTGCTCCTCCCACGTTGGCTTGGGAACCGACTGCCACATAAAAGAAGGGAGCTTTGATCAGCCAAGCAACTAGTAGCATGACTGAAATGTGAAACAACATCCACACCAAACCCACCAAAAATAAAATGGGGCTGTCTAAAACGGCTCCCAAATCCATTTGCATTCCAATGGTAGCTACCAAGACATAAAGAAGAACAGATCCCAAACGAGAAGCCCCCACTCCTTCCAAATTCCTCGCCTTGGTGAAGGATAAAGCTAAACCTAGCGTCGTGGCGATGACCACAATCCAGAAGAAAGCTGAATTCAATGAATATTGGTTCCATTCTGGTCGGTTGGTTTCAAACCAAGGGGCCAAGAAGTCAGCAAAAAAGTGTGAAAGGCCCGTAATACCAAACCCAATTCCAAGTATTAGCATGGTGTCCTTCAGCGAGGGAATAGCAATGCTAGCCTCCCTCGCTTTGGCAATTCGATCTCTAAGTTCATAAATAGCCTTAGTTTCAGCTTTTAGGAACTTATCAATTTTCTCGGGTTTGGCCGCCCAGTACAATAGAAAAGCCATCCAAAAATTAGCAACCAATACATCTACGGCAATCATCTGCCCAAACAAGACCGGACTAGCTCCAAATACCTCCAACATTGCAGTTTGGTTGGCTCCTCCTCCTATCCAACTGCCTGCTATCGTCGACAATCCCCTCCAAATCTCATCTGGGCCTGTCCCCGAGTACAGGTCAGGCTGTATCCATCCTACGATTAGCAATGCAAAGGGGCCTCCAAATACAATCCCTACCGAACCGGCAAGAAACATAGTCAATGCCTTGGGCCCAAGTCGAAGGATTCCTTTGAGATCTACACTGATGGTAAATAATACAAGTGACGCCGGCAGCAAATAGCGAGAAGCCACTTTGTACAAGCTTGAAGATTCCCCAGAAATGACACCCAAAGAATTGAAAACTGCAGGTATAAAGTAGCAAAGCAATACCGTGGGCACATAGGTATAAAACTTCACCCAAAAAGGATGCTTGCTGGAAGAAGAGGCAAAAACAAATGCCAATACGGCCATCAAAAGGCCAAAAACTACCGCATCATTGGTCAAAAAGGGACTAGTTTGCTCCTGCATATACCTAAGGTTATCCTGTACAACAATACCAACAATTGACTAAAAAGCCATCCCTTGGATTGATTTTTGATCCAAAACTTGGACAAGCTCGCTCAGAATCATGGCTGTTGCACCCCAAACTACCTCTTCCTCTAATGCGAAATAAGGAGTATCCAAGTACATCCCTCCTCCTACTGCAAGCTGCTTCTGCTTCCGCACCTCAGGATGGAAAAGGGAAATCACTTCCGTTGCAATGATCCGCGCTACCTCCCGCTGCTCGGGAACAAAACTCGGCTTCTCCGTCACAAATCCTACCACAGGGCTCACTAAAAAATTGCTCGTTGGGATGTACAGGTCCGTAAGTCGACCAAGTACCTCCACCTTGCTCGCATTTATGCCAATCTCCTCTTCTGCTTCACGCAAGGCCGTAAAAAGAATGTCTGGATCGGAAGGTTCCATTTTGCCGCCCGGAAAGCCCACTTGACCACTGTGCACCCCAGGATACTGAGGCCGTTTGATCAAGGGAAAATACACAGCCCCTTGATCCGGATAAAGCAAGAGTAAAACCCCACTTTTCTTTGGCGGCTCGGAGAAAGACGTAGTAAACCTCCGCAAATCAAGTGGCTGTGGAGCCATTTTTACATGCGCATCCTTTCCTGGCAATTCCTTGGTAAATGCTTCCTGAAGTAACTCTTTGATTCGTTCAATAGTCATAACTCGAGATTGAAATTCAATCTAGACATCAAGTAACTTGAAAATGCCCTAAATAAAAAAGGCCGGAATAAAATCCCGACCTTTTCCTGCTCTCAAACCTATTAAACCTATTGTAGATATTCAATTCATGAATACCTCCGAAAAATAGAAAATGTTTTTTTCTCTTCAAACAATCGATTGCGAAAAATTTTCAAAATATTATTCGGCGTTTGTTTTTGCTAATTTAAAGCCTGCTTTAGTCAAAAAAAATAAAGCACATAGGCCTGTCATTTCTTCCGATTCATAATTTATTGCACGCGATTAATTTCATGCCATCGTCCCCCTTGGATTAATGAATGGAATAGCATACATTCAAGTATTCACTTTTTAATCTTTTTTAATGAAGTCAAGCCTGATTTTTTGCTTCTGGCTGTTGTGGTCTTATCCTACATCAGCCCAAATAGACCTATCCACACAAGCTTTCGGAGCCAAATCCCAAGGCCTAGGAACAGTCAAATTATACCATCGAGACGCTTGGAGCCTAGCAAACAATGTAGGAGCCATGGACCGGATTACTGAATCTGAGATTGGCATTGCAGCTGATCAGCGATTTGGAATCCAAGAATTAAGCACTGCTTCCTTTTCAGGTGTTTTCAAAACACCCAAGGCTAGCATCGGATTTGGAATTGCTCGGTTTGGAGGAGAGCTGTTTAATCAACATCGACTCGAACTCGGATTAGGCACCACCCGAGGAATATTAAGCTTTGGGCTGAAGGTAGGTTGGTTTCAAACCCATATTGAAGGTTTTGGAACAGGAAACGCCTTTCAATTCTCTTTAGGTGGATTGGCAGAATTAGGACCCAAATTTTTCTTTGGAACGCAGCTCACGAATGTTAACCAAGCCAAAATCAGCAAATATTCCTCCCAAAGTCTTCCCACCCTGCTCCAAATGGGGACTACCTACCTTCCCTCCAAAAACTTGGAAATCCATGCCGAGCTTGAAAAGGACCTAGATAACCCACCCATTTTTAAGTTTGGCCTTCAATACAGCCTTGAAAAGTGGATCATTTTGCGTACAGGCATACACTCCTACCCCACAGCTCTCAATTTTGGGATTGGACTGCAAAAGAAAAACTACGGACTAGACTATGGGTATGGACAAAATACAGCCTTGGGAAGAACGCACCACCTATCTGTTTTCTTAAAGCGCTAGGCATGAAAACAATACGATGGTTAATCGGCTTTCTCCTGCTTTCTTTACCTGCAGTCGCTCAGGAAACAGTTAAACCAGTCTTGGATATCCAACAGCTCATGGAGCGACTATTCCCCATCCAAGAAGAGGACTTGGACTACGAAGCCTTGTATGAATTACTTTTAGAACTGTACCAGAACCCTTTAGATATCAATCGGGTAACTGTAGATGAATTACAAGCAACCTACCTTCTAACTCCACCACAAATACAGGCCCTTTTCGATCACCGAAACACCTGGGGCGAGTTTCTTTCGGTTTACGAACTGCAAACGCTACCTAATTGGGACAGCACAACTTTGGTAAGCATATTGCCTTTCCTTTCACTTGAAACGGCAAAAAATAGCAGCAAATCGTTTTTTGAGCGCTTACGGAGCGAAGAAAATAACTTCTTAGTGCTCCGACACCGTCAAACCTTGGAATTACGCCAAGGATTTAACAAAAGTGACAGCACCATCAATCCCAGAAGTAGGTACCTGGGCGACCCAAATGATTTGTTCTTGCGGTTTAGAGTTCAGCATGCCAAGGATTTCAGTCTTGGATTTATCCTCGAGAAAGATGCGGGGGAAGTACTTACCTGGGACCCCAAAACTAGCCGATATGGATTCAATTTCGCCTCTTTTCACCTCACACGCTACGGCTTGGGAAAATGGAAAACCATTTCCCTTGGAGATTTCCAGGCAAGCTTTGGTCAAGGACTGGTTTTGGGTGCTGGATTTAGTTTGGGCAAAGGAGCGGAAACAGTACCCACCGTACGAAGAAGCAGCCTGGGCATTCTACCCTACACGGCAAGTATTGAAACTGGTTTTTTCAGAGGCATTGGATTGACCAGGCAAATGGGTCCCTGGCAAAGTAGCCTCCTAATCTCTTCCATTGGCAAAGATGGACGAGTAATGGAGTCGAGCGACTCCCTAGGCTTGGCCGAACAGACATTAACTAGCTTGTCCCAAACGGGTTTGCACCGCAGTTTGACTGAGCTAGCTACCAAAAATCAAGTTCGAGAAACCAACCTTGGCAGCAACCTCCAGTACAGCGCTATGGCTGGCCGCTGGTCTGCAGGGCTAAACTTCCTGCATAGCCAGTTTAGCATTCCCTGGATTCGAAATGCGACGAGCTACAATGCATTTGATTTTTCAGGACAATCCAATCAGGTAGGTAGTATCTATGCCAACCTTTCGTGGAAGAACTTTGCTTTCTTTGGCGAGTCTGCTCGATCTAGCAGCCAAGGACAAGGAACTGTGCTGGGATTGGTTAGCAGCCTGAGCAGAACAGTGGATTTTTCATTGCTATGGAGAAGCTATGACCGACACTTCCATAGTTTGTATGCTACCGCATTTGCAGAAGGCACCCGTCCTAGTAACGAGCGAGGGGTCTATTTAGGGTTTCAGCTTAAGCCTTCGGCAACCCTCAAACTCAATGCCTATGTAGACTTCTTTATGTTTCCTTGGCTAAAATTTCGGGTATCTACTCCATCCAATGGACAGGAATGGCTACTACGCTGGAGCTACCAGCCAGAAAAAAACAGGAAAATACTTGTTCAATTTAAGCAGGAACGTAAAATGCGGAATCTTTCAGACGCGGTAGAATTTACACCCACCCAACAGGTCGGTACTATCCTTAAAAGTCAAGCACAAGGAAGCTTGGAGCTAGATATTTCAACTGAATTGACCAGTAGATCACGAGTGCTTTGGAATCAGGTATCCTTCGATCGGAATAAAACACAGGGGTGGATGCTCATTCAAGAATGTTCCTATTCAAGGAGAAACTGGAAACTAACTGCAAGAATGGCGCTATTTGATACCGAAACTTTTGACAACAGGCTCTATGCTTACGAACAAAATGCGGTGGGCACCTTTGCGATTCCTGCCTTCTCGGGTAGAGGAAGCAGGCAATACCTGCTGGTACAATACCGGATTCATTCCAGGCTTACGGCCTATTTCAGAATTGCCCAAACCCATTATTCAGACCGAGAAGCAATCAGTTCAGGAATGCAGGAGATTTCTGGCCCCAAACAAACCGATACGGTCCTTCTACTTCGCTATGCCTTGCATTAATTTTTTTAGGAGCGGTAGGATAGCGACCTAGCTTTTTGATAAATTGACAAAAAAATGTACTCCCATGAAAAAAGCATGTATTCTACTTTTTGTAGTACTTCTACAATCTAGCTGGCTAGTTGCACAAGACTTTTCAAAAATGACCAAGAAGGACGGTTTCGTCCCCTTCTACTTGGATGAAGAAAAAGGAAAGATTTACTTGGAAATTTCCTCCCTTAACCAAGAGCTCCTGTATGTCAATGCATTGACTGCAGGTGTCGGATCCAACGACATTGGATTGGATAGAGGTCAACTTGGCGATACCCGGGTGGTGGAATTTCGGAAGACAGGAACTAAAATCCTGATGGTGCACAAAAATTACGACTACCGAGCCTACACCAAAAACCCATCCGAGGCCAAATCCATCCAAGATGCTTTTGCTCAATCCACGCTATGGGGCTTTGAAGTAATAAAAAGTGAAGGAAACACCCACCTCGTAGATGCAACTAACTTTTTCCTACAAGATGTACATGGTGTCAGTGAAACGCTTGCGAGAACAAAGCAAGGCAATTACAAAGTAGATGCAAGTCGCTCTGTCTTGTACTACCCGACCACCAAAAACTTTCCTAAAAACACAGAAATAGAGGCTACCATCACCCTTACAGGAACAGGTGCAGGAGGAAATTTACGTTCAGTGACTCCAAGTCCTGATGCAGTAACGGTCAGAATGAGGCATTCATTTATCGAATTACCTGAGCTTTATGCGACGCGGAAATTTGATCCTCGAGCTGGCTATTTTTTCATTAGCTACCAAGATTACACTACTCCCATTGATCAACCTTTGGTGAAGCGTTTTATTTCTAGACATCGATTGGAGAAAAAAGATCCCACTGCAGCAGTTTCTGAGGTGGTGGAGCCGATTGTCTATTACTTAGACCGTGGCACTCCAGAGCCAGTAGCGGGTGCCCTGATTGAAGGAGGCAACTGGTGGGCGCAAGCCTTTGAGGCAGCTGGATTTAAAAATGCTTTTCGTGTAGAACTTGCCCCAGAGGGCATGGACCTTAGCGATGTACGCTACAATGTCATTCAATGGATTCATCGCTCCACTCGAGGCTGGTCCTATGGATCTAGCATCCAAGACCCACGAACTGGTGAAATCATCAAGGGACAAGTATCACTGGGTTCCCTCCGAGTACGTCAAGATTACCTCATTGGACAAGGGCTACTTCAGCCCTTCGAAGATGGGAATACAGCAGATCCAAAATTGATGGAGTTTGCATTGAACCGCTTGAAGCAACTTTCAGCACATGAGATTGGTCACACCATCGGATTGGCACACAGCTATGCAACTTCCGCTACAGGGCGCTCTTCTGTAATGGATTACCCTCATCCAGTAATCACAGAAAATGAAAAAGGAGAGATTGATTTTGGAAATGCTTACGACTTGAAAATTGGAGAATGGGATAAGTTGGCCATCACTTACGGCTATGGACAGCCAGCAGCAAACCAAAGTGAAGAGGAATTTCTAGAAAAAACACTCCAAGCGACCTATGCTGCAGGATATGAATTTATTACCGATTCGGATTCCAGAAATCCAAGTGGTGTACATCCCCGCTCCCACCTTTGGGACAATGGAGCTTCTGCTCCAGAGGAACTCAAGCGGATGTTGACCTTGCGTGAAAAACGAATGAAAACTTTCGGGCTCAATTCCATCAAAACAGGAGAGCCACAAGCGATCTTGGAAGAAGTATTTGTGCCGCTATACCTCATGCACCGTTACCAGTTGGAAGCAACAAGCAAGTTGGTCGGTGGACTGGACTATACCTACAAAGTAAAAGGTGACAACCAAACTGCGCACCAATGGATTTCGACCAAGAGTCAAAATGAAGCGCTAGATGCCCTTCTACTTTCCATCAGCACCAAACAATTGGAAATTCCCTCCTCGATTTTGGCCTTAATTCCTCCTCGACCATATGGCTATGGAAAGAATAGAGAAACCTTCCCATCGCGTACAGGCCCCGTATTTGATCCCATCGCTCCTGCAGAAAATGTAGTAGATGCAACCTTCACTTTTCTTTTTGAAGCAGGAAGAGCAAATCGAATTTACTTACAGCAGCTTCAAAATGCTTCCTTGCCTGGATTGGAAAACGTCCTTGCCAAAGTACGTACTCAGGTATTCAGCAATACCATGCCAGCTGGACTTGGAGCAGAGATTAAACTCATGACTGAAGCAAAACTAGTGGATCACTTGATCTCCCTATCCAAAAATGCTAGTGCATCGCAGACCGTTCGCGCATTGGTACGGCGGGAACTGAGTCAGCTAAGTTCTTTTGCCAATTTATCCTCTAGCCTGTTGCAAGCACACCGAGATTATTTGAAACAAAAGATTGAAGCCTACCTAAGGCTTCCGGAGGAATTGACTCCTCAGCAACTGCTGAGCATCCCAGATGGAGCTCCTATCGGCATGGAATCCATGACTTGTGACTTTCACGAATAGCAGCTAAGGCCAGGAATTCCTGGCCTTAGTTTTTTTAGATTAGTTCCTTGGGAAAATGCCTGCAAAAACGGGTTAAAATCCCCTATAAATCGGTAATTTTGGGATTGTATTTCAGATAAATCCAATCGGTTTCCTCCATAGATTTCATGAGCAATCCCTTACTTACTGCATTTAGCACCCCTTTTTCGACAGCTCCGTTTACAGAGATTTTACCCAGCCACTATCAACCTGCTTTTATTGAAGCCATTGCAGAAGCAAAAAAAGAAATTGAGGCAATCAAATTGGTAACCCTCCCCACCTTTGAAAATACGGTGGAGGCTTTAGAAAAGAGTGGGAAGCAGCTCGGGATAATTTCCTCCATTTTTTTTAACCTAAATTCAGCGGAGACCAACGATGAAATCCAAAAATTAGCCCGGGAGATCTCTCCGCTACTAACGGCACATGCCAATGATATTTTATTGGATCAGGAGCTTTTTCAACGTATCTCCCAGGTATTTGAACAAAGAGAGCATCTTTTTCTAACTGCTGAGCAAACTACGCTCCTCGAAAAAACCTACAAGTCCTTCGTGCGTAATGGTGCCCAGTTGGAAAAAATAGATGCAGATACCCTGCGAAAAATTGACCAGGAGCTGGCTCAACTTAGCCTTCAATTTGGAGAACATGTGTTGGCCGAGACCAACAAATTTGTGCATCTGGTCGATAATTTAACAGAGCTCGAAGGCCTTCCACAGGGGGCTTTGGATGCAGCTGCACAGCTCGCAGAAGAAAGGGGGCATTCGAACCGTTGGGCATTTACCCTAGACTACCCTTCCTACATACCTGTAATGACCTATGCCAAAAATAGAGCCCTACGAAAGACGCTATTTATGGCCTTTAATACGAAAGGTGCCAAAGGAGACGACTTGGACAATCAAGAAATTATTCGGCAGCTAGTCACCCTAAAACAACAACGGGCCAAGCTCTTGGGATACGAAAGCCATGCCCACTTCACCTTGGAGGAACGAATGGCTAAAAGTCCAGCTACTGTCCTAGAGTTTCTTCAATCACTTTTGGAAAAGGCCAAACCCAAAGCGCAACTTGAAGTAAAAGAAGTTGCTGCACTAGCAAAGAACCTTGACCAATTGGCGGTGCTTGAAAAATGGGATTTTGCCTACTATTCTGAATTGCTGAAAAAAGAAAAATATGCGCTAGACGAGGAACTGCTACGCCCCTATTTCAGCTTAGAAAATGTGATTTCAGGTGTATTTTCCACTGCTTCTCGCCTATTTGGACTTCGCTTTGTGGCCAATTCAGAAATTCCGGTCTACCATCCGGAGGTAACCGCTTATGAGGTCTATGATCGAGAAAATCGTTTTCTATCCGTTTTTTATGCTGATTTTTTTCCAAGATCTGGAAAACGAAACGGGGCTTGGATGACCTCCTACCGAGGTCAGTTTAAGGAAGGAAATGTAGATCACCGACCGCATGTTTCCATCGTATGCAATTTCACCAAGCCTACCAAAACCAGTCCTAGCCTACTTACCTTCAATGAGGTCACCACGCTATTCCATGAGTTTGGACATGCACTCCATGGCATGCTGGCTCGAGGAGTGTACGAAAGCCTATCGGGCACAAGCGTGTTTTGGGATTTTGTGGAATTACCTTCCCAAATCTTTGAAAACTGGTGTTATGAAAAAGAATGCCTAGATCTATTTGCACATCATTACCAAACTGGAGAGGCTATTCCAGCAGATCTAGTAGAAAAAATCAAGAAGGCCGCCAATTTCCAGCAAGGCTACATGACCCTTCGTCAACTGAGTTTTGCGCTATTGGACATGGCCTATCATAGTCAAAACCCTGACCAAATTCAGGACATCAAAGCCTTTGAAAATGAAGTTTTAAAGGAAACCGAACTACTGCCTTCGGTGGAGGTGACTCGGATAAGCACGAGTTTCTCTCACATTTTTCAGGGTGGCTATGCTGCTGGCTACTACAGCTACAAGTGGGCTGAAGTACTAGATGCAGATGCCTTTGAATTGTTTCTAGAAAAGGGGGTTTTCGATACTGAAACATCCGTTTCCTTTGAAAAAAACATTCTATCCGCGGGAGGATCAGAACATCCTTCCCTCTTGTATGCACGATTTAGAGGACGAGATCCTAAACCAGATGCCCTACTTAAACGTAGTGGATTGGTACTAGGGTAATTTGGTTATTTGTAAAACAGAACCTGGTCTTATTTCTATGGCTACTAAAACCCTACAGCTCCCATCCTACCTAAAGGCCTTGGCGGTTTTATCGTTGTTGATTGTAGTGATTTTTATTCTCATCATTGGTAAGTCGATTCTTATTCCCTTGGCCTTGGCTGCGTTTTTCGCGGTGCTTTTTACCCCAATGAGCTTGTTTTTAGAGCGGTACCGATTTCCAAGAGTAATCTCAAGCCTTATTTCTCTGGTATTCATGGTAGGCCTAGTGGCCGGTTTGCTAAGTTTTATTGTAAGTAACTTGATTAGTTTTTCTACAGACTTTGCAGATTTGTCGGTACGGATTACTACACTTATCCAACAAGTTGACCAGTTTACAAGCACGAAACTCGGTTTTCAACAGAAACTAGCAGACCAATTGGATCCGGATGCGCTACTTGGACTAATCAATAAAAATAGCAACAGTATTTCCGCCTTTGCAATCAATGCCATCGGATCTTTGAGCAGTCTGATATTGATTCCGGTATTTATGTTTTTCTTTTTACTCTATCGGGATCACTTGGTTAACGTCCTTATCTCCATTTTTCGAGATGCTGATCCATCCGAAGTTAAGTCACAACTAATCCGCTTACGGAAAGTAGTGTTGAACTACATCTCAGGGGTGGGCAAGGTAATGGTGATTCTTGCTGTACTCAATATCACCGCTTATTCCCTAATTGGAGTAGAGCATGCTGTATTTTTCGGGATTATTGGAGCCATTTTAAATATCATCCCCTACGTGGGTCCATTTATTGGTGCTTTGCTCCCCATGAGTTATGCACTATTGACGATGGACAACCTGCTCTCTCCTTTGTTAATTCTCGCGGCATATCAGGCCATTCAACTTTTGGAAGGAAATTTCCTAACTCCAAAGATTGTGGGTAGTCAAGTCAATTTGAATGCATTCCTCACCTTTCTAGGGCTCCTACTAGGCGCCTCTATTTGGGGGGTTGCTGGAATGATTTTGATAATTCCTATCCTAGCCATCCTCCGTGAAATTTTTGACCTTTCCGATTCCACCAAACCCTATGCTTTGCTCTTGGGCGAAGAAGAAAAGGAAAAAAAACCTGAACCACCACAAGATGAAAAACCCGATCAATAAACTCCTTCTTTTCATTCCATTCGTTTGGTTGGGATGCGATACCCTTGAAGATAAAAAAGGCCGATTCCTTCTCAAAGGCAATGAGAAAATGGAAGAGAATGACCCCAAATCTGCGCTTGGATTTTATGAAGAGGCCATTGCCCTAGATTCTAATTTTAGTGATGCCTACTACAACAAGGGGATGGCACATCTTCAATTGAATCAACTTGAGGAAGCCATTCAAGATTTTAGTAAGGCGATTCAGAAAAACCCAAGTTCCGTAGATGCAGTATTCCAGCGTGGTTTGACTTACTTGGATCTTGGTGCCAACTACAATGCAAAGGAAGATGCAAACCGAATGGTCTCACAAAACACATCTGATTGGAGGTCCTATTTTTTGGTGGGCCTTACCGAAGAGAAACTCAAAAACTATCCTGAAGCCCTACAATCCTTTCAAAAAGCTTCCGAATTAGCTCCTAAAAATTCAGATCTTTTGGTGAACCAAGCAACGATACTTTTTTATCAAAAGGAATATGCTGGCGCCAAAACCCTGTTGGAAAAGGCAGAGGAGATAAATCCGCTTGAGCCTAACCTACACAATTTGCGCTCCATGATTTACTTTGAAGAAAAAAACTATTCAGGGGCAGTTCAGGCGGTAGAAAAAGCCATCACCTTAGACAATCGACAGGCTTATTTTTACAACAATCACGGATTGTATCTACTTTATCTCAATCAATTGGAGGAAGGTCTTACTTTAATCAATCAAAGTTTGGCAATGGATTCCAGAAATCCCTTTGCACTTCGAAATAAGGGCATCTATTACACGCTCAAAGGAGATAAAGTAAGTGCTTTGAGCTATTTGGAAGAATTGGCAGTCAGTCATCCCGACATGGACTTGGTGCAGGAATACCTAACTAAGGCCAGAGCCTTGTAACTACCAGTTAAAGAGAATAAAAGGGCTCTTTAGATTCCGAATTCAACCTGAAAAAGCCCAAACCAGTAGTTTGCGGTTTGGCTGAGTAGCGCTTGATTATTGGCCCAGGAATAGCCCAAATTTCCCTGCAACTTCACCCGGTGACCTCCTACATAATAGGTATAGCCAAGCGTAGTCTCCTCTCGCTGCATCTCCAAGTTTCGAATCGATTGTTTGGGTGTGATTTGTGAATAGCGAAAAGCCATTTCCCCCTGCTTGGAAATCAGTTTACTTACTTGCAGGTTTTGACCAGTGCCTACCCAAACTGCTTGGAGGATGCCATTTGGATTAGAAGTGATGGGATTGGAAGAATTTCTAGAAAAATACTCTCCCAAGAGGGCCCATCCCCTATACTTCAATATCAAATCAGCAATAAACACCCGCTGATCTCGCTTTTGATATAATTCTGGACCCAGCTGTCCTCGAGCCCTCGAACCGCTCTCGTTAAAATTGTAACTGGCACCAATAGAAAGTTTAGGGCGTACTTCCAACTCTAAATCTCCTTCGGAATAATCCCCTCCATTGGCAAATTTGCCAAATGGCAAAACTTCCATTCTTCCTGTATAGCTTAATCCTTGGTCGCCTATAGAAGGGTTTCTTCCTTCACCCGAACTAATCGCTCCCTTCAGTTGGTATACAGCCTCTCCACTTGAAGGAACAGTGTAGTAGGCAAAGACTCCAAAATCTCGATCTAGGGTAAAAAATGAATTAGCAATGGATCGATCCGAGAACTGCAAATTTCCAGAGCTGATAACTCGCTCCCGGTTTCCAGGCAATTTGGCTTGTCCCATTCCAATGTAAAAGTTGGGAGTAAAGTGGTAATAGAGAATTGCATCACGAATCGGCTGTGCTACTTCTCCCCCATCTAAGTCCATGTCTGACTTTGAAAACCCAAGTTGGATGTAATATTGAATTCGAGGATTGAAAACGAAACCATCCAATCGAACCCGCAACCTGCGAATTCGGAAATCCGTCTGTTCAAAACCTAAATCCTCACCACTTTCTGTCCGAAAGCCTATTCGGTTTTGCATACGAAACCGAAGATTTAAGCTGTACAAGGAGTCCTTTGTAAAACTTATGCCTTTTTGAACTTGGAGCAGGGATCGCTCATCAGATTCATTCTGTGCAAAAGCGGATTGAAAAAGCACCAAGCTCAGGCAAATAACTAGTAAACGCAACAAAAGAATCCTTCGCATGGAATATTAGGTGTCAAAAAAAGCCGTAATGAAATACTCATTACGGCTTCAGTTGAATTTGGATTAAATTATGCTTTTACCTTGATCAAATTCAAGGCACTTCCAGCCTTAAACCATTCGATTTGACCTTGATTGTAGGTATGGTTAGCCGCTATTTTGTCATGAGTTCCGTCTGCATGGTGGAAGATCACCTCCAAAGCTTTGCCTGGAGCAAAGCTGGTTAAGCCGACAATATCGATCACATCGTTTTCTTGAATCAAGTCGTAGTCCGCAGGATTCGCAAACGTCAACGCAAGCATTCCCTGCTTCTTCAAGTTGGTCTCGTGGATTCGAGCAAAGGACTTCACCAAGATTGCACGAACGCCAAGGAATCTAGGTTCCATCGCTGCATGCTCTCTGGAAGAACCTTCCCCATAGTTTTCATCTCCTACGACAATCGAACCAATACCGGCAGCTTTGTAAGCACGCTGTGTAGCTGGTACCTCACCATACACACCAGTCAATTGGTTTTTCACCGAGTTGGTCGCTTCATTGAAGGCATTTACCGCGCCGATCAGCATGTTATTGGAGATATTGTCCAAATGGCCACGGTACTTCAACCATGGGCCCGCCATTGAAATATGATCTGTAGTACATTTCCCTTTGGCTTTGATCAATAATTTCAATCCTTTCAAGTCAACACCTTCCCAGGCTGCGAATGAATCCAAAAGCTGCAAACGATCTGAAGTAGGCGACACCAAAACCTGAACCGTTGATCCATCAGCCGCAGGAGCTTGATATCCTGCATCTTCAACAGCAAAACCTTTGGTTGGCAATTCCAATCCTTTTGGCTCCTCCAAGCGAACTTGGTTGCCCTCAGCATTGGTCAAGGTATCCGTAAGTGGGTTGAAGGTAAGATCTCCAGCAATGGCTAGGGCCGTTACAATCTCCGGAGAGGCTACAAACGCATGCGTGTTTGGATTTCCATCCGCACGCTTCGCAAAATTCCGGTTGAAGGAAGTAATGATGGAGTTCTTTTCTTGCTTCTCAGCGCCATGTCTAGCCCACTGTCCGATGCACGGACCGCAAGCGTTGGCAAGCACTACGCCACCCATCTTGTCAAAGGTGTCCAAAAATCCATCACGGGCTACGGTAAAGCGAACTTGCTCGGAACCAGGAGTGATGGTGTATTCAGATTTTGCTACTAATTTTTTGTCTACAGCCTGCTGCGCCAAGGAAGCGGCTCTAGAGATATCCTCATAAGAAGAGTTGGTACAAGAGCCGATTAGACCCACATCCAATTTTGCTGGCCAACCGTTTTCTCTGACAGCTGCAGCGAATTTGGAAATTGGCCAAGCCAAATCTGGTGTAAATGGACCATTGACGTGTGGCTCCAGTTCAGAAAGATTGATTTCAATCACCTGATCAAAGTACAACTCTGGCTGAGCATATACTTCAGGATCTCCAGTCAAGTGCTCAGCGATACCATTTGCCAACGCTGCAATATCAGAACGGCCTGTACCAGATAGGTAGGCGGCCGATTTGTCGTCGTAACCAAAAATAGAAGTCGTCGCACCAATTTCAGCACCCATATTACAGATGGTTCCTTTTCCTGTAGCAGAAAGGGAGCGCGCTCCTTCACCAAAATATTCAACGATTGCGCCAGTTCCACCTTTCACGGTAAGGATTCCAGCAACTTTCAAGATCACATCTTTTGCGGCAGTCCAACCGGATAGCTTACCCGTTAACTTCACACCGATCAATTTTGGAAACTTCAGTTCCCATGGTAATCCAGCCATCACATCACAGGCATCTGCCCCACCAACTCCAATCGCAATCATTCCAAGACCACCTGCATTCGGGGTATGGGAATCGGTTCCGATCATCATTCCACCTGGGAAAGCATAGTTTTCCAACACTACCTGGTGGATAATTCCAGCTCCCGGCTTCCAGAAACCAATGCCGTATTTATTTGATACAGAGGCAAGAAAATCATAGACCTCTTTGTTTTTATCTTTTGCTTTGCTCAAATCTTTATCTGCGCCAATTTCCGCTTGAATCAAGTGATCACAATGAACAGTAGAAGGTACAGCAACTTGAGATCGACCGGCCTGCATGAATTGCAACAAAGCCATCTGTGCGGTAGCATCTTGCATCGCCACTCGATCCGGTTGAAAATCTACATAGGAGGTACCCCTTTTAAATGCTTGATTAGCAGCCCCTTCACTCAGGTGGGCGTAAAGAATTTTTTCAGTCAATGTAAGCGGTTTGCCCACCACCTTTCTAGCCGCTGCAATGCGACCAGGTGTTTGTGCATATACCTCTTTAATCATTTCGATATCAAATGCCATCGTTTTGTATAGTTTATAAAGTAAATGGTGCAATTTTCCGACTGCGAATATAGGAAAAAGCAACAAAAAAGTTAACGAACATTCCGCTTTCAGGGTTGCCTCAAATGAAAGTAGCACACCAAATTAGCCTAGGCCAAAACACATTGAAAAATTGGCGCGAAAGAAATCTAGTGTGTAGCTCAGCGTCTATTCACCTAGATCATTGAGAAATTGAAGTGTATCCACCCCATCTGCATAATCCCAAGGTTGCGGGCATTGTGTTTGGCCAAAAGGAATTACTCCAGGAATACCCAAAGTCTGATCCCCTACCACACATTGAATCTTGGCATCTAGTTCCTTCAACTTTGCTTTTAGCTCTTGCTGGTCAGCATAAATTTCATAAAAAAGTACCCCTATTGGCGAAACCAAATCAGTAGACTCCTTTAGTAATAGAAATCCATTATCTAAGTGCGTGGTACGATTGACCAAGTAAATTGATTTATTGTACTCGTAATTATTGAAGTATTTGTGATGATTGCCTACCCAGGAATAGGATTCAAGAGCATCGAGAAGGTCTGTTAGTTGCCCTTGATTTTTTACAAAAACCTTGGACACATTTCTACAGCCAAGGCCGAAGTACTCAAAAATATCAGCTCCTAGGGCATGCAAATCGGCCGTAGATTCATCTCCTTGAAGAATAGCTACAGAGGTCCGATTGGAACGGATCAAGTGCGGATATTTCCCAAAGTAATAGTTAAAATAACGAGCTGAGTTATCGCTTCCCGTGGCGATGTAGGCTTGCTTATTTTTCAGCATTTCTTCGATTTGAATTCGTTCTGAAAAGCGAGGCTCTATCCTTTTCAATTCCTGAATCAACCAAAGTGGTAGCGCAGCATCTTGAGAACTTAGTTTGATACTTGCCGAATGGCCAGCAATCAATACTGAAAGGATATCATGAAAACCTACTGCGGGAATATTCCCAGAAAGCATCAATCCTACTTGCTTGGGAGATGCTGGTTCGATAACTGTGTAGGTTGCAAGCCATTTTTCAAGGGCTTTAGCTTCCAGCATCACTCGAATACCTTCCATTGCATGCGCTACAGCGCGCTGGGTAAACCAAGGATTTTGATTTTCTGCTTGTTGAAAAAGAGGAATTTTCTCTTCCTCAGAAATGTTGGAAAGACGAATTCCTAGTTTAACAAAGGCTGAAATTCGATCAGAAAGCGTGAAATCTGAATTCATTTGATAAAGGTATCCAAAAAAAAGCCCTTGGAATAAATTTAAATTAATTAGTGTGACAACTTTTTTATTGCGAAGGTGTTTAGGAGATTGTAACTTTGTATTCAAATTTGACTACCTATGGCAATAATGATAACAGACGAATGCATCAATTGCGGTGCATGCGAACCTGAATGCCCAAATACGGCAATTTATGAAGGAGGGATAGAATGGACCTGGGCTGGAGGCACTAACTTGAAAGAAGTCTCTCTTCCAGATGGCAGCGTTGTAGCTGGCACAGAAAAACAAACTCCCGTTTCAGATGAGTTCTATTACATCGTGTCAGAAAAGTGCACTGAATGCAACGGCTTCCATGAAGAGCCCCAGTGCGCTGCAGTATGCCCTGTAGACTGCTGTGTAGATGATCCTGACCACAGAGAAAGCGAAGAAGTGTTACTTGCTAGAAAAGCATTCTTACATGGCGACTAATTAATAAAAACAACTGATTTGGGGCTGTTTCTGTAAAGGAACAGCCTTTTTTTAGTTAAACCGTAACCTACCTAGGGATCATTTTACTTTTTAAGTAGTAAAACCCCGATGATTCAAAAGCTATCCTGCTAAATTTCAATTAAATAGCTTCCAAAAAATCTAAAAATAGACCTAATTTTCATTTCTTTAATTTGTTTAACTCGTAGAGGTTTATATCAGATTTAAAACAACTTGTACCCTATTTTTTACAGATTTTCAAAAAAAAGCAGGGATTGATTTTGAATTCTAAATTGCTTTTAGCTTATCTTAGATGCGATATAAATACATTCCAACCCTTAATCCCTAGAAAATTGGAAGATCACCGAGGATACGATAGAGAGGAAATTTTCTCCAAGAAAGTAAAAGCAGGAAAGCGAACCTATTTTTTTGATATCAAGTCAACCCGTGGCAACGATTATTACCTCACCATCACAGAAAGTAAGCGCAGAATGGATGGAGACAACTTCAGCTACGAGAAGCACAAAATCTTTTTGTACAAGGAGGATTTCTTCAAATTTGTAAATGCCTTGAATGAAGCAGTAGATCATGTGAAAAACGATTTACTTCCTGACTTCGATTTTGAGCAATTTGAAAATGAAGAATCTGAGAATGAACTTAACAATGACTTGCGTTGGGAATAATCCAGTTCAAAAGCATTAGGGATACATATCCTATTCCAATATATTTGAGGAGGCTTTTGCCTCCTTTTCTTTTATACCATGCAGCGGTTTTTCGTCTATCTCATTCTTTTCTTTGCCACTTTCCTGGTTTTTGGCTGGTATTTTTCTGCTATTTCCCTCTATTTGGTTACCTCACTCATTCTAGCCGCACTGCTGAGACCACTTACAAATAAGGTCAATGAAGTGCATATTCTAGGGCAGCACATTCCGCGAGGAATTGCCATTCTAGCCTCCTATGCCACAGTAGTTTCTACCGTATTCTTGCTAGGGCTGCTATTCTTTCCATTAATCAATCGCCAAGTCATTTTGCTGAGCGACTTGGATTTGGAAAGCATCTACCTGCAACTTGAAGTGCCTCTAGAGAAGCTAGAGCGGTTTTTGATGAAGTACCAACTTATTCAGAACAAAAAAGGCATACTACTAGAAGAACTGCGCCTTTCCGTACAAGCGACACTCCAAAAATTTGATATTGGCGGGTTCATCACTGGCGTCATCTCTGTCACCAGCAACATATTTATAGGGACAATGGCAGTGGCCTTTATCACTTTTTTTCTACTTCTCGAAAATGGACTTCTTCGTCGAAACCTGTTAAATCTTATTCCAAACGCCTATTTCGAGCTATCAGTAGCCACTTTTACCAAAGTTGAAAAATTACTTTCCAATTACCTTTTTGGATTACTTCTCCAGGTATTGGCTATTTTTCTCCTCGCGGCTTCAGGCCTAAGCCTAGCGGGAGTCGAATACGCATTAACCATTGCCCTTTTTGCGGCAATTGCAAACCTCATCCCCTATGCAGGTCCAATCCTGGGTACCTTTTTCGGGATCGTGGTGGGGGTTTCGACGGGAGATTTTTCGACTGACAACGACTACAATTTTTTACTTTTTAAGATCATCTCTGTTTTTGCAGCAGTACAAATCACAGACAATGTGGTGCTACAGCCTGTTATTTTTTCCAAATCAGTAAAAGCACATCCCCTTGAAATATTTGTTATTATCTT
>CAZPKI010000007.1:0-4430 GCA_964587015.1 uncultured Limnohabitans sp.
CCATGGAGATGATGACTTTATCGGTAAAAGCCAAACGTTCGATGTCCCAGTTTTTTGTTTTTTCGGCGATAAGTACTTTACTGCTTACGCTGTTAGCAATCGTGAAGTTAAAAATATTTTCAAAAAATTCTTTGTCTTCCTCCCAATTCATCGCAATTTCTGGAAGAGGTTCTGCAATAGCAATATCGGGGAGCGAGGCGTTTTTCAAAACTTTAGCTGCAAGACTTCTTACGACCGATTTATTTTCAGTCCAATTCAAGTCTTTTTCTGCAAAAAAGGTAAGAATAACCTCGTTTTTGAAAATTATTTTTTTTAAGAGATCATCTGCTATCTCAAAATCCTGCTCTAGGGTAGGAGCAACAAGCGTCAAATAGTGCTGGTATTCCTCGGCTGGTTTGATGTACTCTCTAAACCATTCCTTTATCTCAAGTTCGAGTTCATCCAAGTTTACCCCATTTCGGCTCAATGCAGCCTGATATTCTGGTGATTCTCGGAGCCGTTTCAAAACTTGATTATTGGCTAGATTAAGTTCATTGCCAAAAGCAACGGGTGCATCTCCTGCAAGTTTTTGCTTTTTTTCTACCTCTTTACCAACATGTTTGGAAAATGCTTGAAGTAGCTCGATGGCCAAGAGGTAAAGTTGTGGGATTCGCTCAGCAGACACCACCATGTTTTTTAACATAAACTGCCGATCTTTTTCGTTAGCCTCAAGCACTTGTTTTAGGGCTTCTAAAGCAATTTTCTTGACTTTAACCCCAGCGTCAGCTGGAAGTAATTTTTGGCCTAGTTCCACATTTTGCTCAAAAATCTGGATAGCCTCCTCTCCTTCACGGGAGAGGGCTGCCTTATCTTGAACCTCCATGCTGTTGAGGTCAGGTAAAAAAGACTCTCGTATAAAGTCTTTGGCTAAATTAATGTTGGATCCTTTACACTGTTCAAAAGCATATAAGTTCTGAAATGCTTTGACTCTAAGGATTCTTCTGTTGAGCATATGGGATATAAAGAGTCACAAATATAAGCAATTAGGTGCGTCTTCTCCGCATGGGGCGAGGCACAAAAAAACCACCGAACCTAGGCTCAGTGGTCATTTATCTTCAGGCAGAATGGGTTAAAAAGGAAGTTTAATTCTTCCGATCGCTTCAATTCTTGCCTTTGCCGCTTCGATTGCTGCTTGTTGAGCGGGGATATGTTGTTTCTCTGAAATGTTTAAGATAGACAAGCAGGTGTCGTAAATTTTTTCAGTTTGTGCAAAAACGGCCTCTTCTTGATATTCTCCATAATATTCTGCTCCTACATTGATTACGCCACCAGCATTAATCAAGAAGTCTGGGGCATAGACTATGCCTTTTTCCATCAAGATTTTTCCGTGCTTGGCTTCATCTTCCAGCTGGTTGTTGGCTCCACCTGCAATGACTTTACAAGTTAGACGATCAATGGTCTGATCGTTAATCGTGGCGCCCAAAGCACAGGGGGCATAAATATCCATCTGGATATCATACAGGACCTTGCTGTCGACCACCGTTGCGCCAGTTGATTTGGCCACTTCCTGGAGTTTGTCTTCAAAAATGTCCGTAATCAAAATATCCGCACCTTCCTTGACGAGGTAGTTGATGAGGTATTTTCCAACTTGACCTACACCTTGCACCCCAATTCTTTTTCCTTGAAGGGAGTCTGAACCAAATGCTTTTTTGGCAGCTGCTTTCATTCCCATGTACACGCCAAAGGCAGTTACTGGGGAAGGATCTCCAGCGCCTCCCTTACTTTTAGGTAAGCCAGTCACATGGCGAGTTTCTAAGGCCATGTATTCCATATCGGATGTCTTCATGTTGACATCTTCAGCAGTTACATATCGACCCCCTAAGCTTTCCACAAAGCGACCAAATCTTCGTAAAAATGCTTCGGTCTTCAATTTAGGGTCTCCAATAATCACTGCTTTGCCGCCTCCTAAATTCAACCCGGCAAGTGAATTTTTGAAAGTCATGCCGCGAGAAAGGCGCAACACATCTCTGATGGCTTCCTCTTCGGTGGCGTAGGGCCACATGCGGGTTCCCCCAAGTGCGGGTCCCAAGACGGTGTTGTGAATCCCTATCAGTGCTTTTAGGCCTGTAGCTTCGTCATGACAAATGACCAATTGCTCATGGTCCATCGTAGTGATTTGTCCAAAAATGGAACCCTCACGTACTGTTTCGGTGGTATTAATCGCTAACATCTGAAAATAGCTTTTTAGAATGTGTTATATTTGGGATAGCACTCGGAAATCGTATGGTCACAAAATTAAATACTTTTATGAGCTTACAAATTTTCCAAAGCCAAATTTTATACAAGAGTATCATTAAAAACTAAGACTTTATTTTGTGAAGGAACTTTGGAGAATAAATAAATACCTAATCAAATACAAGGGATTATTGTCTTTAGGAATACTGTTTACGGTGATATCCAATATTTTCGTAATTATTCCGGCACAATTGGTTCGAATTGCCATAGATTATGTGGTTGAGAGTTATGCCCTTTTTGCGCCTCTCACCAGGGGTGGAATAGGTGAGTTGGCTAGGGACTATTTTTTAGAATCGGTCTTTATTTTTGGAATTTTGATTTTGATCATGGCCTTGCTTCGGGGCTTTTTCCTATTCTTGATTCGCCAAACGCTTATCATCATGTCGCGAAGAATTGAATACGATATGAAAAATGAGCTTTTTGAGCATTTTCAATTTTTGCCCCTAAGTTTTTACAGAAAAAACAGCACTGGAGATTTGATGGCTCGGATATCAGAAGATGTAAGCCGGGTGCGCATGTACTTGGGACCAGCGATTATGTATGGACTCAATCTGCTGATCTTATTTCCCTTGGTGATTTCGTACATGATCTCGGTCAACTTGGAGCTTACGCTTTATTCGCTCTTGCCTTTGCCGATACTTTCTTTGAGTATTTACTATGTTAATAATCAAATCAATCTGCGTTCTGAAAAAATTCAACAGAGCCTTTCCCAGCTCAGCACCTTTGTGCAGGAAGCATTTTCTGGGATTCGGGTGTTGAAGGCTTTTGTTCGAGAGCAGGATTCTGCTGCGGAGTTTGCCAAGGCAAGTGAAGAGTACAAGTACCAATCCATCGAATTGACCCGTGTAAATGCCCTGTTTTTCCCATTGATCATGGCCTTGGTGGGGATATCTACCATCATCACGGTATATGTAGGAGGGATGATGGTCATTCAAGGGGAGATTGGCTATGGGGTCATCGCCGAATTTATACTCTATGTCAACATGTTGACTTGGCCAGTAGCATCCCTAGGCTGGGTGACTAGTATAGTGCAGCGTGCGGAGGTTTCCCAACGAAGAATCAATGAATTGTTGGATCAGAAAACGGATTTGGTATCTGAGAAAAACATTGAAGCCACACTGGAAGGGGCAATTCAGGTGTGTCACCTTTCTTTTGTTTACCCAGATTCGGGGATCCAAGCGTTGAAGGACGTTTCCTTTTCGATTGAAGCTGGCCAGACCTTGGGGATTATTGGTACCACAGGCTCAGGCAAATCTACGCTTGCCAACTTGTTGATGCGGATGTACGATGCCACTTCCGGGGAGATACTGGTTGACAATAGACCCATTCAGCACTATGCATTGGCTAGCCTTCGTAGTCAGATAGGTGTGGTTCCACAAGATGTTTTTCTTTTTTCCGACACCATTGCAAACAATATTTCCTTCGGAATAGACAATCCAGATATTGAGGTAGTGACGCAGGCTGCTAAAGATGCAGACGTTTACCAAAACATCTTGGACTTCCCTAAGGGGTTTGATACCCTTCTTGGCGAACGGGGGATTACGCTTTCTGGGGGACAAAAGCAGCGCGTTTCAATTGCAAGGGCTATTGCAAAGGAGCCCAAGATTTTGATTTTAGACGATTGTCTATCTGCCGTTGACACTAAGACGGAGAATGCGATTTTAAATTCACTCAAAAAGATCATGGAAAACCGTACCTCCATCATCATTTCCCATCGGGTGTCTTCAGCCAAGCTTGCCGATCAAATAATTGTATTGGATGAGGGACGAATTGTAGAACGCGGCAATCATGCTTCTTTAATGACTCAAAAGGGAGTTTATGCTGCTCTTTTTGAAAAGCAGACGCAAGGCGGTGAATCCGTTGAAGAAATTAAAGTTTGAAGTTCAATTTAATTTTTGTCAACGGCTGACAGTCCACGGTCGACAGCCGAGTCGTGGGGTGACATGGCATTACTGTACTAAGTACCATGTACTAAGTACCAAGTACCTCCGGCAGGCAGGCGAAGTACCAAGATACTTTCTGAGTAGAATTCATATTTTACGAATTACTACTTTGTACTTCGTACCTGGTACATTGTCCTGTGGTCTGTCGACAGTCGTCTGCTGACGATTTAATTTTGTCAACGGCTGACAGTCCACGGTCGACAGCCGAGTCGT
>CAZPKI010000007.1:4530-28971 GCA_964587015.1 uncultured Limnohabitans sp.
CTGTGGTCTGTCGACCGTCAACTGTGGACCATTCAACAGCTAACTGTCAACTATTGGCAACGAAAACAGGCACGCTACCCACTGGTAGGATTGCGGAAATCTATTACTTGTCTTTCAATGCATCGCAGCGATCGTAGCTAGGGTCGATGTCAATGAAAATATCTTCTTTTGCGGTAACAAACCATTTGCTTAGTATCTCATCCTCTTTTCTACGGAGGGTGGCAGCCTTCAATTTCTCATAATCATCTTCAAGGTTTGCCTTATGTGCAGGGTATCTTGCTTTGTAGAATAGAATACGAACTTTAGTGCCTTCTCTAGGATCTTCAAAACGAATGGGAGGAGTGATGTCCCCAACCTTCATGGTATCGATCGTAAAATAGAGCACAGGATCTTCTAGGGTACGCAACGAAAGCCTATTGGAAGTAGTGGCTGGATCGGTAAAAAAGCCTCCTGCATCTGAAGTTGCTCTATCTTGGGAATATTCTTTTGCTGCTTTTGCAAAATCAATTTTACCAGCTAAAACTTCCTTTTTTAGGCTGTCTAAATAGCGTTCAGCCTTTACTATATCCTCCTCGGAAGCTTTTGGAATGCGTAGAATGTGCCGCGTATTAAAGGTTGAACCTTTATTCTCGAGGAGTTGGATCATGTGAAACCCAAATTGGGTTTCAATAGGGTCTGAGATCTCACCTAGTCGTAGTCCCAATGCGGTGGCCTCGTATTCTGGGGCCAGCTCACCTCTTCTAAAAAATCCTAAATCTCCTCCTTGTTCAGCCGACCCTGGATCTTCTGAATAGGCTTTGGCTAATTCTGCAAAAGTAGACTTACCAGATGCTATTGCCTCTTTAAACTGTTTAAGCTGCGCAATAATTTCTTCTCTAACCTTTGGATTGGTTTCGGGCTTTCTGACGATTTGACCTACTGTAGCCTCGGAGGTAAATAGTGGTAGTGAATCTTTAGGAATATTTAGGTAAAATGCACGCACCTCGGATGGGGAAACGGTAATGCCATCCGTGATCGTTTTTCTCATTTTCCGCACGATAAGTTGCTCGCGCATTACTTCTTCTAACTCAGCCTTTAACTGTTCGGCAGTCTTCCCATACATTTCTGCAAGCATCGACTCATCTCCGCCGAATTGTTGCATGACCATAGCAAATCTGTTATTGGCCTCAAGGAGTACCTCGGCATCGGTGACAAGAACTGAATCCACCACAGCTTTGGCTACCATCAGTTTATTGATCAGCAAGCTTTCAAATACGCTGCATCGGGTAGGCGTCTCAATTCCCTGCTGAGCTTGCGAGAGTGCTTCTAGGTAGGACTTTTGAACTTCTGACTCCAAAAGAATATTGTTGTCTACTTTCGCAATAATTTTATCTACCACTTGTCCAGTGGCAGTTTCTTGGGCTTGAGCTTGTCCCAAGATCCAAAATGCAAGAAGGCTCGGAATAAGTCGGTTTAGCAATTTCATAAGTTTTATCTTTTTCGGGAGATCCGAATGGGAAGAATTATTGATTCAAAGCAGCAAAGGCTTTTTCCTTAATCCCAGCATTAATTTGAATGGGATATTTTTCTTTTAATCTTTTGGTAAGCGCCTGATCAAGAAATGCTTGGTAATCTCGAATGATAAGGCCACGTGCCTCTTCAAATTTCCTCGGCCCGGGTGGGTATACTTTTCCAACGACTAGCACATAAGAGGTTCCATCAATCACCAACTCCTGATAAGGCTTATTCAAATCTACTTTCGAAAGGATGGGATGCGCTTCGTATTCGAAAGTTCCTGACTCTGTAGCATATGCATCGGGATAATTGCTCCGATAATCTGCTTCGAATGCAGCAAAACTGTCTGTATCGAATCCCTTATTTTGGAGGTATTTGCGTGCATTTTCTAGTTTGGACGTATCATTTACCTTCGTCAAGTAGGCCTGAACTCTAGCTTTCCACTGGTAGTTTTGACTATTTTTTTCAAAAAAGGCCTGCTGACCGACTGAGTCATTTAACCCTTTTTGCCACACTTCCTGATTGGTCAAGGAGAAGAGTAAAATGCCATCTCGATATTCCTTCAGTAGCATTTGGTATGCTTTGTTATTTTTTTCCAAATCCACTTCTTCCGTTTTTGCTAAGGTAAACTCTGCGAATTTATCCAGCCAGAGTTCAAAGAAAGTCCCATTTCCTTTTGGAGTGATCTCTTTTGATTGCATAAAATTCACCAAGTCCTTCACAGTGTAGGAGGAGTTATTCGTCTTAAATAGCTCCGTAGTCCCAAGTTTTTTTTCTTGGACGGCCGTGCCAAAGCTCATTATGTCTGTCGCATTCACTGCGCCAGCCACTGTTGAAATTCCTGCCTCATTTTCTTGAAAACCGTAGCGTGATTTTTGAATTGCAATCACCTGGGATTGAATCATTCCAGTTTTGGAATTGCGTAAAATTTTTGATCGGATACTTTGCTCCACTTCCTCGTAAGGCTGCAGCCCTCTTTTTCCTTCAAGGCGTAGAATATGATATCCATATGCAGTTTTGATTGGGGGAGAAACCTCCCCAATCTCTGTCAAGGAGAAGCCTGCCATTTCAAACTCAGGGATCATTGTGCCCACAGCAAACCAAGGCAAAATCCCTCCTGCTGATTTTGTGGCAGGATCTTCAGAGTAAGTTTTTACTATTTCTCCCCAAATCGTGTTTTCCTTTTGAATTTCCGCATAGATATCAGAAATTTTTCTTCGCGCATTTTCTTCCTGGCTCGTATTTTCTGAATCAAATCGAACCAAAATATGAGAAACTTGAACTTCCCCTGGGTTGGCTTGACGGCTACTTACTTGGATGATATGGTAGCCAAAGTCTGTCAAAATAGGGTCTGATATACTACCAACGGGAAGGGTGTAAGCAGCTTCTTCAAATTGCTGCACCATCTGAAGTCCAGTAAAATAGCCTAAATCACCCTTGTTTATTTTAGCCGAAGGATCATCCGAGTAGTTAAGTGCTAATGCACTAAAGTCAGCTCCATTTTCAAGTTCAGCCTTCACTTTTAAGGCCATCTGGAGTACAGCAATGCTGTCTTCCTTCTTAGGGTTTGGAGGAAATTGAAACAAAATGTGTTTTGCCCTGACAATTTCTTGGAGGCGTGCATACACTTTTTTTACTTCCCCTTCTTCGATTGAATTTTTGATCAAATAGGGTGCAATTAAGGACTCCTTGACGGAGGAAAATTCAAGGTTAAACTCCTCCAGCTGGTCAAGCTTAATGGACTCAGCCTCGATGACCTTTAGTTTGTAGGTCAAAAAAGATTCAAAATTTTCTTCAAACTCCTTTCTTGTCAATGAATTGGCCGGACTCTCGCTCTGCCTTTCTTTAGACATAAGTTGCAAAAATTCTTCCTTGTCAATTGAAATGGTGCCGATGACTGCCAAAACTTCCTTCTTTTCTTGGGCTTGAGCCAAGAAAGGAACAGTAACCAGTGATAGTATAAGTGCTAGGATTGCCGGAAGGGCTCTTTTATTCATCGAAAGGAATACCAAATTAGACTTCAAAGATACAAAAATTATAAAGATAAAATGCGGGTAATCATTCCTCCTAATTAGGGTTCAACCGCGGAAGGAAATTTTTTGATTAGCCTACAGGTATTTTCTCCGTTTTTGGATTCAAATTCAATTTCATCCATGATTTTTTTCACCAATAATATCCCGATTCCACCTTTTCGTTTCTCCTCAATTACTTTTTTGAGATCTGGGACTTCGTATTCCAACAAGTTGAAAGCGTCCCCTTTGTCGGTGATTTCAATGGATAACTTCTTTTTCAATTCTTTTACTTCCAAGTAAATTAGTTCTTTGGGATTGCAAGCATGGGAATGAATAATCAGGTTGGCACAGACCTCTTCCACTGCCAAAATAAGTTGGAGTCTGTCCACTTCAGAAAATCCATAGGATTTTAAGCTAAGCTGAAGAAAACTCCTCAACTCCACCAGGGCAGATGTACAACAAGATAAGTTTAGTTTATGGCTCATTCCCAAGGGTAATTGCAGTGGATTTGTCTGGAACGATTTGGATCAAGCGATCTAGTCCAAGAATTTTAAATACTTCAGTCACCTGTTCATTCAGTCCAAAAATCGCAAATCGAATTCCTTGTTCTGAAAAATCATCCAAATAGGACATGAAAACACCTAAGCCTGCAGAAGAAATATAACCTAATTGATTTCCATCAATCAAAAGAAAGGTAGCGCCTTGATCTAAGATCTCCTGCATAGACTGATCCAGTAGGACCGAATTGCTTGCGTCCACCTCTCCAATCAAGCGTAAAATGTCTTTATTTCCTTCTTTTATTCTTTCGAGTTGCAGCATGCTTAAGCTAGTTTAATCAGTTTACTTGAATTTGACTACCATTAAGGAATAATCATCGTCAATCATTCCATCACCCCCCACAAATTGATGGAGTGCATCGATGATTTCCTGTTGTAGTTGAATGGGTGATTTTTGATGATGCTCTTCTACTATTTTTTTAATTCGGTCATAACCAAATTGTTCTCCTGTCTCTTTTCTTCCTTCTAGTATCCCATCTGTAAGGAGGACTAATATATCTCCCGAACGGTATTCAAATGTTTCTTCCTGTACGTGTTTTTTGTAGCTTGGGTTTCTTACAATCCCCAATCCAAGGCCTTCTATGGAAATAAACTCAGCCCCTTTCTCGGCGGCCTTGTACCATAACGTAGGAATATGCCCAGCTCGCGCATGGCAAAAACAGTTGTTTTCAGTATCAATTTCAAAGATAGAAGCTGTTATAAAGTGGTTTCGCTCCAAACATTTACTAAGAGCGGCATTTGCTTTGTTCATAAACTCCGCAGGATGAATTCCAAGTTGAATTAAGCTTTGGAATACCCCTTTCATTTGTGCCATATGAAAAGCGGCTGAGGTTCCTTTCCCGGAGACATCTCCCATGATGAGTACAAAATGAGTATCATCCACTTGGTAAGTATCGTAATAATCACCTCCAACTTCATCTGCAGTGTTGGAATAGGCACAGATATCGAAGGAGACGGGATGGTCAAGTTTTAGTGGCAAAAGTGCCTTTTGAACCCGCTGGGCAATTTTTAGCTCCTCTTGGTAGCGCTCATTTTCTATAGCTTGATTGAGTAATCGGTGGTTTTCAACCGAAATACAGGCCTGTCTCGCAAAAGTGCCAATGATGCCGATCATTTCCTTGTTGAACCCTTCCTTCACCTCCTTGATCAGGACGATGCGTGCTAGGATAGATTTGTTGACTGTTAAATGGACCACCAATGCAGACTTATAGTTGGGATGGGTAATTCGGATGGTCTGCGCTTGGTGTACTTCCGATATACCTAAAGGCACCCAACTTTGTGTTTCTTGAGGGAGGAGGGATTGGACTGCTATTTTGGTAGATTCATCCAAAAATCGGAGTGGATTTTTGACTTGAAAGGATTCTTTGGGGTTGAGTTCAATCCATGCTGCATCAGAAAACGAGGCGCTTATGCAGGAGTCAAGTAAGATATCAAGTACTTGTTCTTCGCTTTCTTCGGGCTGTATGGACTGACTTAACTTTTGGAAATTTATTGCCTCGTTTAGCTTTTGTTCAAAAACTGAAGAGGTAGGCAAGTTGAATAAGGTGACCAAAAAGCTAAATAGACCGTAGGCGAATACAAAGCCAAACAAGGCCATGAGGAACAGGTTGTCTGTCAGGTTAATCTGCAAATTCCCTTCATTTCCAGATTTGAGCACCCGTAAAAATAAGACTCCAGCACAGCCCAAGATAAGAAAGAGAAAAAGTAATGATTTCCATTTCTCTTTAAAATTTAGGTAGGGAATCCATTTCAGGTTGACCGCAAGAAGGATGGAAATAACCAACAGAATGGTGAGTCCAAATAGGAAGCTGTAGTCTAGATTGTTGTGGTTGAAGAACACAAAAAATAAGGCTCCCAACATGGAAAGCTCAAACATTTGCCATTGGTTGACTACCTGCTTATTTTTTTGATAGAGGATTAAATGCTTCCACAGCAAGGTGGTGAAAATTAAAAAAGCACTTGTTAGGGCAAAATTAATGTGGTAGAATACATTCCGTAGGAACGGGTCTGTACCAATTTTACTCTCCCCAAGTGCCAAGTAAAATCCTTCGGTAAGTAGTCCGGCAGAAGCCGCAAAAAGACCGGTGGAGACTCCTCTCCAGATTAGGGTTAAAAAATCCGATTGCTTGTTTTTCCAAAATATGCGGCGGTATACGAGGTAAATTAAAATGAAAAAAAGAATTTCTAAAATCCAGGTAACTTCCTCGGAGACGCCTGAGTCAAGGTTATTGATCATCCCAAAAATCCGAACCAAGTCCACCAACAGCAGGGCCAGCCAAATTAAAATGGCTAAGAAAAGGCTAATTCTGCCAATAGGAAGTGAGCTTTTTATGATCATGGATTTACCTTCCAAAAATAGGGAATGTCAACCAATGCAAAGGTATTTAAAGGGGCTCGAAATGAGGGAGAACTGTTAAATCTTACAAAAATTTTACAAGAAGATGACCTCATCTACGATCCCCTTACCGATTTGGGATTCAATTAAGGCAATCACTTTTGATTTATTAAGTTGTAGTTCCTTTTTTACTGGCCCTGAAGTGATTTTAACCATTAATTTTTTGTCCTTGATGTACACATTGCTTGTGCGGTCGGCGATAGTTTTGCCAACCAAGCTGGGCCAGGACGAAATCAGCAATTTCTCTTGGTAGGTGTCTTCCAGGCGATAGGCTTTCAGTAGGTCTTGGAAGGCCTCAGCCAAGGGGGTAGCATCTTTTTTTCTAGGAGAGGTCATCGGAATCTATAAAAATATCGGAGGCAATGCTGTCTGCCAGCAGCTGACCTTTGCGGGTTAAAGTTAGCGTTTTTGCCTCGGTATGAATCATTCCTAGTTCGGTTAATTTCGAGATAGAACCCTTTTTTATCTCCATAATATCCAGGTGATACCGTTTTGCCAAACTTTCAGTATCCAATCCCCAGGAGGTTCGAAGGCCAGTCAGAATTTCTTCATTGATGCATTCTTCGGGAGTTAGCTCCTCGAGTACAAAAGGGAGCGATCCAGCTGCTAGCGCTTTGATGTAGCTCGTGTTGGAAGAGGGATTAAAGCCTCTTGAACTTCCATTAAAGGAATGAGCGCTGGGGCCGATGCCGAGGTAGGGGCAGCGCTTCCAATAGTTGCTGTTGTGAACTGCGGCTTGATTTGGGCGACTAAAGTTGGATATTTCATACTGGAAGTATCCTGCCTTGTCGCATTGCTCTTGCAGGTACTCAAATTGTTGAGCCACAAATTCATCTTCTGCAGGGCTAAACTTTCCTTTCTTGGTCCAGTTGCCAAAAGTTGTTTTGGGTTCGATGGTCAATGAATAGGCAGAAAGGTGACCGGGGTCAAGGCGAAGTGCTTCCTCCAGGTCCAATTGCCAAAGGCGATGGTCTGAATGGGGATATCCGTAAATCAAATCAATCGAAAATTTTTCAAACCCAGCAGCTCGAGCAAGTTGAATCGCTTGCCTGGCCTCCTTGGAATTATGGGCTCGGTTGTAGGCTTTGAGGATTTGATCTTGAAAACTTTGAATACCCAAACTTAGTCGATCGATTCGGAGGGATTTCCAGGTGGCCAATGCTTGGGGATTTAAGTCATCTGGGTTGGCTTCTAAAGTGACCTCTTGTTTGCTTCCAGGAAAAAGGGCTGAAATCTGATTTAGGATTTTCTCCAAGTATTTGGCAGGTACAAGAGAAGGAGTCCCACCTCCAAAGTAGATGGTATCCACCGCTTCCCCCTTCAAGTACTCTTTTCGAAGTTGAAGCTCTAGGAGGATTGAATCCATCATCGTCTCCATCAGTTGGAGATTGGTGGAAAAATGAAAGTCGCAATAATGGCAGGCTTGCTTGCAAAAGGGAATATGGATGTAGAGGCCTGCCATAAAGGTTGAATATGGGGTAAATATAATGGATGTTCCCCTTACGCTGAATCAAATTTGTTTTGTAAAAGGGACTTTGTTTTTTTGATTGGAATTCATTTGGAGGCTGTCTCAGGAATGTTGAGTTTTGTGATTAGAAACCAAAAATTTAGTTGAGAAGCATATTTTCTTGAGTAAATTCCTGACAATTTTTGAGTTCCCATAAGTTGACAAGTACCTTTGCCAAAAGGCTCAATGCGTAGAATAGCACTTATTTTAATTCTTCTTTTTGTTGCCCTTTGGGGGAAGGCTCAGGTATTGGAAAACTACGATGGGAAGTGGAGCAATGTCACGGAACAATCTGTACTTGGATCCATAGGGCAAAAGCAGGTTAGCTTACTTGTCAACACATTTCCTCAATCGTATTTTCAATTTAAGGTACCGCGCAATTCAACCCTTTTTGTGGATGGGAAGCTCTGGGATTTAATTCAAAACGATACCACTTTTTTCATTGCCACTGCCGATTTAAAGAAAGAATTTGGGAAGGACAGCCTCCTAGTGACGGTTATCAGCGACAAGTTTAGCCTCACAAATTTTGGTTTGGAGATAACCAAGGTAGCGCGAAACCAGGTAGCCGAGGAGCAAGCGAGTTTAGGGGCAAAATTGACGGCTTTTGAAAAACGCCAGGTAATCCAACCGTTGAAGGATTTTTTCGCGATTTCGCTACTTATTATTTTGATTTTATTGAGCATTTATAGGCGAAGTTATCCCTATTTATTGGGGGTTTTGCTACAGCCTTTATCCGTAATTAAAGCTGAAGATTTTTCAGAAAGTGGGGGACTTCAAAAAGTGTTTTCCTTTGATGTTATCTATTTTCTGTTTTTGTTAGCGACGATTATCGCCCATAGTCTAGTGATGGGGATCGTCATTTTTAGGCCGGATTGGTTCGAGCTATTGGGGGGATTAACCTTACTCTCACTTTTAAATTTGTGGATAATCACCTCCTTTCTACTCTTGGCTGTTACTATCCTGAAGTTCTCCGCAATTAAATTAATTGTTTACTTTTTTGAATTGGGAAAATCTGAGTTTGCGCATTTCTTTTATTTGCTCCGATTAATCAGTTTTGGCTTTGCTCTTGTTTTGTTGGCGACTACTTTCTTTGTCATAAATGACATTTCTGAGCTAGAAAAAGTTTTTACGTTACTCATTAAGGCAGTTTTTTGGACCTACTTGGTTGGTGTTTTCGGTCTTTTTTTAATTATGATGAATCGTCTGAATTTTAAGAAATACCATTTATTTACTTACCTTTGCCTAACTGAAATTATACCATTTTTGGTTTTGACCAAATGGATTTTGGAATTTATCAAGTGATGTGTTGAACGTAAAAGGAACTCCCAGCATGAGTGCAGCTCCAAAAGATCGCTATACCCCAGTAAAGAGCATATTGGTTTCTCAGCCAAAGCCTACCGAGGCGAACTCCCCTTACCTACTCCTTGCGGAAAAGTATAAGTTGAAGATAGATTTTAGGCAATTTATCAAGGTAGAACCCGTTCCGCCCAAGGAATTTAGGAAGCAAAAAATAGATATTTTGAAGCATACGGCTGTCATATTTACTAGCCGAAATGCGATAGACCATTTTTTTGCAATTTGTAAGGAGTTCAAAATTGAAATGACTCCTGAAATGAAATATTTCTGTATTTCAGACCAGACCGCGCATTACCTTCAAAAATACATTGTGATTCGAAAGCGAAAGCTTTTTGTAGGGCTTAAGACCGCAGAAGATCTATTTGACTATTTTAAGAAACACAAAAACGAAAAATACCTCTTCCCCTGTTCGGATATTCGGAAAGATGATATTCCTGCCTACATGCAAAAGCAGGGAATAGCATTTACAGAGGCAATTATTTACCATACTGTAGCGGCTGATTTATCTGATTTGGCAGATGTGAAGTACGATATTTTGGCTTTCTTTAGTCCATCTGGTATCAAATCCTTAAAGTCAAATTTTCCTGATTTTGTACAAGGAAAAACGCGTATTGCAGCTTTTGGACCTACCACCGCTCAAGCAGTCCGAGACATGGATCTTATTTTGGATATAGAGGCTCCTATGCCAAATGCACCAAGTATGACCGGCGCACTAGAATTATTTATAAAAAAGGCCAATAATTTGTAATTCTAAGAATCATTTTCAGTGGTTTATAAGTTTAAATTTCTAGACTAGTTTAAATTTGATAACTCCACAACCAAAATGAACAGAAAAAGCGACTTGGTTAATTTTTTGAAAGCACTCCCATTTTTGCTGTGTCTCTCGCTACCAGTGTCGGTGTTCGCGCAGCAAGATCCTCAGTTTACCCAATACCTTTCCGCTGGAAATTTTTTTAATCCTGCTTTTGCAGGAAAGGAAATTGGAAACCAGTTTTCTGCATTCCACCGATCTCAATGGCAAGGATATACTTCTACTGCAGGTGCAGGAATACCACCAACTACCCAATTGATTACATTTCAGGGTAGAATTAAGGCAAAGAATTTTGGCTATGGGCTCACAGTAGTCAACGATAAACTAGGGGCGAGCTCGAATCTAGATGTCAACCTTCAGGGAAGCTATCACAAGAAAATCAAGCGGACGCAACTCAGCTTTGGCGGATATTTTGGGGTATCCAATAGCACCTTAAATTTTGAGGAATTGCAATTTGTAAATCCTGAGCCAAGTCTTCCACAATCAGGAACTGAGACGCAGCTAGCTATGGATATGGGGGCTGGACTACTGGTAGATGGAGGTAATTTTTATGTGGGGATTAGCGGTAGGCACCTCAATCAAGCTTCTTTTGATTTTGGGGATGGGAGTTTTGCTAACCGGCTCCAAATTCATAATTATTTGCTGGTAGGATACCGAATGCGCCCAGTGGGCCAGCTCCGGATTGAACCTAGTATTCTATTAAAATCTTTGGGGACAAATACTTTATCTTATGACATTAGCGTTATAGCCACACTCCAAAATAAACTGACAGGAGGTCTTGCCTACAGAGGGGAGGAGTCGGCGTCTGTGATTTTGGGATACAGCTTGTTGAAAGACAATAGTTTAAAACTTGGATATGCTTTTGATTTAGTGATTGGAGGCAAAGAAGCAAAAGCTCCTACATCTCATGAATTGATGCTCCGTTATGCCTGGGCAGATGTTTCAAAAACAGTGAATCGAGTAATTCAAAGAACACCTAGATTTAGGTTTTAGTCAGTATATTAGTGTAAACAATTTATTAAATTAGCAGGTTTTTTATTTCCCATAATTAATTACACCTCAATAAGGTTTGTTTTATTCACCTAAAAAAAGCTAACTTTCGAAAGTGTTTTTATAAGTTGGCGGCATTTGGCCAAAAATTTGATGCTACTCTAAAAAAGTCATTTATGTACACCAAGATAAAATTCCCTTTTCTAACGCTTGCCATAGGCTTCTTGTTAATAGCTTTTTTGCCAAGTTGTGGACTGCTTAGTAAAAAGGGAGAGGCTAGTAGTAAAGCGAATCGAAAAGGAGAGGTTACAGGTGTTGCTAAGCGTATTCGCTGGAAGCAAAACCTACCTGTAGATATGGTTCCTATCAAAGCAGGGACTTTCTGGATGGGCCAATCAGACGAAGATATTGCTTACACCCAAGCATCGTTAAACAAACAGATAACGATATCTGAATTTTTTATGGACAAGTATGAAGTGTCCAATAATAAGTATAGACAATTTTTGGAGGCTGTTAAATCTGGTCAATTGGATACAGGCACTCCAACAACGCTAAAAGCAGCTCCGACTTTTAACTTAGACGAGTTGAAGCCTGACAGTACGGTTTGGACAAAAAGCTTTGCTTACCATTATGGAGACCCCTTGATGGAATTTTATTTTGACCACCCAGCCTTCGATTCGTATCCAGTTGTGGGTGTTTCGTACGATCAGGTACAAAAATATTGTGAATGGAGAACGTACCATTTACGTGCGAATGATGACATTGAGTTTGACCTTCCTGCATTTAGATTACCTACTGAGGCAGAATGGGAATATGCTGCAAAAGGTGGTAAAGAAATCGCTAAGTACCCTTGGGGAGGCCCTTATGTCAAGAATAAAAGAGGGTGCTTGATGGCAAACTTTAAGCCTGGTAGAGGAAATTACGTAGATGATGGCTTTACCTACACCGCCCCTGTAGATGTTTTTGCTCCCAATGGATTTGGATTGTACAACATGGCAGGTAACGTTTCAGAATGGGTGATGGATGCCTACAAGGTTACTTCTAGAGCGCAAACTTGGGATTTGGACCCGGTGTATTTAGATGAATCCGAGCCTAAAAAGATTGTTCGTGGAGGAAGTTGGAAAGATATTAGTCACTATCTTGAGACTTCTACCCGTACATATGAATACCAAGACGTAGCACAAGCACACATAGGATTCCGTACTGTAATGACATTTATTGGAAGATCAGCTTCCATGGATGCGAATCCAAACAAAAGACTAAAAAGATAATTTTCCGTTAAAATAAAATATTCAACATAAAACTAATTGACTAATGGCAAGCAACAGTAATTTCTTTTATTCCAAGGTAATGCCAAAAATCTATGGGATTGGCGCAGCTGTCGTAATTCTTGGAGCAATGTTTAAAATCTTGGATTGGCCAGGAGCAACTTTAATGATTGGTGTTGGTTTGACAACGGAAGCCATCATATTTTTCTTATCAGCTTTTGAACCAGGCGCTAAAGAGGTGGACTGGGCTAAAGTATATCCTGAGTTGGATGAAGAAGCAGACGAATCGCCTAGACCTGCTGCTAGAAAAACTGTACAAGTTTCAGGAGATCCGATTGCCGCACAGTTAGATAATATGTTGCAACAGGCTAATATTGGACCTGAGCTGATCGAAAGTTTAGGAAAGGGCATGAACAATTTGGCTTCTTCAGCACAGAAAATGGGTAACCTTGCAGATGCTGCAGTGGCTACTACAGAGTATGCTTCAAACGTGAAAGCTGCTTCTCAGTCCTTGGCAAGTATGAACGATTCCTATGCACAGACTGCAACTGCTTTGGTAGCCATGTCCTCAGCCGCCCAGGATTCGCAAGCGTACCAAGCTCAGATTCAAGCAGTAACTAAGAATTTGTCTGCTTTGAATGCAGTGTATGAATTAGAACTTCAAGATTCTACTGAGCAGAAGAAAGCACGTGCTGATTTCTATAAAAATATGTCTACAGCCATGTCGAGCTTCACTGAGGTTGGTAATGAAACTCAGGCCTTCAGAGAAGAAATGGTGAAGTTGAATCAAAATGTAAGTGCATTGAGCAAAATATATGGCGGCATGCTAAGTGCCATCAGAGGTTAAATTTATCTCTTAATTCCAAAAAAATAAACACACATGGCAGGAGGTAAAGAGTCACCTAGACAACGGATGATCGGGATGATGTACCTGGTATTGACGGCCCTATTGGCCCTCCAGGTAAGTAATCAGATCCTCCAGAAGTTTGTCCTTCTCAACGATGGGATGGAGCGAACCTCGAAAAATTTTGTTTTGAAGAACGAGTCCATGGTAGGTTCTGTGGAATACACCATTTCCCAGCAAGGCAACAATCCAAAAGATCTTCCAAAGGTAGCTGCATCAAAAAAAATACGGGCGGCATCCAAGGAAGTATATGACTATGTTGAGGGCCTCAAGCAGGAACTCATCAAGACATCCAATGCCAAAAATGAAAAAGGTAACTATGTGAATTCGGCATTGAAGAACACAGAAATTACAGGAAATCTTTTTGCAAATCAGGGAAAAGGAGAAGAGCTTAAGAAGAAGCTAAACGATTTTCCAAAGACTGTAGAAGGGATTTTGAAAGGAGTTGGGATCTCTACGCTAACCTTCAAACCAATTGCACTTGATGCAGATAAGATTGAGTTGTTTGCAAATGACATCGAGGCAAAAAGCAAGTCTTTTGTCACTTTAAACTTTGTTAAGTCTCCTGTAGGTGCTGCAATTGCTATTTTATCTCAGTTTCAAAACGAGGTATTGAATATTGAAAACGAGTCGCTAACCACAATAGCAAATTCAATCGGTTCCTTTTATTTCAAAGCAGACATTACTGAAGCTAAAATATCTGCGATTTCCAATGTGGTAGCTGCAGGTACTAAGTTTGAAGGAACGATGTTTATTGCATCTTCTTCCTCTACAGCATCTCCTACCATGACGCTGGATGGTAGATCTATCCCAGTTGATCCAAAAGGATTTGGTAAAATTGAATTTGTAGCCACTCCGGCAGCATCCTATGACGATGCAGGCGTCGCCAAAAAGGTGCTTAAAGGTCAGATTGTTACAAATGTGGGTGGAGAAGACAAGGTTTTGCCTATTGAATATGAATACTTCGTAGCACAGCCAGTAATCAAAATCACTTCTAAAGTTGTTCAACAGCTCTACGCGGGTTGCGCAAATGACTTGAATATTGATGTTCCTGCACTTGGCAACTCCTATGCACCTGAGTTTACAGTAACCAATGGGGATAGAATCAAAGGAGAAAAAGCAGGTCAAGTAACGGTTGTTCCAAATGGTAGTGGTAAAGTGACCATCGGCGTCAGCAGTGGTGGAAATAAAATTGGTGATGAAACATTTGATGTCAAGCCTGTTCCTATGCCAACTGTTGTTCTTCAGACTTCGAATGGTGCGGATCTTGATTTAAGTCAGGGACATAATGTAAATACGCTTAATGGTGTAAAGGTTATCGCTAAAGCTGACCCTAATTTTGCAGAGACCATGAAGCGGGATTCTAATTTTAGCATTGGTGCTGGCAAAATTCAATTGGTTCGTAATGATGTAGCTAGAGGTGATGCAGTTCCAATTAGCTCTGGATTTAAGGGTGTTTTAGGATCGGCAACAAAAGGCGATATTATTGTTATCCAAATTGACCAAATCGTCCGCACTAATTTTAGAGGAGAAAAAATCAACATGAATTATAAGGGCGTAATTACAGTACGTGTTAAATAAGGTTCTTTCTACGAGTCAAATCTATAAGCTATGCGCTTAATTTCTAAATATGCCTTCTTCGCAGCCCTTTTCAGCCTTATTTTGTGGCAGGGTGCTATGGCTCAAGTAGCTACTTCTGTCAATCCCTCTACTACTGGCGTGAGGCAATATGCAATGGATACGGTGTATTCGGTCAAGAAGATCCGTGAAGATGACAAGATGTATCAAATCTCTGTTTGGAGAAGAATTGATCTTCGGGAGAAATACAATTTGCCGCTTTATGGCTCAGGGGATACTAAAGAGAATGGATTGCTCAATAATATTTACAAAGCCGTAAAATCAAATGGATTAACTGCTTATCGTGATGAAAAATTTACAACCCCTTTATCCATCACAGAATTTGATTCAGCCTTTGCATACAACGATGTTAAGGATACCGTCTTCGTAAAAAATTATTATTACTTAGACTTTAAAGAGGATTTTCTATTTGATCGGCAACATTCTCAGTTCAAGTTTGACATCAAGTATATCCAGATTACTAGACCTGCAGAATTTAACCAAGGTGCATTTGAAGGAACAGTAGCCTATATCCGCTACAAAGATTTCATCAACTATTTTGCAAAACAGGATGATGCTCGATGGTTGAATTTTACGAATATCTCAAAGAGTTTAACCTACAGTGAAGCCTTTGAGTCCAGATTGTTCAGGTCAGTTGTGACCCGCTACACCAATCAATACGAAGCACTGGTTATCGATTTGGTGAATAAAAATACACCAGAAGACCGGCGGAAAATGCAAGCCTACTTGGATGCACTCGCTTTCGAATACAAACTCTTAGACTTTGAAAATTCAGTTTGGGAATGGTAAAAATAAAGCCTCGAATTAGTTCGGGGCTTTATTTTTTTCTAAGGCTGCCAAAAGTGCTTTTGCCTTGGTAGCACCGATCACTGCAGCGATGTCCTCTTCCGAGGCCTGTTGGATTTTTTTTACCGACTTAAACTCCTTCAATAATTTCTGAGCAGTCAGTTCTCCTATCCCCTCAATTCCCGTGAGCTGGCTGTTGAGTGCTTTTTTGCTACGCACTTGTCTGTGGAAGGTAATCGCAAAGCGGTGCGCTTCGTCTCGGATCCGCTGGAGCAGCATTAAACTTTCCGATTTTTTATCCAGGTGAATGGGGTATTGGTCTCCAGGAAAATAAATCTCTTCCAACCGTTTGGCAATGCCGATGATGGGCATCTTTCCATAAATCCCGAGTTCCTGCAAGGCTTCCACCGCAGAGGATAGCTGGCCCTTGCCCCCATCAATCACCACGAGCTTAGGAAGTGGCAATGCTTCTTCGAGCAGCCGCTTGTAGCGGCGCCCGACAATCTCCTTCATGCTGGCAAAATCATTGGGGCCTTCGACCGTTTTTATGTGGAAGTGCCTATATTCTTTCACTGCAGCTTTTCCCTGCTTGAAGCAAACCATGCTTGCCACGGGATTCGTGCCTTGAATGTTTGAATTGTCAAAGCATTCGATGTGATCGGGAATTTCCTGAAGGCTTAGGTCTTGCTGCAGCTGTCGAATGACACGGTCTTTCTTATCTTGATTTAGGCCCTGTAGCAGTGCCTTCTCTCTCTTGTAATAGAGTGCATTCTTGAGGGACAAGTCAATTAGTTTTTTCTTGTCGCCAATTTTTGGAACGCTTAGGTTTAGCCCTTCGATGGGCTCTAGCTCTAGGTTGACTAGTATTTCCTCCGCATCAGATTGAAATTGATCCTGCAGTCGGATTAAGGCGGTCACAAGAAGTTCTTGCTCAGATTCATCCAAGCGTTTTTTCAGTTCCACATTCTTGGAGGTGATCATGGATCCATTCTTGACCCGCATGTAGTTGACATAGGCAGTTTTCTCATCGGCTACCAAGGTGCATACATCCAAATTGGCGATGCTTGGATTGGTGATGAGGGACCGGGCCTGGTACTTTTCAAGTAGTTCCAACTTATTTTTTACCTGTTGCGCTTGTTCAAAGGCTAGCTTTTCGGCTAGCCCCTCCATGCGTTGCTTGAAATGAGATTTGGCAGGAGCGAGGTTGCCCTTCAGGATGTGTTTGGCTTGGTCGAGATCTGCGAGGTAATCTGCTTCGAGTTGCTTGCCAACACAGGGTCCTTGGCAATTGCCAATATGGTACTCTAGGCATACCTTATATTTCTGTTCCTGAATCTTGAGGTAAGAAAGATCCAAATTGCAAGTGCGAATGGTAAATAGTTCTCTTATGAGGTCCAGCACATTGTTCATGGCCTTTACACTCGCAAAAGGCCCGAAGTAAGTTCCTCTTTTTGGGATGTACTTGCGCGTGGGAAACAGTCTGGGGAAGCTTTCCTTGGTAAGCACCAAATAGGGATAGGTCTTGTCATCCCGAAGGAGGATGTTGTATTTGGGCTGTGCTTTTTTGATCAAGTTGTTTTCAAGCAGGAGGGCATCTAATTCGGAGTTGACTAGGATGATCTCAATTTTGACGATTTCTTTGACCATTCGCCTGGTTTTGAGATTGATGCCGCTCGTGTTATTGAAGTAGCTGCCCACCCTTTTCTTCAGGCTTTTGGCTTTGCCTACATAGATCAATTCCTGTTCTGTATTGTAATACTTATATACCCCCGGTTGATCCGGTAACGATAGGTGATCTTCGGGCAGAAAAGAGGAGGAAAGCATGGGTTGAAATTAAAAAAAACAGCCCAACAAGTAGGCTGTTTTTAGGTGAGTGTATCCAAGTTTAGAAATCATTTTTCTTGGCATCGTAGTCAAAGCCAGCGTTCTGCTGACTGTCAAACTCGTATTTATCACAATCAATTTCGATACTTAACGGTCGTTCTGGTCTTGGGAAAGGACCTTTGGTGTAACCTAAACTTTTATCATCGTATACCTTTGCCATGAACTTCGCCCAGATTGGACGGGCAGTTTTGGCGCCTTGACCAGCTGACCAGCTTCGGAAGTGGATGGCACGATCATCTCCACCTACCCAAATGCCTGATACGAGATCTTTGCTGATTCCCATATACCATCCATCGGAACCATTTTGAGTGGTACCTGTTTTGCCTCCTAGTTCATTGCCTACGCGAATGGCGCTCGCTACACCTTGGCTCGTGCCTGACTCTTCCTCAAATCCCCCTCTGAGCATGTAGGTCATCAAGTAAGCATGCTCTTCACTCATGGCCGGCTTTTTCTTTGGGGTAAATTGATGGATTAAATTTCCATTCTTGTCTTCAATCCGATCGATGTAATAGGGGGTGATGTGTTCACCCTTATTGACGAAAGTGCCAAAAGCGCCCACCATTTCGAATACGCTTACATCATTTACGCCAAGCGCTAAAGAGGGAACTTCTTCCAGGTCAGAGGTAATGCCCAAGCGTCTTGCTGTTTCAATGACGATCAAGGGGCTCAATTTTTTCATCATGTAGGCGGTCACCGAGTTGATTGACTGAGCCATGGCCTTTCGGATAGTCATCCGCTCGTAGGAGAATTTGCCATCAGAATTTGAGGGGCTCCAGGCGGGTTGACCAGGAATGTACACTTCTACGGGTTGATCGACTACAGCATAGCAAGGGCTGTATCCATTTTCTATCGCTGCCGCGTAGACGAAGGGCTTGAATGTGGATCCAGGCTGCCTTTTTCCTTGCTTCACATGGTCAAATTTAAAGTACTTGTGATCAATGCCTCCCACCCAAGCTTTGATATGGCCTGTGGCAGGGTCCATCGTCATCATGCCTGTTTGCAGGAATTTTTTGTAATACTTCATGGAATCCATCGTACTCATTAGCGTATCTCGCTCCCCCTCCCAAGAGAAAATCCGCATTTTCTTCTTTTCATTCAGCTTTAGTTCAATAGAATCTGTTCGGTCTCCATATCTTTTTTTCAAAAGGCGGTAAGCCTCCGTGCGGGTTACAGCAGTTTCAATAAAATTTGGGATTACTTGAAAGCTTTCATCGATCCAAGGCTCTCTGTTTCCCATTTCTTTGAAAAATGCTTTTTGGAGTTCTTTCATATGTTCTCCCATAGATTCTTCCGCATAGCGCTGCATGCGACTATCGAGGGTTACATAGATTTTCAATCCATCTCCAAATAGGTCATAAGCACTTCCGTCCGACTTTAAATTTTCTTTGGACCACTTAATGAGGTCTGCTTTTACGATCTCTCGGAAATAGGTTGCGAGGCCTTGATTTTGGTTTTGAACTTGGTAGTCCAGTACAATGGGCAACTGTGAAATGGAATCGTATTCGGTTTCGGTCAGGAAATCGTTTTTTACCATCTGGGAGAGGACGGTATTTCGTCTTCTGAGTGAGTTTTCAGGGTTAAAAACAGGGCTGTAATAGGTTGGGGCTTTGAAAAGACCCACCAAAACAGCAGATTCTTGGATGGTAAGGTCTTTCGGTAACTTATTAAAAAAGGTTTTTGCTGCTGTTTTAATTCCAAAAGCGTTTGATCCAAATTCTGAAGTGTCTAAGTAGAGGGTAAGGATTTCATTTTTGGTATAGGCACGCTCAAGCTGCGTGGCTACGATCCACTCTTTTGTTTTGACGATTAGCATCCGCAATCCTGGAACTTTACTTAAAAATCCAGAGCTGGCATCTGTTCTAGTTTTGAATAGGTTTTTCGCAGTTTGTTGGCTTAGGGTAGACCCTCCACCTGAATCTTGGCCCAGCAAGATTGATTTTACAAACACGCGTAACATCGCCTGTAAGTCAATCCCAGAATGATCTTCAAAACGCTCATCTTCCGTAGCAATCAGTGCTTTTACTAAATTGGGAGCGAGTTCCTCATAAGTTACCGGGCTTCGATTTTCTCGAGCAAAGGTGCCTAGAAGTACTCCGTCTGAGGAATACAGTCCAGAGGCTAATTCACTGTCCGGGTTTTCTAGGGCTTTGAAATCAGGAAGGCTTCCAAAAAGTCCAAGAAAGTTGATGCTCACCATCCAGACAAAAAGGACAAAAAAGACCAAGCCTGCTAAAAAGGCTTTCCACAAATAATTTATTGTTTTGGATGCCCAATTTTCTTGGGTAAATGGACCAGGTTTAAACATAACTTATCAGTAGGTAGCGGTAAAGAATTGGAGGTATTCTTCCAGGTCTTTGTTTTTATTTAAAACTTGGAAGTTTTCAATTGAAATAAAGAAGGACTTGGTTTTTATCTCATCCCTCAGCCCAATCGAGGTGAATTTTTCCTGAAAGGTTTTCAAATAGCTCATGGCTTTCTCTGCATCAGAGAATGGGCTAATGATGTAAATGGATAGGTCTGCACTCAAATTCATATTTCCTGTTCGCAACCTAGCATTTCCGAAGGACTGGGTATGGAATGTCTCTAGGTCTCCAAGCAAATTCTTGGCCGTTTCTACATCTGCTGGTGTCAAGGCCAGTACAAATATATGGGTTTGGTCATCAGTTGCCTTGTAAGGGCTTTCCTTTACTGGTGATTCTGAAACTTTTTCTTTGGGTTCTTCACTTACTGCTGCCTGACTTTCCTGTACTGCTGCTGCCAAACTTGTTTTGGAGGCAAGTTCTTCGGAGCTCAGGAGTGGCTGCAGCATGGCTTTCGCCAAATTGATCAACTCTTGCTCCTTTGCATTTTGGATAAACTCTTCAAGTTTGGATTTGAATTGTTCCTTGCTTTCTTGCTTCCCCGTGACCATGGCATTGAGAAGTAGGAGTTTTTCTGTGTTTCGGGTCAAGGGATATTTTTCCAGCGTGGCAAAAATCAGCTCTCTTGCTTGGGAATAATTCCCAGAATAGTAAGCATCGTAGGCCAGTTCATACCCTTTAGCTGATTCCAAAGACCCTATATTTCCTGCTCCAGCCTCTGGATTGTTTACCGAGAAGGTGTAAGGGGATTCGGGAAATTCAATATTCAGAAGTTGGACATAGGTGTCTGTGCTGCCCTTCAACTCTTTTTGCCCCAAATAGAGCAGGTAGTAGGCTTCTGGTTTTTTTACGCTCTTGGGGTATGTTTCAATAAGTTTTGAGAGGTATTCCCCACTTCGTTTGGGTTCCTTTAATTGAAAAAACAGCACCTTACCCAATTCAAAGTACGATTCCTCCAATTCATTATTTGCCAGGTCCAGTTGCTCTGGGCTCTTAGGGATTGAAGCAAGCAAGGATTCTAGGGAGGGGAGGCCTGTGGAATCTTGACCAGCATCTGTTTCCGACACTTTTTCGTCAGACGAGAGCGGTGTAGCAGCTTCCGCATTGGTTTGGAAGAGGGCGGCTTTTCGTCTCCAATTATCTTCTAGGGGGCGATTGCCCCAGGTGCGCACGAAATCAATAGCTCCTTGTTGTAGGGCGGCACCATTTCCAAAGTAGAAGGTAGATTCGTTTCCTGTATCTCCAAAGGCCAATAGATTGTCGAAAATTGAGGAGGATTTAGTTGGTTTATCCTCTTTTTTCAAATCCGCTAGGCGCTGTTTTTCGCTGGCAATAAACTCTTGGGCTCGTAGGGCTTGATCTTCGGCAGGCAAGGATGCCAGCTGGATCAAGCTGTCATTTTTTTCTATCCGTTCGAAATGGAAAACATAGGTGTCCAAACTCGTCTTTTTTTCCTTGAGCTGTAAGGCTACAGGATCTTCGGCTTGGATGAACTTCAGTGCACTGTCTAGGTAGTATTTGGTGGATCGGTAGTCTTTAAATTGATCGAGCTTGATCTCTGCAAGCTTTTGATAGATGTAACCCTTCACTCGGGGAATAGAACCGGGTTCCTTTGCCGCTTGATGCAACAGGTCAAGGGTTAAGGGAATGTCGTTTTGTTTTTCTTCAAATAAGGCTCTTTCAAAAATCACGACATCTTTGAGGTCTTTATTTTTTGGGTCTTTGTACAGGTCTTCGTAATAGTTCCGAACCTTTTTGAGGTCTTTGGTGGCATTCAGTTCGGCCACTTGTTGTGCAAAAAGGGTGGCAAAAAAGGAACGTTCGTAGGATGGGTTTCCTTCCAAGGATTTCTGGAAATAATCAAATGCAAGCGCATCCAAACCTTCGCGCTGGTACCGTTGCGCTAGGATAAAGTAGAGTCTGGAGCGCTCTTTCTTAGCTGAAGTATAGTTTAAAGCTCTGTCTAAGGCGCCGATTACCCCATTCTGATCTCCCCTTTTTTCATAATAATAGGCGAGGGTTTTGTACAAGTCGAAGGTATTGTCACTGTTGATTTCAGTTTCTTTGGACAGGTAATCGATGGTAAAGTTGGCCTCCTCTATTGCATTCTGATCGATGTAGAGGTGGAGTAAGCTGATTAGCGCTTTGTGTCGCAGGTCCTTATCCTTGCTTTGGCTATTGACATAGCGGAAGGTATTTTTGGCATCATCGACACGTGCTTGGAGGTAGTCAATCTTGCCAATTAAGTAGTAGCTGTCGTCCACCCACTTGGATATCCGATGCCAGTCGATGGCTTTGGAGGAGAGCTCCCTGGCAGAATCTAGGGCAACTTTGTTTTTTTGGATGGTAGCGGAATCAATGGGAATAAATACAGGGAGAATTTGCGTGTAGTCCTCCTTGTAATTTTCGATTACCTCAACTTCTGCAGCTTTGATTTTGGTATCTGCCAGAAAATAGGCGTTGTAGTGGGAGGTAAGGTTATGGAAAGCACGGTTGGTAAAGGTGTCCCGTTGGGAAGAGCAGGCTCCCAAGAATACTAACACCAATCCAAAAGTATACCGTACTTGTTTGCGCATGTTGAGCTGCTACGAATCAAAGGACCAAATTAGGGCTTTTACCGCAATACAGAACGAAGGGGTAAAGGTATTATTCTGAAGTGCCGATGAATTCTTACAGATGGATTCCATTAACTTTGAAAAATGACATCAAATCAGTCCAATCCCAATTCGAAAAAACCTCAGGTACCTACCTGGGTCAACTACATGGGTTTGTCCTTCCAGCTCTTTGCGATAATTGGTGGAGGTACTGCTCTTGGCTGGTGGATACAGCAGCAGTCGGGAATGAAATTCCCTGTTTGGCTTCTACTTTGTTCCTTCATTGCTGTCGCAATCGCATTTTATTCCTTGTGGAAGTCGATGCAACAAGACAAGTAGGCAATTCGTCAAAAACCACGTAATTTTGAGTCTTAAATTAGCAGGCAAGTATGAAATTCTCGGCTTCGATTCATTTTAGTTATGGAATCATTACGATGGTGGTGGCAGGGTTGATTCTTTTATTTAACTTTTTTATTCCTCAATTCATTCATGAAAGCATCTGGAGCATCTTTGGATTTGTGGCTGGACTAGCATACCTCATAAGTGTCGTTACGCGATGGCTTTACCTGAAATCTCCAGAAAATTTGCTCTCTTTGAAATTACTCGGAATGGTCATCCGAATATTGAGTTCTTTGGGCTTTATTGGCATCCTTGCAGTGCTTGAATTGGAAAATATTATTTTGTTTATCGCCAATTTCTTTATCATTTTTTTGTTCTACATGATTTTTGATATCTACATCTTTATTTCTAACTTGCGCCCGATTTCGAAGTAGACTTCCAAAAAACGAGTAGATGACGCGCAAATTTCTGGTACTAAGTCTTTTATTTTCAGTGGTTTTACTGAGTTTCTCTGCGGGTGCTTTTGCTGCTGCTTCGGAAACTGAAGAAGGCAAAGAAGACCCGACTGGGTTCATCATGCACCACATCAAGGATTCTCACGAGTGGCATTTTGTTACGATAGGCCATACCCACATTACTCTGGCACTACCTGTTATCACTTATTCTGCCGACAGAGGGCTCGAATTTTACAAATCCAGCGATTTTCAAAATCACGAAACACACAAATTTGGTAAGGAATATGCCCACAACGGGATCTTCATAGATGACCACGATCATTTGGGAAGAGTAGACGGCGGATCCATCCTTGATTTTTCGATTACCAAGAACGTAGTGATGCTTCTTATAGTGATTGCTTTTGTGCTTTACATCACGCTTTCTGCTGCTAAACATTACAAGAAAAATGGTGCTGTGGCTCCTAAAGGTGCCGCCTCATTTGTAGAGCCTATCGTCATTTTTGTGCGTGATGAAATCGCTCACAAATCTATAGGGCCTAAGTACAAGAAATTTGTTCCTTACCTTTTGACCTTGTTTTTCTTCATTTGGACAGGGAATATTTTGGGACTTCTCCCAGGTGCAGCTAACCTTACTGGGAACATTGCAGTGACCTTTACCCTTGCGATGATCACTTTTGTGATTGTCAATGTCAACGGAAACAAGGACTACTGGAAGCACGTATTTGCCACTCCTGGCGTACCTGCTGCCCTATTGCCGATCATGGTTCTAGTTGAATTTATCGGCCTATTCACCAAGCCTTTTGCCTTGATGGTACGATTATTTGTGGCGATCACAGCGGGTCACATTGTAATTCTTTCCTTTATCGCCTTGGTATTCATCTTCGAATCCTATTCGATTGGAGTACTGTCTACGATCATGGTTACCTTTATCAATGTGATTGAGTTACTCGTCGCGACGATTCAAGCCTATGTATTTACCCTCTTTTCTGCGATGTATATTGGTAGTGCAGTAGCAGAACACGAGCACGACGATCACCATTAATTTGTAATTTCTTTCTTCAATTTATAAAACCAATGTTTATGTTAACTTC
>CAZPKI010000008.1:0-4068 GCA_964587015.1 uncultured Limnohabitans sp.
TTTGCATCCATTGGTATTAGTTAAAAGATACTTGTACGATAGATTTTTTTATTTCAGTGTAGGAGACGCTTTGCTCCTCTTCACTACTTTTTTTTCCTTTTTCTTTTTTGGTAACCGCCAACTTTATCCCCTGCTCATCTACTTCTTTTAATTTGCCTATCACTTCTTCTCCAGATACCAGATAGACTTTGAGCGACCTCCCGCAATTTTTTTGGTACTGTCTTTTTTCGGTGAGCGGATAATCCAAACCAGGTGAAGAGACCTCTAAAGTGTATGCTTCGTCCAATTGTTCGTTGGTTTCGAGCTCTGCAGATAAGGCTCTACTCAATGAGGCGCATGCAGCGATAGTCATTCCTTGATCGGCGTCCACCAAAATAAGTATTTTTGTTTTATCAGCCACTCGATCAATTTTCACCTCCACAATAAAATGTTCTTCATCGGGAAGGTTCTTTTGGACTAGGTCTAGAATCAGATGCTTTAACTCACTCATACAGCAGGATAATGAAAGAGGGGACTGTTGTCCCCTCTAGAAACTTTAGAATACCCCACAAAAGTAATAGAAAGATTAACGAAATACAAAATAGCGCATCGAATGCTCCTAAATTTTACTTAAATTTAATCCATTGTCTTGGAAAATTGATTGTGAGGACTCGTTCACTCCCAATTATACCCGTCCAAAACAAAAAATCTTCTTTCTCTCTGTTTTATCAATTTAAGGTAATATTTTTGTCGATTCTTGGTCAAAAATAATACGCAAGGACTATCCTAAACGTCCATTACCGAGTATAAATCCAAAAAAAATTAAGAATGGGACTATTTGATTTTTTCTCAAGTGACATTGCCATCGATTTGGGTACGGCCAACACCCTAATTATCCATAAAGATAAAATCGTGGTAGATGAACCATCAATCATTGCTATCGACAAAACCAATAACCGAGTTTTGGCTGTAGGAAGAGAGGCGATGAACATGCATGAGAAGACCCATGAAAATATCAAGACAATCCGCCCGCTTAAAGACGGTGTAATTGCAGACTTCTACGCTGCGGAGCAAATGATTCGTGGATTGATTAAAATGATTCCTGGGCAGAAAAAAGGCCTATTTCCGCAGTCTCACAAAATGGTAATTTGCATCCCTTCAGGCATTACAGAAGTAGAGAAGCGGGCGGTACGTGACTCTGCTGAGCATGCAGGAGCCAAAGAAGTATACATGATTTATGAACCAATTGCCGCAGCCATTGGTATCGGAATTGATATTGAAAAGCCAATGGGCTCCATGATCGTAGACATTGGAGGTGGAACTACAGAAATTGCATTGATCGCTTTGTCAGGGATAGTTGCTGACCAATCGATCCGTGTTGCGGGAGATACCTTTACCAAAGATATCTTGGATTACATGAGAAGGCAGCACAATTTATTGATTGGAGAGCGCTCTTCAGAGAAGGTGAAAATTGCCATCGGCTCCGCACTTACCGAATTGGATAATGCTCCAGATGATTACGAAATCCGAGGGCGGGATTTGATGACTGGAATTCCAAAGGTGATCAAGGTTTCCTACTCTGAAATTGCTTTTGCACTGGATAAGTCAGTTTCTAAAATTGAGGAAGCCGTATTGAAAGCCTTGGAAATCGCTCCGCCAGAATTGTCTGCAGACATTTACGATAACGGCATCCACCTCACCGGCGGTGGCGCATTGTTGAAGGGTTTAGACAAGCGTTTGCATCAAAAAACGAAGCTCCCCATTCATATTGCAGAAGACCCATTAAGAGCGGTTGTTCGTGGTACGGGCACTGCACTTAAAAACATTCAACACTTCCGAACCGTATTGATGACCTAATTTCTAAATGCTACGCATTTTTCAGTTTCTTTACCGTGTACGAGCATTTTTACTATTCGCATTTCTAGAATTTTTGGCGATCTGGATGATTGTCGCCAACAATTCCCCACAAGGAGCCGCCTTCTTTAATAGTTCGAATGAATTGGTAGGCAATGCGCTCCAAAAGCAAGCGGATGTAGTTCAATTTTTCTCTCTTGCAGATGCGAATGCCGAACTTGTGGACGAGAATGCAAGATTGAAGCAGGAGCTATTGGAATTACAGGTGAAACCAGATAGCATGCCTTTGGTTATTGATTCAGCCTTGGAAACCAATTTTGATTTGAAGGGCGCCCGTGTAGTGGCTAACTCTTTGCGATTTTCTCAAAATTACCTAAACCTTGATAAAGGTTCCAAAGATGGAATTAAACCGGGAATGGGTGTGTTTAATTCACAAGGTATTGTGGGCAGAGTCAAATCTGTGTCAGAAAATTATGCAATCGCATTTTCAGTGTTAAACACCAACCTTCTAATATCCGCGAAGATTAAATCTTCGGATGTTTTTGGTTCCATACGCTGGGACGGAAGTAATACCTCCGAAGTTCAGCTACTTTACGTTCCGAGACATGTCAAAGCGAGCAAAGGAGATACGGTAATTTCGTCAGGATTCAATGCAGTATTTCCTGAAGGAATCCTGATCGGAAAAATTTCAAAAGTGGAAGTCAACAAAGCTGACCCCAATTATTTGGCACTTACAGTAAAGTTGAGTACGGATTTTAGTAAATTAACCTACGTCTACTTAGTTGAAAATACTAGATTTCAAGAGCTCGACTCACTCTACCGTCAATCCGATTTGATCAATGAATATTAGAAACCTGTTTTCCTATGGCTTCATGATACTAATTTTAGGATTGGTACAAATTCTATTTCTAAAAAATCTCGCCGTCTTTGGGCATGCCTTTGGCTTTTTGTATCTTCTTGGTTTATTGATTTTACCGAGTACCATCCGCACCATCCCCTTGATGTTGATTGCATTTTGCGTTGGATTTATCTTAGATATTTTCTTCCAAACTATCGGCATGCATACAGCAGCAGCCACTTTATTTGCATTTCTAAAGCCCACTTGGCTCAAAGTAGCTAGCCCTACAGGAGGCTTTGATGAAGCAGAAGAGCCTAGCCTCGGTCAGATAGGATTTGGAAGATACATTAGCTATGCATTCCCACTCCTATTTGTGTATTGCCTTGCTTTCTTTACCGCAGACCAATGGGGTACAGGTGGATTTTTTGGCGTCCTAAGCAAAAGCTTCTTTTCCGCGCTATTCACCTTGCTACTTACCCTAGTGGTACAGTTACTTTTCTTTAGTCGTAAACGAGGCATCTCATGAGAGACCAACGTCCTGCAGTCATTCTATTGGTCATTTTTTTATTAAGTGGAGTCTTACTTGTCAAGCTTTTTGCAATACAAGTTCTGGATGATAGCTTTTTAAAAAGAGCAGAAAGTAATGCTATCCAACGAATAGTAGATCACCCTTACCGAGGATTGGTATACGATCGTTCTGGCAAATTGATGGTGTACAACAACCCCATATTTGATCTGATGGTGGTGCCACGGGAATTCCATTTGACGGATACTACTAAATTTTGTGCCCTTTTTCGAATCAGTAAGGAGCAATTAATCGAAGGGTATAATTCGGCAAAAAGCTACTCCAAGGTAAAGCCATCCCCGCTTATCAAGCAGCTCTCCAACACCGACTTTGCGCGAATTCAAGATTTTTTGGTGGACTATCCCGGCTTGTTTATCCTTACGCGATCCGTCAGGTCTTATCCAAGCCCAACAGCAGCACATGCCTTGGGCTATATTGGAGAAATCAGTGCAGGGCAACTCAAAAGAGATACACTAAGCTACTATTCCCAGGGGGACTATATTGGACTTAGTGGCTTGGAAAAGTACTACGAAAATGAGCTCCGCGGAAAAAAAGGAGTTAAATATAAAATGGTCAATGTCCGTGGAATAGACAAAGGGCCATTTAAGGAAGGTCAATACGACACCATTTCCATCGCTGGCAAAAACCTTACTTCCACAATAGATCTGGATTTACAACAGTTTGGAGAGTTGCTGATGGCCGGCAAAACTGGTTCTGTGGTGGCTATTGAACCCAAAACTGGGGAGATTTTGGCCATGATTTCAGCTCCATTTTACGATCCAAATCAACTTACCGGGGCGGAGTTTGGCAAAACGTACAAAGTCCTCAATAC
>CAZPKI010000008.1:4168-28911 GCA_964587015.1 uncultured Limnohabitans sp.
TTTATCGCATTTGCACCCAAGGATAATCCGAAAATTGCAATTGCAGTCTATGTCGAAAATGCAGGCTGGGGAGGAAGAGCCGCTGCAAGTACTGCATCCTTGATGATTGAAAAATACATCCGTAAAACCATCTCGCGACCTGAACTTCAGGACTATGTTATCGCAGGTAATTTTATGAATTAAATGAAAGATACCGAAGTACAAATCAATCGAGTCGACTGGATCGCAGTATCCATTTACTTTGCTTTGGTAATGATTGGCTGGTTTAATATCTATGCAGTCACATACGATAGCCAAATTGAAAAAAGCATCTTTGATTTGTCTATTGGCTCGGGTAAGCAATTGGTATGGATTGGCACTGCTATTGGTCTAATCACCTTGATTATGGTGGCAGATTACCGTTTTTTTGAAAATCTTGCACTCGTTATCTTCCTAATTTTTCTCTTAATTCTTATCGTTACTCCCATTTTCGGAAAGGAGGTCAATGGACAAATCCTTTCTATTGGCTTTGGGGAATTTCGAATTCAACCCGGTGAATTTGCAAAATTTGCTACCGCCTTGGCATTGGCCAAGGTGATGGAGCGACCTACATTTGACCTCACCAAACGAAATTACCAAGCCATCGCATTTGGGGTTCTATTGATTCCAATTATCTTGATCTTACTGCAACCCGATACGGGTACCGCAATGGTGTACTTTTCACTACTCATCATGTTTTACCGAGAAGGTCTCCCCCAATGGTACTACGGGTTAGGTTTAGGATCAGTTGGAATCACCCTACTTGCCTTAGGTATAGAAAATAATCTTTACCTAGCAGCAGCAATCATCCTTGCCATGCTCGTGTTAATTTACTTGGGCAAAAAATCTTGGCAGCGTATTCTTGCCTTCTCCCTGATTGGAATAGGCCTTATCGCCTACATTTATTCCATCGATTTTGTAGTTTCCAAACTTCCAATTCACCAACAAAATCGAATTATGGTACTCTTCAATCCAGACATCGATCCATTGGGTGTCGGCTGGAACGTGACCCAATCCAAAATAGCAATTGGATCTGGGGGTTTTTTTGGAAAGGGCTACCTAGAAGGAACACAAACTAAGTTTGACTTTGTCCCTGAACAAGACACTGACTTTATCTTCTGTACCATTGGCGAAGAGTTTGGTTGGATGGGAAGCTTGGTTGTGATTGGCTTATTTGTAGGCCTACTCTATCGTTTAGTAATCATGGCTGAACGGCAAAAAACCCGGTTTTCTAGAATCTATGGGTATAGCGTAATTTCCATCCTACTATTTCACTTTATGATCAACATCTCCATGACCGTTGGTCTTTTTCCTGTAGTAGGGATTCCGCTTCCCTTTTTTAGCTATGGAGGATCTTCACTTTGGTCCTTCACTATTTTACTTTTCATCTTTATTAAGTTGGATTCCTCACGTGCATCCCAGCTTGGAAGAATAAGCTAATGAAAAGATTCTCTTTGGATAAAAAGGGCATTTCCTTTTTCCTTAAAATAAGATTCTTTTGTTGGCCTTTTACAAAAACTTCCGATAGACCTGTTGCATAAACTCGCGCACCTCATCGGACTCAATATCCCATCCTAGTTCACCCACAAACCGGGCATTAATCAATTCCACTGCCGCTTCAAAACTACGTACCTCATCCACCGATTTTAAAGCGTGACGAAGTAAGTCGGAATTGCCATCAAACAATTCTCTCGTAAACATAAATCGCTGGTTGAGCGCAAGGCTATCTGTGAGCTCCCCCAAGATTCCTTTCATGCCTCTATAGGATTCTGAAGCGAATAGGGAGTGCAAATGAGCAGCATCTAAGCCCTTTCCAGAAGTGGAAGTTGAAGCGATGGCTTCGCTTTTTTCTGGTTGAGGTGTCGGCAAACCTTCTTCTGCTAGTTGAATTAGATCCTCTTCCTCTTCCTCCTCTTCAACTTCTTCCTCTGGTTCAAATCGCAGGGATTCTTCCTCGGCTTCAAACTCAGGTACTGTAGCTTCTTCGGTTTCCTCAAGGCCTGTTGATTGACCCAAATACTCTTCAAGATCAAAAACTAAAGGGTCCGTAAGGCTTGTTAGCAGCTCTTTTGGCGAATCCAAACTCCCTTTAAGTGATTGAAAGTTTGCCAAAATAGCCTGTTGATAGCTCTCAAGGTCCAATCCAATACCTGTCTTATCAATTAAGCCAATTACCAAACTTTCATTCCACTTGAAGTACTTTTTATTCTCCTTTAAGTACTCATTTATCTTTCCAGCAGGCGCTTTAGCTAGCTCATTTTGGAAGAAACTGAGTGGATCTGTAGCAACTTGGATCGCATCTTTTACTGCATCTTGCAAAATACCCGCTAAGTGAATGCGCTCCACTTTAATCCGTCTGGAAAGCACATTCATAAACTGAGTTAGCGCCTCATGAACCGCAATGTCACGGTAATCAAAATAGGGGCTACCCTTTAGCTTACCCAATTCCTCTTGCCACAACTCAAACAAACGTTTGATAATGAAAAAATTTACCTGAGTACATGGAGTCAACTGAATGATTTCTTGCCCAGTTATAAATTTTCTACTGCTAAAAAATTGATCACAAACCAATTCTGAATAGGAAATGGCATATTTTTCTAAATAATTGCCGTTAATTTGAGCGGTCATAGGAAGGTATTGTTTTCAAAAACAAACAAAAGAATGGTCCAACTAAGAATTCAAAATCTCGGAAATAGAGCTATTGAATCGGAAAACACGGAACGTAAAGTTATCGAATTAATTCATGAAAATGGAATAGATTGGATGCATGCCTGTGGTAAAAAAGGAAGATGTACCACCTGCAAAATGAGTATCGTAGCAGGCCAAGAAAATTTGAGTTCAGAAACAGCACAGGAGCAGCATTTCAGAGAACTACAAAGGCTCCTCCCCAATGAGCGATTGGCCTGTCAAGCACACTTACTCCATGGGATATTGACCATTCGAGTACCCGATTCCTCTAAATTCCCCCATTTGACCTACACCGAATAAATATGTTCATCGAACCCTCACCCATTAGTAGAAAAAATTCAGAGCAAAAGGGTCAAATCGAAGTGATCTGTGGTTCTATGTTTTCGGGGAAAACAGAAGAGTTGATTCGTAGGTTGACTCGGGCCCGATTGGCCAAACAACAAGTAGAAATTTTTAAGCCCTCAGTAGATACCCGATACCACGAAACACATGTGGTGTCACACAACGAAACAAGCATCCGATCTACGCCCGTAAGCTTTGCTGGAGATATCCTGTTGCTCAGCGGCACCTGCGATGTGGTGGGAATTGATGAGGCCCAATTTTTTGATGAAGAGATTGTTCGGGTAGTACAGCTTCTTGCCAACCAAGGGAAGCGGGTAATTTTGGCTGGCCTAGACATGGATTTTGAAGGAAAGCCTTTTGACCCCATGCCCAAACTCATGGCCATCGCCGAATACGTTACCAAAGTACATGCCATCTGCATGAAATGTGGGGATTTGGCCGCCTTCTCGTATCGGCTTTCGGCTGGCAAGGAAAAAGTGATGCTAGGGGAAAAAGATAGTTACGAAGCCAGATGCAGAAAGTGCTTCCATGAAGACCAGAGTTAAGCAAAAAAGACATGCTTAAAAAAACGGCAGGGATCGTATTAAGCCATATCAAATACAAGGATAGCAGCATCATCGTGCGCATTTTCACCAGAGACCTTGGCCTTAAAAGCTACCTTGTTAATGGGGTGAGAAGCTTGGGTAAAGGAAGTAAGATCGCACTTTACCAGCCCCTCACCCTCCTTGATTTGGTGGTTTATGACAAGGAAAATTCTGGCTTGCAACGTATTTCTGAGGCAAAAATCAAGCATCCCCAGCGGCTTATCCCCTTTGATATGACCCGAACAAGTTTGGCCTTATTTAGTACCGAAGTCATCAGTAGAAGCATTTTGGAAGGATACCAAAATGAAGAACTCTTTGACTTTTTGGAGGAAAGCATCACTAAATTAGATAGTCCTGAAACCAATTTATCACATTTCCCCCTCGTCTTCTTGCTAGAAAATGCCCGGCATTTGGGTTTTGCCCCAGAGCTGGGAGAGGGGTTTTTGGCAGAAAGCATACACCACCCCTTTAGCCTGGAGGAGATCCAACTTGTCCTTCCCTATCTGAAAGATCTTCTCGAACATACCTACCTCAGTTCCAAAATTTTGCCTCTCCAACTTCGGAGAAAACTCCTCGATCACCTGGTGGAATTTCATGCACAGCACTTGGCCCATCCCTACCCCCTCAAATCCCTACCCATCATCCGGCAATTGATCAGTTGAATTCTTCTCAGGCGATTGAATTCTTGAAAATAAAAATTTGTTAAATCCAAGTTCAACAAGTAATATTGCATTCAATACGTGAATAAAGCATTCGGCCCACTTTGGCCTGAACTTTTCTTGCAGACATTTTTCGCTCAGAAAATTATTCACCATCCCAAAAACACATTTTACAGATCTAATTATTTCATCCCCTCTTTATGTACAACATAGAAGAACTCAGAATCAGACTTTTATCTGAATTAAAGGAGATTGCTGAGGAACTTGGAGTGAAAAATTCCAAAACTTTGAAAAAAGACGAACTGGTGTATGCGATTCTTGACCAACAAGCCATCATCCCAGAACAAGCACTCCCCAAGAAAAAACCTTCAGTAGTAGAAACTGGAGCCGCAGTAGAAGAGAAAACCGACTCTCCTGCAGCTGCCGCAACCACTACAGAAGAGCCCACAGAATTCAAACCCAAATTCAGAAGACAGAACGTCACTGAAATCACAGAGGTTACTCCCCCCACCACTTCAGAGGAAACTCAAGCAGCACCAAGAGAGGAAAGAGCACCAAAACCTTATGTAAAGCCTGCCAAGGAATTTACACCTAGACCTGAACGAAGACCTCAAGGGGAATCTTCCGAGGAGCCTAAATCCTTCAAGCCCCGTAGACGCGTATTTGACGAAGATCCATCGGCTCCAAGTGCTCAAGAAAATAGCGGAGAAGGAACAGTACCTTCCATTCAAGAAGAAGGAAATCCGTACCGAGTAGAGGCTGAATTACCAAGACGCAAAAATTTCAAATCTCCAGAAGAAGCACACATTCCTGCAGCAGAAATGGTTCCGGGAAATGCCCGCAAAAAACCTTTTGTCAGCCCTAGAGAATTTGATGGTGTCATCGAAAATGAAGGCGTATTGGAAATCGTACAAGATGGCTACGCTTTCTTGCGCTCCCTAGACTACAACTACCTTGCTTCTCCCGACGACATTTACGTTTCCCCAAGTCAAATCAAGCACTTTGGTTTGAAGACGGGAGACCATATCAAGGGGTCCATTCGCCCTCCAAAAGAAGGAGAAAAATACTTTGCCCTCCTCAAAATAAATACGGTGAATGGCAAAACCACGGACGAAATCAGAGACCGAGTTCCATTTGAATACCTCACCCCACTTTTCCCAGAGGAGCGCTTAAACCTATCTACCAAGGCGGATGGCTATTCCACTCGAATCTTGGATTTGTTTGCCCCAATTGGAAAAGGCCAACGCGGGATGATCGTAGCACAGCCTAAGACGGGTAAGACCGTACTCTTGCAGCAAATCGCTAACGCCATCACCCAAAATCACCCTGAGGTGCACCTCATGATCTTGTTGATCGATGAACGTCCCGAGGAGGTAACGGATATGGCTCGATCCGTGAATGCTGAAGTGATCTCTTCCACCTTTGACGAACAAGCCGAACGCCACGTAAAAGTAGCCAATATCGTTCTTGAGAAAGCAAAACGAATGGTGGAAGTAGGGCATGATGTGGTGATCCTTCTGGATTCCATCACCCGCCTTGCAAGAGCCCACAATACCGTAGTCCCTAGTTCAGGTAAAATCCTCTCCGGAGGTGTGGATGCGAATGCGCTACACAAACCAAAGCGCTTCTTTGGAGCTGCCCGTAATGTGGAAAATGGTGGTTCTTTGACCATCATCGCAACAGCCTTGGTAGAAACTGGTTCAAAAATGGACGAAGTAATCTTTGAAGAATTCAAAGGTACGGGCAACATGGAATTGGCCCTTGATCGTAAGCTGGCCAACCGTAGAATCTATCCTGCTATTGATGTGCTCAGCTCTGGAACTCGTAGAGAAGACCTCTTGATGGATAAGGAAGAAATGCAGCGTGTCTGGATCCTTCGCAAGTTGATGAGTGACATGACCTCCCAAGAGTCCATGGAATTCTTACTTCAGCGAATGAAAGGTACCCGCGACAATGCGGAATTCCTGATTAGCATGAATAGTTAAGCACTGTCAACGCTAACTACAAGAAAGGGGCCTTCATACGGAGGCCCCTTTTTTTATGCTACCTAAACTGGTCTAGCAAAAGTCTCTAGTTTTCATTTTCCTTTCTCAGGTGCTTTGGCATCTTGGCTCTGCCAAAACCCATTGTGCCTTTGAGTCCGGAAAAGGTGGCCTTCCACCAGGCATTGATCACGGACTTTCGAGTATCTCGTTTTACATAAATCTCCCGAACTACTGGAGTGCCATTTGCTGACCTGGGATTTGAATTTTTTGCAAGCAGGTTGGCTATAAAGCTGTAAATTCTCAGCTTGCCCTTGCCTGGCTCCAAGGTTAGGCTGTCCAAAAACTGCAGTTTAAGGTCCCGATAGCCCAGGGTCATGCTGCCAAAGGCCTCGTGCTCGTTTACCTCAAAATCCCATTTTCCGTGAGTGATTTCCCCTGAGGTGGGCCGTACAAACACTGTTTTGGATACCAAATCCGATACTTCTGCAAAGGCTAATTTGTCAGCGGTCGCCTGAACCTTCATCGGGTAATTTTTCTCAAAATACATCTGCCCTGTTACCCCAATCCGGCTGCTATCCCCTATCTGCGCGGCCATTTCAAACTTGACCTCAGAGACAGGATATGGAGCTCCTTGCTTTCTCAAGAAAATGGGTCCTATGTCCATCCGCAACTGGTCAAAGGTGATCTTTCCGGGAAGGGTGGACTTTTCCCCAAATTCTACATATGTGACCTGGCTATCTGTCACCTTGGCCGAAGCTAAGTCTGCATCGATTTTGGCATGCTCCAGCAAGTGTTGAGGCATGGGCTTGTAAGCCAAGGAATCCAACGGTTTCCGCTTGTCTCGAACCAGTTCGAGGCTCGCTCCATCCACCACCATCCGCTCGGCAATCACTTGATCCTCCGATGCGAGACGCAGTAGGTCAATCCCCTCCAGGCGTACCTGCTTCACTCGTGCGGAGATTGCTTCCTTTTGAAAGGGGAGGCTGCTCAAATAGGCATCTGTTCCTAGCAAGGGTCTGTAGTAAATCCCATCCAGGGAGAGATTTTGCTTCGCAAAATGCAATTTATCGAGGCTTACCTTGTAGCTACTATCCTGCGTGTAGGCCTCGTAATCAGTCAGGCTGAAAGTCATGTTTTTGCGGAGTAGCTCCTTCCAGCTGGGCAGCTGTTGGATATCCAGTAGGTCTATGCCAAGCTGAGATAGCGTAAAATCTACCCTTGGAAAGTGGCCATTGGGAAGGGCTTGTCCTCCTTTTTGGTACAGGTCAAGCTGCCCATTTTCCATACTCAATCCCTCCAATCCAATGGATTGAATTAGGGGTATCTCTTTTTTCTCCGAGTTTGGGTTAGGGGATCCGGCTGGTGTGGGAAGGCTATCCAGGTAGATCGCCAGTTGCGGGCGAACCAAGCGTACCTGTTTCAAATCTAACTTTCTAGAAAGCAATAGGTCGAGTAGGCTATTTTTCTGAAGGATAAGCTGCTCGACGGTTCCCTTCAGCACTGGGCTACCTGGCTTACCGAAAAGGTTGGTGGGCTGGATGCTTAGGCCAGAAAAGACCACCTCTTCATTTTGATCTCCAAAGGCTACAGAGGCAAACTTGACCGTGTGCACGCTATCGGGGAGCGTATAGGTAAAGTCGGTCAATCCCAGATTGGCACGCTGGTACATGTTCGCATAGTCTTGAGCCTTGGCCAAAAGGCTATCCAAATTGAATTGGGTGAGGTTGAAACCAAAGCCAGTTTTTATCGCTTGCTTGGTCTGATTCTGGCTCTGGTAGTTCAGCTGAAGCGTGGCATTGGTGGCGGCAATCGTATCGACATACACTTCTTCAATCGCTTTCTGTACCGCCTTCTTTCGTTTAGTGATTGTTTTTTGATCGACCGCAGTGACCTTCCGATCAATATCAAGTGCCACATCGCCTCCATTGATTTCGAGCTTTTCTAAGTTGAGGACGTTATCAAAAACAAATTCTTCGATGTTTACCCCTTTCAAAGCAACTTTTGGGAGACTTAGGCCCAGGGCGATGCGCTTGTCTCCCACTTTTCCTGGAAGGAGGCTCAGGTTTTCAAAGTCAAGGGTGCGGGTACGGGAATTGTAATGTAGGTAATCGGTTTCTACGAGGTACCTACCGCCAGCAAGGCTAAAGGAGTAGGAGGTAAATGTCAACTTGACTTCATCGGAAAATAAGGCCCGGTCTTGGGATAAGCTATCTTTATCGCTTAGGGAAAAATTCATCAACGAAAAAGAAAGCCGGTCCTCCTCAAAAGAAGTCACCGAGGCATTGGCCTGGTTGGCATAACGTATCTTGGCAGCGTCGATGTTGACGGAGTCCACCTGTATTTTCGTAAAGTATCCCAGTAGCAGTGCTCTTAAATCTTCCTCGGAACGGAGGGCGTTCTCCGAATTTTTGCTCTCCTTGGGGCGGTAAGTGGAGATTCGGAAAAGAGGTGCATTGAGCTGCAGGTGTTGGATGCTTAGTTCTTTTTGGTAGAAGGCGGCCATCAGGTCAATCCCCTCAGCTTTGAGCAAGGGAATGGTAAAATCTACAGCCGCTCGTTTATCCAAGGCTTGGAGTTGGGTCTGGAGTTGGGAAGGGTCTGCTGGCAGAATGCGCAGGTTTTTTACTTCGAGCAACTTCCTTCTCGAGTCGAGGGTAAGTTTCTCCGCTAGAAAAGTATGGAGGTTATCACGCAAGTTCAACCGGTAGTCATAAAGTGTAAGTTGCAGTTCCTTCAATTGCACTTGATCTTGAACCGCCAAGCTGCTATCTGGAAGAAGGACAAGTTCCTGGAGCCCTAAGCTAAACCGTTCCACACCGATGTCCTTGCTTTGTTGCCCGGACTCTACCTTAAACTCGACTGTTCCCTCTTCGAGTTGAAAATCATCAATCTCCAATTTCTCAACTAGTCCAGAAAAAAGGGAGGTAAGGACCTGTTCTGGGGCCTGCTCGATGTTAGAAGCTTGTTGGATGACTTCAATTTTTGGACGAGCAAGCAAAACCTTTCCGACCTGCAGTTCTCCCGTTTGGTACAAACGCTTCAAGTCTGCATCCTCTAAAGAGAGTTCGGCAAGTTCCAAATCGAAAATAGGAGTTCTCCGTATCCCCAAAGGGGTTTTAGCCCTTGGAGAAAGGCGTAGGTTGGTTGCTGACAGGATCTTTTTGAAAGAGGACACTTCGATTGCTTCCCCGGCAAGGACATGGATGCCATCCCCCAAGTAGACCTTGCCCTTATTGATCTTCATGGAGGCATCGGTACCGTAAAAGAAGGAGTCTTGAGTTTTAAGTGGAGAGCTTCCAAGATGAAAGCCTAGCATTTTAAAATCAAGCTGCTCCAGCTCGATGCGGTTTCTTAAGGAGTCCTCTTTTTCTTTTCTCAAAAATGAGCCCCTATTGATGGACAATTCTTTGATGGAAATGGACTCCAATTTGCCCCGGATAAAGTCATTCAAGTCCCCCGTTGGAGTTTTGTCGTCTTGGGGACTACTAGATTGGATGACCTCAATTTGAGGAGCATTCAGGACTAGTTCTTCAATATCGAGACGTCCCGTTCTAAACGCCTTGTTCCAGTCTACGTTCCCTATATGTAGCTCTTCAAGTGATAGTGCGTAATAATTTTTACTGGCTTTGGAAAGGTTAGAAGACAAGGAAAACCGGTTGAGGTCCATCGTTTTTTCCAAGGAAGAGATCTGCACCTTAGCAGATGTAATCCGGTGAATGCCATCTGGCAGCGGAAAGGCCACCTCTTCCAAGTCAATTTCGAATCCGCGTGCATTAAAGGGTCGGTCCCAGTCCTCATTGGGCGTCCAATCCAAGTCCAACAGTTTCATCGATGCATTTTTGGTGAGTAGTTCCTGCTGACTCAGAAAATTTAAAAAAAACAGGTTGGCGTGATCGATCTCTACTGCTGCCACCTGGATGGAGGTTAGCCCAAGCTTGCGAACGCTTCTTTTGATTTCATTTTCAAGCAGAAATACGGGAGAAGGGGAATTTTCAGTTGGCTTTGAGGCGATGGAAAGTGGCTGCAGCAGGTGGATGTTGGGATTGTCCAGGGTGATTTTTCGAACCGAAAGTTCCTGATTAAAAAAGTTAAACCACAGACCTGTAAATGCGAGTTCATCCAGGGTAAATTCAAACAACTTCTGATCTGGTCTCGCTTTTTCCGGATGTTGGGGCGTAAAGGTGATTCCATCCAAGAAAATCCCGCGTCGAATCAAGGAGAAGTTTAGCCTGTTGAAACCAATTTCATAGACTCCATTGGAAGATTCCTGGAGCCGCTCACGCAGCATGCCAGCCAAAAACAGGTTTGATCCAAAGTAAACTGCAAATTCCAGCGTAAGTAGCGCAAGCAATAAGAAGCCCACTCTTCTTGCCCATTTTTTTCGTAAGGTGTACCTGCTGGATTTTTCCTGCGTACTAGACTTCGGATCCATATAAAAATAAGAACATTGAAATATACCAACTAAACGTGGTATACGAAAAAAGCAGCCGGGTGGCTGCTTTTTTTTGCTGTAGGGGAAGGATTCGAACCTCCACGCGGCAGTTAGGCATGAACTTTTTGAAACATGCTTTATCCCATTCCGATCTTTACGACCGGCATCCCCACCCCCGAGACAGGAGGGCTTGTCTGCCAATTTCAACACCCTACAAGATGTTTAATTCGTAGTACTACTTTTTTGTTGGCCTTAATGCTAACAAAAGCAAATGTATAGAAAAAGTGGATTTAATTAAAATTAATTTAACAAATAGTTTATTTTTTTATTGTTTTTTTATTTTAATGGCTTTTTTGTTGCTGTTTTGACATTCAAATGGGGGTTAAAAAATAGAAAAATTGTCGTTTTGGAAATTTAGAGGAGGCCAGAAAACTCAAAAAATAACCGATCAGCAGCTTCGATTTAGGCAAATAAAAAAACCATGAAAAAAATTTCATGGTTTTAGTCAATTAACAATAAACCCAAAATAACCTGTTGTAAGAGAAGGAGTTGAACCTTCAAATAAACAAACACAAAAAATTTGTTTTTGTTTTCTTTTCCTTAATTGACTGCTTCTTTTGTCAATTATTTTTTGCCTTACAATGCTGTTGCCGTTCAAAACTTCAACAAGACAAAGGTACAAAAAGAGGTTGTTTGATTACACATATTTCAACAAATCTTCTAATAATTTACATTATTTTTAAGGAAATCGATTGAAATATATCAACTTGCAAATTTTTTAGGGATTTGACCAATTAAAATTGAGGAATTGGCATAAAAAATCAGCCCATTTGTTAAAAAAAATGGGTTTTAAAGCACTTGAATTTTTCCTTTTTCAAAAAAACAGGCTCAGTCTACCTGCACATACTGCTCCCATTTCTGCAGGACGGTTGAAAAATCTGCTGGCAAAGGCGCTTCAAAATAGAGATTCTTCTTAGTAATGGGGTGCACAAATCCCAAACTCATCGCATGCAGAGCCTGTCGTGGCATGGCGTCAAAGCAATTGTTGATAAAACTCTTGTATTTGGCAAATTGAGTGCCTTTTCGAATTTTATCCCCCCCATACATGGCGTCATTGAATAATGGGTGCCCTAAAAATTTAAAATGCGCCCGGATTTGATGAGTTCTTCCAGTTTCTAAAGTACACTGAACCAAGGACACATAACGGAGCCGCTTCAAAACTTTCCAATGCGTAATTGCATGTTTACCTTGACTCCCATCTGGGAATACATCCATTACCTTCCGGTCTTTGGCGCTACGCCCCACATGCCCTACGATGGTACCCTCTTCCGCTTCTGGTTCACCCCAAACCAAAGCCAAATAAGTTCGCTGAATGGTATGGTAAAAAAATTGAGCTGCCAAAGGCGCCATGGTCTCTTCTGTTTTGGCAATCACCAACAAGCCCGAGGTATCCTTGTCAATCCGATGAACTAAGCCAGGTCTACCCACATTGCCTTTCATTTCAGGAAGGTGCTGAAAATGATACACCAGCCCATTCACCAAAGTTCCAGACCAATTGCCATGCGCCGGATGGACGACCATTCCTGGAGGCTTATTGACGACCAATAGATCCGTATCCTCATAGACTATGTCTAATGAAATATTCTCCGAAATCACCTCGGTATCTCGCGGGGGCTTCTCAAGCAGCACCCGAATGTCATCCAGGCCTTTGATCTTGTAATTGGACTTTACCGAATGCCCATTGACCTGAACTCCCCCCGAATCAATGGTCTGCTGTACCTTATTTCGAGTAGCATTCGCAATTCGCTCCGTTAAAAATTTGTCAATCCGAACAGAAGACTGTCCTTTGTCCACCAAAATACGATGGTGCTCATACAAGGCTAACTCATCTTCTTCCAGGTCTTCGTCCAAGTGCTGTTCGCTCATGTCACAAAAATAGGAGGATGTCCCGTAACTTTGTTAAAATACTTTGAATGCTTCCTCCTCAACAGATCCCAATCACCCACCTCCAGCACCCACTACTCGATCAACTGAAAGTAGAAATGGAAGTAATGCGCTTGGATCAAGTTCATCCCACTGTTTCAGGGAATAAATTCTTCAAACTAAAATACAACCTAGCCGAAGCCCTCAAGCAAAATCACAAGCAAGTACTGACTTTTGGAGGGGCCTATTCCAATCATATTCACGCCACTGCCGCAGCAGCCAAACTGGAAGGCCTCCAATCCATAGGAATCATTCGAGGAGAACTTTTGGACAGCCAAAACCCGACCCTGAGGCATGCAAAGGAAGCAGGAATGATCCTAAAAGGCATTTCTCGAGAACTTTACCGCAACAAAATACATCCTGAATTTTTAGATCAACTCCGCCAAGAGTTGGGTGAATATTACCTAATCCCTGAGGGCGGCACCAATGCCGTTGCCATCCAAGGCACCTCTGAAATCTTGAGCAGGAACCAGTCCAATTTTAGCCACCTCGCCACTTCCATTGGTACAGGTGGCACCTTTGCCGGATTGGCCAATTCACTACTCCCCCAGCAGGAACTGCTCGGAATTTCAGCTTTGAAAGGTGAGGCTATTCAAGAAGAAATGAAGCAGGTGCTGCATGCGCACCGTATTCAATCCAAAGGCAGTCTTACCCTTATGACGCAGTACCATCATGGAGGCTATGCCAAATGGACCGCCGAATTGATTGAATTTATCCATTGGTTTTGGGAATCATTCGGCATCCTGCTGGACCCAATCTACACGGGGAAAATGGCTTTTGCCTGTTGGGATTTGCTGCAGAAAAAATACTTCAAACCTGGCTCCCGAGTGTTGCTAATCCATACAGGAGGCCTCCAAGGAAACCTTGGATTTACCCAACGCACCGGCATCTTGCTTCCTAGTCCTTTAGGGTAAAAAAATCTTCGGATTCCTGAGGATGCAACTGTAATACATTGGCTGCAGCGAGGCGAACAAGGGTTTTTGAAGCCATGTAAAATGGAATGCCTGCCGCCTTGGAAAACTCCTTAAGCGTTATTCGCCCCTTCTCCTCCAAAAATTTCATCAACACCTCTTCCTTTTTCCCGTAGGTAAAAACGGTATCTCGAGGAACTCTACTTTTTCGAAGCAGCTCCCATACCTCTCGGCTAGCCTGAACGGTTCGATCTTGAACTCGGATGTAGGAAATTTTCTTCTCCTCAGCCCACAAATAATGGGGCCTGTCCGGGCTATGGGGAATTTGAAATACCGCCACCCCTTTTTTTTCAGATAATTTTACGGTAGCCACCTCCACTTGCAAGGGAGGAAAAATTAGGGTTCGGATGGCTTTATCCATCACAAAAACCTCTTCTTCAATGAAGCGCTGTCCACTGACAGTCCCATCATCGTCCACCCCAATCAACAAGGTTCCTCCCTGAGTATTGGCCAAAGCAATTACCTCCCGCACGATTTTTTCGGGATAGGCCGCCTTTTTTTTGAACTCAATTTGGAGTCCTTCGCCCTTACCTGCCAAATCTTTTACTTCTTGAAGGGTCATGATGGTACGTTCGAGTCGTTTATATTCCTCGGTTCAGTTCTTCCAATCGTTTCTTTTGAGCCATCCACTCATCTCTCAACCGCGCAGCCTCCATGAAGTTCAATTCTTTCGCTGCTTTTTCCATTCCCTTTTGGGTTTGTTGAATCAGCTTCTCCAACTTTTCGGTACTGAGGTACTGCACCACAGGATCTGCTACCAGAGAAGCCTCCCCTGGCATAGGCTCTGCATATATTTTTGGGTTTTTCTTCGAATCTGCCACCTTGGTTTGGCCCATGATCTTTTCCCTAGACTTGATGATGGTCATCGGGGTAATGTCATGCTCGAGGTTGTAGGCAATCTGAAGCGCCCGTCTTCGCTTGGTTTCGTCAATTGCAGCTTCCATGGACTTCGTGACCTGGTCTGCATACATGATGACCCGCCCTTCGGAGTTTCGAGCCGCCCGACCAATGGTCTGCACTAGGGAGCGCTCATTTCTCAAAAATCCCTCCTTGTCGGCATCCAAAATAGCAACCAAGGCCACTTCTGGTAAATCCAGCCCCTCCCGTAGTAGATTGACCCCTACCAATACATCGAAAACTCCGAGGCGAAGCTCTCGAAGAATTTCCACACGATCCAAGGTTTTGACTTCGGAGTGGATGTAGCGCGACTTGATGCCCGCACGCTCCAAATACTTTTGGAGCTCTTCTGCCATTCGCTTCGTCAGTGTAGTCACCAAGACCCGAGCTTCTTGCTTGATCGTTTGATCGATCTCCTCCAACAAATCATCCAGTTGATTTAAACTTGGCCTCACCTCTATCGTAGGATCCAACAGTCCCGTAGGACGGATAATCTGCTCCACCACAATCCCTTCTGTCAAGGTCAATTCGTAGTCTGCTGGCGTAGCGGATACGTAGACGATTTGGTTGCTGAGCTGCTCAAACTCTTCAAACTTCAGCGGCCGATTGTCCATGGCTGAAGGGAGACGGAAGCCATAGTCCACCAAATTTACTTTTCGTGCACGGTCACCTCCCCACATCGCCCGCACTTGAGGCAGCGTAACGTGGCTCTCATCGATGACTAACAGGTAATCTTCAGGGAAATAATCCAACAAGCAGAAAGGCCTTGTGCCGGGCTTTCTTCGGTCAAAATAGCGGGAGTAATTTTCTACCCCTGAGCAGTAGCCCAACTCTCGGATCATCTCCAGATCAAATTCAGTTCGCTCTTGGAGTCGCTTCGCTTCCAGATATTTGCCCTCTCGCTCAAAAAAAGCGAGCTGAGCGACCAAGTCGTCCTGGATTTCATGAATGGCTGTATCAATGGTGTCCTTTCCGGTAACAAATAGGTTGGCAGGGAAAATTGAAATGATTTTTTCGTCCGAAAATTTCTTGCCAGTGTCCGGTTCGATGCGTTGGATGGATTCGATTTCATCCCCCCAAAAAATGATGCGGTAGGCAAAATCTGCATAGGCCACAAATACATCTACGGTATCCCCTTTCACACGAAAAGTACCGCGCGTCAATTCCTGTTGCGTGCGGCTGTACAAAATGTCCACCAATTTGAAGAGCAATTGATTTCGTGGAATACGATCCCCCTCCTGCAAGCGTAAGATATTTTTGCTGAATTCCTCCGGGTTACCAATACCATAAATGCAGGATACCGATGCCACCACGATCACATCCCGCCGCCCAGAAAGAAGGGCGGAAGTAGCACTCAAACGAAGCTTTTCAATTTCCTCATTGATGCTAAGGTCTTTTTCAATGTAGGTGCCCGAACTGGGAATAAAGGCTTCAGGCTGGTAGTAATCGTAGTAGGAAATGAAATATTCAACCGCATTCTCTGGAAAAAACTGCTTGAACTCCCCATAAAGCTGCGCTGCCAAGGTCTTGTTGTGACTCAGGACAAGGGTGGGCCGTTGCGTTTGTTGAATGACATTTGCGATGGTAAAGGTCTTACCTGAGCCCGTCACCCCGAGCAACACCTGCGCTGCATCTCCTTCTTGAAGGCCCTCCACCAATTGCTTGATGGCTTTGGGCTGATCTCCCGTGGGTTGATAATCTGAGGTAAGTTTGAATTCCATAACGTAATACCAACACCCTTTTCGGGTAAAAAGGTTTAGTTCTCTCTCAAATTAGTCAAGCGTACTTAATCTTCTTTTTTACGATTGTAAAATAGAAAGTTGGCGCGTAGTAATAGGATCAATAGAATGGGTATCAATGCAGGATAAAAAGATTGGATACCAAACATCCAAAACAACAGGGTCATCACTGTGGCTGCCATTACAAACAAAAGGTAGGAAGAAATCCAGTTGGCATTGGGTCGAGCAACAAGCCCCCAAACCAAAACCAAGTGCCCGGGGAAAGCCCAAAGGATATTCCAATTCCAAAGTGTTGCGGAATGGTCGGTAAAAAACCAAAGGAAAGTGACCACCAGACCAAGGTTGCCGAGGGTGCCAAAAAAGGCAATATCAAGCCCTTTCAATAGCTTGCCTTTCTTGAATCCATACAGCGTCAATGCTGCAAATAGGACTACTAAAACCCAGAAGATTGCAGTCGGGTTGAGCAGAGACTGCTGGGTAGCTTCTTTCGGATATTCCAAAAGCACGCGGCTTTGTTTCACTAGGGGACGCGAAACCCCATTTTCAACGATGGTCGCTTTCGCAAATGCCTGCTCCATGTAGGTAGGCAAAAACTGCTTTTCTAGTTCCGTTGCTGGACGATCAATAACAGCTCCCAGAGCTAGGTCAATTCCAAAATCTGCCCAGGGTAGCGGCAGTACAAATTCGTCAATCAAATTTCGAAAGGTCTTCTCCTCTGCAAGCGAATCGCCCCACACCAACTGCTCACCTATCGCGATATCAAAGGCATCACGGATTTTCGTTGCACAGTTGTTGTAGAAAAAATCATACTTGTAAAACCGTCTTTCGGGAGCGTATTGTGCATCCAAGTGCTGCAGGAGAAAGTCTTTTTGCTCCTCACTCAAATCCAACACCTGTTCCCTAAGCCCTCGCTTGTAGTAATCGTATTCCACAATAAATCGATCGTAAGTAGCCACGCTGAGCATGTAGTTGAGCTTGCCAGTAGCAAACTTTCCATAAAAATTAGGCGTATCAAAGTCAAAGGTGCCAAAGTTAAAGACCAAGTCTCTACCCCCAGGACCCAGCTCACGCATGCGGATGGCGCTGTGTCCAAACGAAGAGTACAGCTCCGTACCAGGATCTGCAGTAAGCAAACTTACTTCCCAGAATTGCGCTTTTGCGGGACTTAGCCCTACGAAGGTCAAAAGAATTAGGAGGAATCCTAGCTTGTATTTCACCATCATTTTTTAACTTGATTTACTTTTTAAACTTTTTTCCAATGGATATTTTTCTTCACCAACCTCCACAATCTGGGTTCCATTTTCAGCGTACAATATACAGGATATTCCTCGCAGTTGTATTCCTTCTGTCCTTCCTAATTCCGGGTTTGGGTCAAGAAATTGGCGCCTACAAAACCCGGGGCTCGGGCGATTTTAACCAAACTTCAACTTGGGAAGTTTGGGATGGCAGCAACTGGAACGCGGCCAACCAAGTCCCCGGAGCGAGGGCAGATATTTATGTAGATCGATTGCATACACTACGGCTTACGGCTCCTGAAGCTGTCAAAAATATATTCCTCTTTTCCGGGCCCCGCGCAGGGCAAAAATTAAATTTAAATGGGTTTAATATGGATGTCTACGGGACCCTGGCCGGATTTGAAGGTTCCGTTCCTGGTACGCCACGAGGAGCATGGAATAGCCAAAATTGGATTGGAAATTCCCCAAGCAGCACCCTCACCTTCAAGGGGGAGAGCCGGGTGATTGTCGAGAAGGCGAGTTGGAGCGCCCAAACCATCCAAAGCCGATTTGGGGTGATTTTTGATCCGGGTCCAGGTCAGGAACTTGTGTTGCAAGCCCCCTTCAAGGCTCTTTTCTTTCGCGTCCGGTCGGGTAGCTTGTACCAAAAAAATGATGCTGCCATCAGCTCTTTACCTTGCTTCACGCTTTCCTTCAATACCGAACTTAGCAACAATGGATCTGGGCCTTTTGGAACCTTTACAGTGGAGGCGGGAGCTACCTTCCGGTCGGAATGTAGCTCCCAAATGATCCATCGAACGGGAACTAACCCTGCCTTACTTTTTGACCTGCAGCGGAACGCTACCCTCCTCTTGGAAGGGCAAGACCCGAAAATTGAAGCCGCTAACTTTAACCTTGATGGAAGTTTGATTTTTAGAGGCAACCAAGGTCCCATGAACTTCCTTTCAAGTACCCTATCTTCCTCAGCCAAGCCTAATTTGGTTCGCCACTTGGTTGTAGACGGGAACGCAGATCTTTTGCTCCCTACCCAGCTAGTCCTTCAGGGAAATCTCCAAGAACTAGGTCAAGGTAGCTTCCAACTTGCCCCTACCCAGCTCGCCCTGAGCGGAGCCGAAGACCAATCTCTACAAACTAAAACCCTGCTGCTAGGCTCCCTAATCCTCCAGAAGCCTTCGGGGAAAGTAAGCCTCGGGTCCGATCTTAGCATCTACCAAAGCCTGACTATGCTGGCGGGAATTTTGGACTTTCAAGGTCATGACCTGCTGCTCAATACCTCCAGCCTCGGCACGTTCAACTACCAGGGAGGGGTCTGGCACAGGCTTCGGCAGCTCAGCTATTTTGGACTTCCCGGCCTTCTGACGCCTACTTCAGGAACCTTCCCTTTTGAAGACCTAGCCAATGGGGGATTTCGAGGACTCCAAGTACTGGGCCCTACCCCAGCAGGAGGAAACCTCAGCATTCAATTTGTCGAACAGAAAGGCGCCAATCACGATGCTAATTTTAAAGATGTGGACGGGACGGAAATCGTGTATCAACTTCACAGTTATTTTCAGATATCGGCAAACCCGGGACTAGGGCAAGAGGAGCTGGAACTTCGAATCTCAGCAAATAGCCTCTTGCTGGAGCAAGTAGTTGACCTGCGTGTAGTCAGCAGGGGACTTGCTGCTCCAGGCCGCTCTATTCCTGGAGTACTTGAAGAATTCCCTTGGGCAAAAAGAAGGCTGAAGTGGGCAGAGTTAGTTGGTACTGAATTTACAATTGGGAGCTACCGAGAGGCAACCGTGCTCCACATTCGTAGGAAAATTGAAAATGAATAGGGCAAGATTTTGAAAAGGTAACAGCCAGATTTTAGAAGATTTCCCTAACTTTCTAATACTACGAGCCAATTTAAACCCATGACCTTACTCTTTGTATTTCTTACCATTGCCCTATTGGTCTTGCTGATTGTGTGGGCCAAGCTGAATCCCTTCCTCTCTTTTTTAATTTCGGCGATTGCTGCAGGATTTCTGTTGGGGCTACCGGCAGACCAAGTTGCCAGTTCTCTTCAAAAAGGGATGGGCGCACTTTTGGGGGACTTGGTCATTGTGATTGTTACTGGAGCCATGCTGGGCAAGCTGGTGGCTGAAAGTGGGGCAGCACAGCGGATTGCGGGGTTCTTGATGGGTATCTTTGGCGAAAAATACATCACCTGGGCCATGGCATTGACCGGCCTCGTAGTAGGTGTACCTTTATTTTACAATGTAGGGTTTGTATTGCTTGTACCGCTGGCATTTACTCTTTCCCACCAATACAAACTGCCTGCAGTGTATGTAGGTTTGCCCTTGCTAGCAGCCTTATCGGTCACCCATGGATTTCTTCCTCCGCACCCCTCACCCGCAGCTTTGGTGGGTCAGTTTGGTGCCAATATGGGCCTTACCCTTCTTTATGGAGGAATTATTGCCATTCCAACGATTATTCTTGCAGGGCCATTGCTTGCACCTTTTCTTAAAAACATTGCCTCAGAGCCGTTAAAAACATTTCAGGCAGATCCAAAGCCAGAAGCTGAACTTCCCGGCATTGGCACTAGCGTTCTTACGGCTTTACTTCCTGTGGTCCTCCTAGTAGTCACCACCATCCTGTCTTTGTCGGTTGCTCCAGAAGACCCCTTACGGCCGCTTCTGAATTTCCTAGCCAATCCGAGTGTGGTGATGTTGGTTTCTGTAGCCTTTGCCACGTATTCCCTAGGCCTTCGGAGAAAACAATCCATGACGCAGTTGATGGACATCTATACGGTCGCAACGAAAGATATTTCGATGATCTTATTGATTGTAGCAGGTGCAGGTGCTTTGAAACAGATTTTCACAGATTCCGGGGTGAGCTTGGCGCTAGCTGAGGGTATACAATCTTGGGACATGCACCCCCTCATTTTAGCCTGGTTGATCACCGCTGTGATCCGTGTTGCTGTGGGCTCGGCTACTGTAGCTGGCTTGACCACGGCTGGCATTATCGCTCCACTCGTGCCGACGCTCAATGTAGATCCCAATTTGTTGGTGCTTTCCATTGGAGCGGGCAGTTTGGTGTTTTCGCACTTCAATGATGGAGGCTTCTGGATGTTTAAAGAATACTTCAACCTCAGCATCAAAGATACCCTACGCTCTTGGACGCTGATGGAAACTGTAGTAGCTGTCGCAGGTTTAGGTGGCGTACTCCTGCTGGATCTGATACTCTAAGGCCAAAAGGATATTGGCACAGCTCCTAAAATTCATACTTTAGCATTCCCAGAACCATTTGCAACCGTTTAATAGAATCCCTATTCCAACAACCATACTTTATGACTAGTCCAGAACAAAATTTCGAACAACTTGGCTTGATCCTTCCCCCTGCACCAACGCCTTTAGGGGTGTACACTCCCAGCTTAGTGGTGGGCAATTTTCTTTACCTCTCTGGCCATGGCACTGTGACTCAGGACGGAAGCTTGATTATTGGTAGAATCGGTGAAGATCTGGATATTGAGCAGGGGAAACTTGCGGCAAGACAAGTAGGGCTTGCCATGTTGGCCACAATAAAGGCCTCGCTTGGCTCCTTGGATAAAGTAAAACGAGTGATCAAGGTACTCGGCATGGTCAACTGTGTCTCCTCTTTTGAAAGACACCCGTATGTCATGAATGGCTGCAGTGAACTCTTTGCAGCGGTTTGGGGGAAAGAAATGGGAATCGGAGTACGCTCCGCCGTGGGCATGGGTTCCTTACCAGATAATATCCCTGTAGAAATAGAGGGGCTATTTGAACTGCATTAAAATCACGGATCAACCAAGTCCTTGTAGGATTGAAATAAAGCAAGCACATCGCGCACATACTTCACCGCGATGTGTCCTTTGGCATATCCACTTTTTACCACTGGATCCCGGTAGTATTTGGGATCACTTTTTAGATTTAAAAAATTAGAAACCTCCTGCCAGCTTTGGGTATTTTTCCGATACTTCAAAGTCAATCTCCAGGCATCATCCACATGCCCTTGACCAATGGTATAAGAGGCCAAAATAAACTTAATTCGCTCATTGGTTTCAGGAACTCGTTCCATCCAAAATTTATCCAAGTACTGAAGGTACTTTACGCCTCCTTTCAAGGACTCCGCAGGATCGTTAGGGTTGGTTACGCCAAATCGTTCTAAGGTTACGGGCATCAATTGCAACAATCCTTGTGCTCCTGCATAGGAAAGCGCAGTGGTATCAAATCTCGACTCCTTGTACACCAATGCTGCCAGCAGACGCCAATCCCATCCAAGGGACTGGGCTTGGGCTTTTATGAGTTCATCGTAAACAGAAATTCGATTCCCCCCAAGAGAAGAATAGGTGTTTGTGGCACGTTCGTATTGATTTTTGGAATTCAAAAAATACCGTGCATAGGTACGTGGGATGAAAACCTTCTTTTTTTCCACCAGCCAACTGTTCACTGCTTGGAGCAAATTTGGGGATGTACTTCGCAGGGCCCAGGTCACCGGCTCTTCTTTGGATACTTCCAGCCCGACTTGAAGTTCATCGTAGTAGGTTGCATTGGTTTGCGCTACATTTTTTTCTGCCACAGTCCAACGAAGTTCCTGCTCATAAACACGATCAAGCAAGGTTTCTTCGTGGTCTTGAGCCTCAAGGATCGTAAATTCAAGATGAAGCGAATCTTTTAGCTGTTCAAGTTGGCTCTTGTATAAAGCCCCTTTACGAACGACTACAGTATCCTTTCCAAGGCTATCCCAAGAGACCACCTTTTCTCTCCCCACAAGCACCGTACTGATCGTACCAAGCGATTCGGTAAAGGACACAAAACTTTCCCGCTCTGCATTCTGGGTCACATTCATGGCAATTAAGTCCACCTTGCCCTCTTCAAGCTTGGTGAAGGCCTCATCAATGTCCGAAGCCACCACAAATTCGACTAGAACACCCAATTCCTTGCCAAGGTCTAAGAGGAGCTCGTATTCGTAGCCCATCCTTCTGCCTCGATAGATGTAAAAGCTGCTTGAGTTGTTGTCCACGGCAACGCGCAAGGTGCCACGGGATAAAATACCTTCCTTATCCAGAATGAATTCCTGTTTTGAGGGCTGGATAAACCAGTTATTGAGGTAGCCAATGGCCCCTAATCCTAAAAAAATTAGCACTCCAACAACTACGATTTGTTTCTTTCTTTCCATGCTAGTGGACAGCCTTACTGCTTAGTTTGGAGATAGTTGGCAAAGCCTGTGCCAAATTATATGCTGTATTTTCTACTTGTCTAAAAAAAAAGGAGGCCCTAGCCTCCTTTTCAGTTAATTCGCTGGAACCTCAAAGGCATCCATGCTGCTGGTGAAAAATATCTTTCCGGACAGCCGGAGCAGCTCAATCTCTTGCTGTTTGATCTGAAAGATCGAGGTGATCAGCCTATTCTCTGCAGATAGAAGATTGACTTGCGCATCTCTAAATTCAAGGTAGGAGGCAATTCCTAACCTGAATCGTTCCAAAGCAATTTCTGAATTCTCCTTTGCCACTTGGTAATTTTTCTGTTCTATGGAGAGTAATCCCAGGTTATTATCATAGGTGTTGTAAGCCCGTTGGATATCCGACTTCAACTGGATTTCATACTGCTCCAAAGAATAGTCCTGAATGCGCTGATTTACTTTTGCACTTTGAATCCGTCGATTGAGTGTGAGCCCACTAAATAGATTGAAGGTGATGGTGCCTCCATAATTGAGACCTTGACGTTCGTTTTGAATCAAGAAACCTGCATCGGAGTTAAATACCGAATTGTTAAAACTTGAATTCAGGTTTATGCCTGGGAGTCTTGAGGCTTGAAGTTCTCTGATCCGAAGGAAGGCTTCATTATTGTTTCGCTGATTGACCAACAACTGCTTATTCTCTAAAAAGGCACTTTCGTAAAGCGAATCAAGAGCCAATCGATTCCCAATAGTGATGGTGCTGTCTTGAATCAGGAAGTCGGTGTCAGGATCTGCTGCAAGCAATTCATTCAGGTTGACTCTTGCGTTTTGAATGACTTGGTACTGGGTCATCAATAAGCTTGAATCCCCATTGTAGTCTACTTGGGCTGCTAGATAATCTCTTTTTCCGGCTCCTCCCAATTCATACTGTGCTTGAGAGATATCCAATCTCGCCTTACTCAGGAACAAGGTTTGCTGTAGCACTTTCAGGCGCTGCAATTCCAAAATCAAGCGGTAATAGGCGGTGGAAATCCCGGCTACCGTATTCTCAACAATCACTTTTGCATCCAAGTCACTAATTTCTTCCAGTACTCCAAGTCGGCGCATGGTCAGTAAGGACTCAGGTCTAAAGCCATAAATGCCTACAAAGCTATACGCTTTGTTTTTGGATTTTGCAGCATCAATTTCTCTTGGGTTTTTAGGATCACTGACAAAAGTCTGGGTCACATCTTCAGTAGCAAAACTGCGCAGGTAGTTTGCATTTAAGGAAGGCATAAATAAACTCCCTGCAGCTATTTTTTTATCGAGCTCTCGCAGATTCCGATTTTCGACGCCAATTTTCACTTGGAGGTTATTTTCCAACCCTAGTTGCAGCGCTTTTTCAAGATCTAGCGGTTCCTGTACTTGAGCCCATACCGGAAGGATTGGTAGCAGGAATGCAAGTAAAAGTGTTCCTATTTTCATACTGTTTTTGCTAAAACGCCTTTTTTGGAAGTAAGATAGGTGTACACCCCTGGAATAACAAAGAGAGTCAAGACTGTAGAAAAGGCAAGACCTCCAATAACTGCAGCTCCCATTGGCACCCTGCTCTCTGCCCCAGCACCCAAAGCCAAAGCAATTGGAAGAATTCCTAAAATGGTTGACAAACTGGTCATCAAAATTGGACGGAAACGGGACACTGCTGCTCCAAAAATCGCTTGCTCCACATCCATCCCCTGCTCCTTTCGTTGATTGGCAAATTCAACAATCAAAATTCCGTTTTTGGTCACCAGGCCTATAAGCATGATGATTCCAATCTGGCTAAAAATATTCAAGGTGAAATCAAATATCCAGAGTGTGGCTAAGGCACCAAAAATGGCCAAAGGCACTGTAAACATGATGGTCAATGGATCGGCAAAACTTTCAAACTGAGCAGAGAGTACCAAGTAGATCAAAACCAAGGCAAAAATAAAAGCAAACAACAAGCTATTGGAGCTTTCTCTAAACTCTTTAGAAGGTCCAGTCACATCCGTAGCATAAGAATCATCCAAGACTTCAGCTGCTATTTTAT